>NZ_VFUW01000005.1:0-500304 GCF_006441385.1 Mesorhizobium sp. B2-4-18 | reverse complement strand
ACGGTCACCGACGACTTCGGCGCCACCACCACGCAGGACGTCACCGTCACCATCAACGGCACCAATGACGGCCCGATAGGTGTGAACGACACCAGCGCCATCCTCGGTGCTGTCGCGGCCACCGAGAAGGGCGGCACCCTCAACGCGTCCGGCGGCAACAACGGCACCGGCAACGTGCTCACCAACGACAGCGATATCGACAGCGCCGGCCTGACGGTCAGCGCCATCCGCACTGGTGGAGTCGAAAATGCGGGCTCGGCCGGCTTGGTAGGTGGCGGGCTGGTCGGCGCGCACGGCACGCTGACGCTCAACAGCAACGGCAGCTACACCTATGTCGTCAACGAGAACGACGCGACGGTGCAGGCGCTCAATACGGGCGGCACGACCACTGACACCTTCAACTACACCGTCAGCGACGGCAGCCTGACCGATACGGCAGTTCTGACCGTCACCATCAACGGCGCCAACGATGCGCCGGTTGGTGTGAACGACACCAGCGCCATCCTCGGTGCTGTCGCGGCCACCGAGAAGGGCGGCACCCTCAACGCGTCCGGCGGCAACAACGGCACCGGCAACGTGCTCACCAACGACAGCGATATCGACAGCGCCGGCCTGACGGTCAGCGCCATCCGCACTGGTGGAGTCGAAAATGCGGGCTCGGCCGGCTTGGTAGGTGGCGGGCTGGTCGGCGCGCACGGCACGCTGACGCTCAACAGCAACGGCAGCTACACCTATGTCGTCAACGAGAACGACGCGACGGTGCAGGCGCTCAATACGGGCGGCACGACCACTGACACCTTCAACTACACCGTCAGCGACGGCAGCCTGACCGATACGGCAGTTCTGACCGTCACCATCAACGGCGCCAACGATGCAGCGGTTCTGTCGTCGGCCTCGGTCAACCTGACCGAGACCAACGCTGCAGCAAACATCTCGACCTCAGGCACGCTCACTATCTCGGACGTCGACAGCTCAACGACTTTCATCGCCCAGACGGCCAATGTTGGAACTTATGGAACCTTTGCAATCAACACGGCCGGTGCCTGGACTTACACCGCCTCTTCTGCTCACAATGAATTGGTCGCCAGTCAGCATTACACCGAGAATTTCGACGTGGTCAGCGCCGATGGCACTCACACTTCAGTACACATTGACATACTCGGCACCAACGACGCCCCGGCAATCGATCTCAATAGCGGAACGGCCGGGACATCCACAATCCTGAACTACACGGCGGGGTCCGCCGCTACAGCCATCGCCCCAGCAGCGACGATAACGGACATCGACTCCGCCAACTTCGGCGGCGGCTCGCTCACTGTCGGGTTCACGGCAAACGGCGCGGCCACGGACCAGTTGACCATCCAGAATCAGGCGCCCGGCGCTGGCCAGATCACCGTCAGCGGCAATAGTGTGAGCTATGGTGGCACACTCATTGGTACCTTCACCGGCGGCACGAACGGGTCGAATCTGGTCGTGACCTTCAATGCCAATGCCACCGCGGCGGCCGCGCAGGCCCTTGCCGATCACATCCTCTATGCGAACGCAATCAGCGGAACCATCGCAAAGAGCGTGACCTATACACTGGTGGACGGCGGCGGAACGGCCAACGGCGGCACTGACACAGGCACGGCAATAGCGACGATCAACGTGACGGGCGGTGATACAACGGCGCCGACGGTCGTCATTTCGCATGACAACAACGGTGCCAAGCAGACGATCACTTTCACCTTCAGTGAGGCGGTCTCGGGCTTCGACATCAATGACATCGCGCTGGTAGGCGCAACTGCGACAGCCGGGACCTTCATACATGTCGGCATCGACGGCACCGGGCACGACATCTACACCTTGGATGTTACGAAGCCAGTCGGCGGTGGCGCGCATACCGTCCAAGTCCTGTCCAGTGGCACCGGTACCTCATTCTGGACTGACATAGCCGGAAACCCTGGGGTCGGTACTCCAGCTTTTAACCTGCCCGCCGGCACCTCCGGCGAGCCCATCAACCTTGCCCTCACCGACCCATCACATGAGGGCGCGCTCATCGCCGTCACGGTGAAGGACGTGCCTTCGGGCTGGACCATCGATGGCGCGACCCATAATGCCGACGGAAGCTGGACGATCCAGACCAACGACCTGCACGGGCTGACCGTTACCACGCCGGCCAGTTTCACCGGGGCAGCCGTGCTCGATGTCGAGATGACCTGGATCAATGCCGACGGCACCACGGGCACCGCATCGATCGCCGATAATGTCGAGGCCTACGCACCGGGTTCGCCGATCTTTGCCTGGTCCGGCGACGACGTGCTGACCGGCTCGCACGGCAACGATCTCTTCGTCTTCTCGCAACCGATCGGCGCCGACACGGTGCACAATTTCGATGCCGCGGCCGACCAGATCGATCTCATCGGCTATAACGGATTGGCGGACTTCGCGGACCTCCAGACGCATATCGCCGACGATGCCAACGGCAATGCGGTGATCGCACTCGGCGACGGACAGTCGATCACGCTGGACGGCGTGCATTCGGGCGCACTCACAGCCAGCAATTTCGTGTTCGACCAGACGCCGATGGTCAACAATTCAGGCACCATGACGATCGGCGACGGCGCGTTGCTGCCGCTCAGCGGCATTATCAACAACAGCGGCCTCATCTCGCTCGACTCGACCGGCGGCGATACGCTGCTGCAGGTCATCCAGCACGGCGTGACCTTGCAGGGGGGCGGGCAGATCCTGCTGTCCGACAGCGCCGCCAACATGATTTCCGGCACAGGGCCGGACGTCACTCTGGTCAACGTCGACAACACGATCTCGGGCGCCGGCCAGCTGGGCGGCGGCATGCTCAGCCTCGACAACCAGGGCACCATTATCGCCACCGGCTCGCACGCGCTGGTCATCGATACCGGTGGCAGCGTCGTCACCAACTCCGGAACGCTCGAGGCAACGGGTTCGGGCGGCTTGACGGTCGCCGGCGGCCTGGCGAATTCAGGCATGCTCTGGGCCAATGGCGGCGACATCGTGATCCACGGCCAGGTTACCGGCGACGGCGATGCCACCATCGGCAATTTGTCGAAGCTGGAATTCGGCGGCGCCTCGTCGACGGACGTCACCTTCGGACACGACGCTGCCGGCACGCTGCAACTCGACGATTCCTTCGACTACAGCGGACGGATCGGCGGCATCACCAATGATGACAGGCTGGACCTCGGCGATATCCTGTTCGGTGCGGGAACGACGGCCGTCTATCAGGCAAACCAGGATGGCAGCGGCGGAACGCTGACCGTTTCGGACGGCACCCACGGCGCCGCGCTGCATCTGGTCGGCAATTATGATGCGAACGCCTTCAAGCTTGCCGATGATGGCCAGGGTCATACCGTCGTTTCGTACAATCCGGCGGAATTCACGCTGACCGGCATCGGCAATGGAGCGATTTCAAGCGACTTCGTGGTCTGAGCGAAAAGGGCCGCCGGCTACGGCGGCTCCCTGACCTGACGAGTATCGAGTGGGGTTCTGGAAGTGGATAGCAAGTCTCGAATTGTGAAGGATGCGCTTCGGGCATGCCGCCGCTATTTCCTGCTTGCGGCGGCGTTCAGCCTCGCGATCAACCTGCTCTACCTCGCTTCCCCCCTCTACATGCTGCAGATCTACGACCGGGTTGTCACCAGCGGCAGCGAAACCACGCTGGTGATGCTGACCCTGGTGTTGCTGGCAGCCTTCCTTTCGCTGGCGGGTCTCGACCTGGTCCGCGCCTGGATCCTGACGCGTGCCAGCGCCCGGCTCGACCGTCTGCTTTCGGCAAAGATCCTCGCCGCGTCCGTCGAGGCCCCATCGCCCGGTTCCTCGCCGAGCCAGCCGATCCGCGACTTCGATGCGTTCAGGCAGGTCATCACCGGCAGCGGCATCCACGCTTTGTTCGATCTGCCATGGTCGCCCATCTACATCGGCATCATCTTCCTGCTGCATCCGTGGCTCGGCTTCTTCGCACTGGGCTGCTCGCTGCTCCTGATCGGCATGGCCGTGCTCAACGAGTATCTCGTGCGCTCGCCGCTGAAGCAGGCCAACGAGCTGGCGACGAACAACTACAACTTCACCGAGATGAGCCTCAGGAACTCCGAAGTCGTTCGCGCCATGGGGATGATCGACGGTCTCATCCGCCGCTGGGGGCGCGACCGCAACCTCGCGCTGCGGCGCCAGGCGGAGGCAAGCGACCGTGCCGCCTTGATGTCGGGCCTCATCCGGTTCCTGCGGCTCACCATGCAATCGCTGATCCTCGGCCTCGGCGCCTATCTGGTCATCGAACGGCAGATTACCGGCGGCACCATGTTCGCGGCGAGCCTCCTGCTGGGCAGGGGGTTGCAGCCTGTCGAGCAGATCGTCGGCCTCTGGCGCAGCCTGATCCTGGCGCGGGCAGCGTTGGCAAGGGTCGAGAGACTGGTCGACGGGGGCGCGCGCAACGAGAGAGCGTTCAACCTGCCGAAGCCCAGCGGCATGATTTCCGTCGAGCAGGTAAGCTTTGCAATTCAAAGCCAGCAGAAAGTGCTTCTGCGCGACGTGTCGTTTCGGTTGGAAGCAGGCGAGGCGCTCGGAATCGTTGGCCCCTCCGGTGCCGGCAAGTCGACCCTGGCGCGCCACCTTGCCGGCGTCATGCAACCCAGTCGCGGCACAGTCAGGCTGGATGGCGCCGACCTGTCGCAATGGGGGCACGACGCATTAGGTGATCACATCGGCTACCTGCCGCAAGATATCGAACTCTTCTCCGATACCGTCGCCGCCAACATTGGGCGCTTCAAGACCAATGTCGACCAGGAGGTGATCGAGGCCGCGCGGCTCGCCGGCGTACACGAGATGATCATCCGACTGCCGCAGGGCTACGAGACGCAGATCGGGGAGGGCGGCGCCGTGCTGTCGGGAGGATATCGGCAACGGATTGCTCTTGCCCGGGCGGTGTTTGGAACGCCGAAACTGATCATTCTCGACGAGCCGAGTTCCAATCTCGACGCCGATGGCGATCGCGCGCTGAGCGACTGCGCGATCGAGCTCAAGCGCCGCGGCAGCACTGTTATCATCGTCTCGCACCGGCCCTCGACCTTGGCGAATGTCGACAAGATCCTGCTGTTGCGCGATGGCGCCGTCGAGGCGTTCGGCATGAGAAACGAGATCGTGGCGCTGCTCAACCAGCGCGCGGCTCCAATGGCGGTGGCGACCCAATGAGCTGTGGTCGGAGAGATCGATGAGCGACAGTGCCCTCACTTACCATAGCCTGCCTGGCGAGTCCGGCATCCTGGCTCCGGATTCCATCCGGGTGCCGGCCTATATTGGCCTGCTGATCATAATGGCCTTTTTCGGCATTTTCGGCGGCTGGGCGGCCTTTGCCCCTCTGAACGGTGCCGTGCTCGCCGATGCCATCGTCAAGGTGGAAGGCAATCGCAAGAGCGTCCAGCACTTCGACGGCGGTACGGTGAAGGAGATCCGCGTTAAGGATGGCGACGTCGTGAGGAAGGGCGACATAATGCTGAAGCTGGACGACACCAGGATTCGGTCCGAGTTCAATCTCTATGCCCAGCAATATGCACTGTTGCGCGCAACCGATGCCAGGATCCGTGCCGAATTGGACGGCAGCCAGGCGGTTGCCTTTCCCAAGGACATCCTCAAGGAGCACCAGGACTACCTCAAGGACGCAATGGCAAACCAGATCACCGACCTGGAAAGCCAACGCGCCTCGATGGCCGGCGCAAGGCAGATCCTCGAACGGCGCATTGCGGAGCTCGAGGAGCAGATACGGGGCAAGCAGTCTCGGGTCGAATCCTACCGGGCCCAGCTCAAATCGACGATCGGCGAGAAGGCCAGCCTGTCGAAGCTGCTCAAGGCCGGTTTGACTACCCGCCCACGCATCCTTGAACTGGAAAGGTCGGCCTCGGATTTGCAGGGCTTGATCGACGATAATCTCGGCGCCATCGGCGGCACCCTACAGAGCAAGGCCGAACTCGAGAGCCAGATCGCACAATTGACGAATGAGCGCCGGACCAAGTTGTCGGCCATGCTGATCGATACGCAATCGAACCTGTCCGACCTCATACCCAAGATGTTCGCCGCCCAAGCCGCCATGGACCGGGCCGAAGTGCGTGCGCCCTATGATGGCCAAGTGATGGATCTCAGCGTTTTCTCGATCGGTGCGATCGTGGCGCCGGGCCAGACCATCCTTGACATCGTGCCGACCGAGAATTCACTGATCGTCCAGGCACAGGTTCGCGTCGAGGATATATCGAACCTGCGTCCCGACATGGCCGCCGAAGTTCGTTTCACATCATACAAGCAGCGTTCGATACCCATAATTCATGGACGCGTCGCCCGCATTTCGGCGGATCGCATTACCGACACCAAGACCGGCTTTCCCTATTATCTCGCGGACGTAGCGGTCGATCCCGTGGAATTGGCGGCCGCCCCACAGATCGCGCTTTATCCGGGCATGCCGGCGTCAGTCATGATCGTTACCGAGCAACGCACGGCGCTCGACTACATTCTAGGCCCGCTGGTTGTGTCGTTCCACTCAGCGTTTCGCCAGAAATGACGGATCAGTCCATCACCGCACGCGGCGAGAACTCCCGTTAAACAAGTCGCGAAGAATGCGTGTCTCCGCGTTGCGGCGCGCCTGCCATCTTGTGAAAAATCGAGGAGACAGTCGGATATAAGTGCGGCGTAGTGCGCGCTGAATTCGTTCAGCCGCTTGCCAAGCTCACTATCGAAGGCCCTATGCTGTCTCGAGTGATGTCGACCGTCGCAAGGGTGACAGGCAGCTTAAACCGTCGCGGGCCAGCGCTGCCCGGATTCAAATAAAGCACGCCATCCACTGTCTCCATCCCCGGCACATGCGAGTGACCGGACACGATCAAGTCGATGCCCTGGGCAACCGGGTCGATCTGCAGCGTCTTGAGATCATGAAGCACGTAGATTGCTCGCCCGGCAAGACGTACGAGCTCGGTTTCCGCGTATGGCAGCGCCCAGCCACCGGTGTCCACGTTTCCTCTGATCGCGGTAACCGGCGCGATACAGCGAAGCGCCGTGATGATCTCAGGGCTACCGATGTCCCCTCCATGAATGATGTGGTCGACCCCGGCCAGGCAATGCGCCGCCTCCGGCCTCAGCAAGCCGTGCGTGTCCGAGATGACGCCAATTCTGAATGTCATGGCCCTGCCACTAAACGGTGAGGGTGGTGAAATCCGTTGCGATAAGGCTGTTCGCAAACGCCTGAACGGCTTCCGCGAGAATTTCTTCGTCGCAATAGCGGCCGGAGATGTGCGTAAGAACGAGCTGCTTTACATCGCTGGTCGCTGCCAGCGATGCTGCCTCCGCGGCTGTCAGATGTCCGTAGTCGCGCGCCATCGCTGCATCTCGTTGCAGGAATGTGGCTTCGATGACAAGCAGGTCGGCGCCGCTCACCTTATCGGCCAATCCATCAGTGGTTTCGGTGTCGCCTACAATGACCAGCTTCTTGCCAGCCTCGGGTGGTCCGAGGACTGCTTCGGGAGCAATCGTTCGGCCGTCGGGAAGAGAAATTGAGCGGCCTTCGGCCAAATCTTTCCGGATCGGACCGTCTGGCACACCGAGAGCTACCAAGCGGTCCGAACGGAGGTGACGACGCGCCGTCGTCTCGAAGACGAAGCCATAGCTGTCGGTGTCGCGATGGCGAACTTGAAAGCAATCGACGGTGAACTCATCCACCTCGAACACGCGTCCGGGGGCAAGCGGCACGAGTTGCAGCGGGATCGGCGCGCGTCCCTCACCCCAAAGGCCAGCGAGCATGCGGGCGACGACGTCAAGAGTGTCTGCGCTACCATAAATGGTCACATGGTTCTTGCTCTGCCGGAGCCGAAGCGTCGAGAACAAGCCTGGAATCCCGAGCACGTGGTCGAAATGCGCGTGCGTGAGGAGCAGGCGATCAAGTCGCCTGAATCCGGCGCCGCTGCGCAGAAGCTGACGCTGGGTGCCTTCCCCGCAATCGACCAGCACCCGTTGACTGCCGGCTTCAACGAGCAGCGCCGGGTGATTGCGCTCGGCCGAGGGCACGCTGGCCGAGGTCCCGAGGAAGATAAGCTTGAAGGTCATGCGAGCAGTCTACCTTGCGGGCAACGAGACCTCAAAGCGGGCGAAGGAGCGGTCCTTGATAGACGTTCGCTAGCCGGCTTGGTGCCGGAGATATGGACATTGTGCATGGTGCTCTGGACATCGCTGGCGACCTCGATCTGCCCAAGCTTCGCTGTCGGGGTTCGACGAAGCGATTTCGCATCTGCGCAACAAGCTCATTGGCATGCTGGTCCAATCTCAATGAGACAGCATTGCTGCGACCTGGTTTCTTGTCCGCCAGGCTTGTGAGGCACTGAAAAAAGGGAAGACAACCAGGTATCAGCAAAAAAAGGCCTCTACCAAAGGCCTGAACGAACCTCGTCGTCGACACTTTGTTGGACATCTATTTCGCCGAGAAGAAGAGGCTCTCCACCTTGCCGAGGAGTAATAGCGGCACAAACTGTCGACCTCAAAGTGCATCGATGACGGTACTTTTCAAGATTGGAGCGCGCATGCCGCTGGGTGCCAAGAGGTTGAAAATCGTCCGATTGATCCGATAGTTGGCGAAATCTCAAAAATATTTTCTAATCGATTTTCTCTTTAAAATCAGAAACCTAGCTTTTTGACGGCCCGTTGATCGGTGTTGTGCGTCACAAATAAGAAAAACCCAGCTAGATCAACGGCCTAGCTGGGTTAGAAACAATCGAGTGGGCGTGAGGGGTAGACGGCAATAGCATAGGTTCGGCACGTAGCGTCGCCTTTCCAAAACAGTCCGACGGCACTGAAATGTGGCTGTGCGCGGATGCAAAGCGTCCTCTGATCTGTGTAGAGCCTTGGCGTACAAAGGCGTGCAGATAGGCGGGTTTGGACAGATTGCCAGCTCTGAACTCGACCTGGGCCTGTCCAAACGTTGCGTCGGTGTAAGCAGGCGCTATGGACAGCGCTTGCGAAAAGGCGCTCCGCGCGGCCGGCGGTCATTGAGACCCAGTTCGGTGAAACCCAGCTGAACCAGCGCGTCGGTATTTGCAGGCTGAAGAGCAAGGACACGCTTCAGCAACCCGGCGGCTTCTTCGAAATACTGTTCCTGCCGGGCCTTGACGCCTTGCGCATAAAGACTATCGGCCGTTTGTCCATGTGCCGCAGTCGCGCAACCGAGATACAGAACCGCGTATCCGGCAAGTGCGACAAGCCGCTTCTGGTGCATCAGACCTTCCCGCCGCGGCTATGATGGCTTGGTGCGACATTCGTGCCCCGCCCCTTCTCCAGGTTTCTTGCCTGCCGTCGCGGAAACCATGTGCTGAAATTTCAAGGCCATGGCCTAGAATGGTTCAAGTGGGAGAATTGTGTCTTCTACAATATCACCTTAAAATATGTGTAAAAAAATATTACGAGATATACATGTTAGATGACTGAGAGTTATGCTAGTGGCGACCGAAATATATACATGGATAATCATGTGTCTTGTCGAGATATATGCGTATGGTTCATATTGTCGCAAATTTTACATAAACATAGACTCGTCGCGGTTTCGTGATCGCCTTGCACTCAAGAATTTTCGGATGTACGTTAGATTTCGGTAAATTAGCCCAAACTGGTATATCAGGGGGGACAAAATGAACATTTTGTCGAGGTCGGCTTTTTTTGAGGCATTTCAGAAGAGATTAGCCAGCAAAGCAGAGACGCCAATCCCTGGCGTATTTGGTCGGTGGTTGGCGAGTTCGCTGCTGCGGCGCTCGCCGGGGCGAGCCCGACGGCCCAGCAAGACATCAGATCTGCCGAACCTGGCGCTTGAGGCGCTTGAGCCGCGTTATCTGCTGTCGGCCGACATCTTGCCTTTCGCGGTCGACATGAACGACTTGGCCGGCGCCGACTATTCGCTGCGCTATGACAATCTGATCCAGGCGATCCAGATCTATGACAACAAGACGGGTACGCTGGTCGACCAGCGCAACGCGCAACAGATCGACTATATCGTGGTGCGCGGCACCGCTGCCGACGACAAGCTCACCATAGACTTCGGCGAAGACTTCCTGGCGGCGCTCGACGTGCGTTTCGACGGTGGTGCCGGCAACGACACGCTTGCCATGACCGGCGGCAGCTTCGACGCCGTGCGGCTGGCGACCGACACCGGCCTGTCAGGCAGCATTGCCGCGCAAGCCGGGGCGTTGACCCATAGCATTGGCCTGGCAAACGTCGGCGCGGTCGAGGACAATACGACGGCCAGCCAGCGCATTTATGCCGACACTTCCGGGCAAGCGCGGGTGATCCGCATCGGCAGTTCAGATGATTCCAGTGACGGTCTGTCGGTGCTTGACGCTGGAGCATTTAACAATCTGATCACCTACAAATTCACAACTCCGACGGTCTCGTTGACCGTTGACGCGGGCGCGGGCGACGACAGCTTTGTGCTGCGCGAGATCGACCCCGCTCTGGCTGGCAGGGTTGTGTTGAGTGGCGGCGCCGGCAGCGACGCTGTGGTCGGGCCTCCGCAGGACACCGACTGGCATCTCACCGGCGACGGTTCGGGTGATGTTGCTGGGGTGTCCTTCGTTACGGTCGAGAACCTGATCGGTTCCGCTGGCAACGAGGACACCTTTTTTGTTGGTGCTGCTGGAAAATTGAGTGGCGTCATGGCCGGCGGCGATGCCGGCTTCGACAGCATGGTTCTCGACGGCGGCACCTTCGCCTCGGTGAAGTATGTAGCCACTGGGCCGACGTCGGGCACGATCACGCGTGACGGTGTCGTGCTCCGCTATGACGGGCTCGAACCGATCACCGACAACAGTGTCGTTGCGGACCGTGTCATCACGACCAGCAATGCCGACGATGGAGCGACTCTGATCGACAATGGCGCGACACTGACGCTGTCGTCAGGCCTCCTAGGTTCATTCGAGTCGATCACTTTCAACAAGCCCAGCTCCAGCCTGACCATCAATCTCGGCGATGATTCTGGCTTTCCTATTTTTTCAAAGGATACCCTGACCATCAACAATGCGGTGAACCTCGGTTCAACCGCACTCATCATTAACGGCCAGGACGGCAAGGACGAGGTGACGATCTCCGGGACGCTGACTGCCGGCGCAGTTACCGTCAATGCCGAGAAGATCAGCGTTTCCAGCACCATAAATGCCAGTTCGGTGACCCTGACAGCAGCGGCGGCGGACGATGGAAAAATCACGGGTGGCGCGTATCTCGCGACCCCGGAGGTAATCATCGACCTGAGTGGCGCCACGATCATCGTGACGGGCGCGGCTCAATTCACCGCAACCGCGACCGCCAATGTCGAGGCTGAGACTTTCGAAGTTGGGCCGCTCGCGGGTGTGATCGCAACGATCATGCCCGAAGCGCGGGTCAAGTTCAGCAGCACCAATGTGACCGCAGTCAGCCTGTCGGCGTCGAGCACCGTAACCGTCACGCTGACCGCGAAGGACGAGTCCGATGCCGGTTCCGACAACGATGAAAAGAAGGATGCGGCGGTTTCCGTCACCGTTCTGATCAGCGACGCGATCACCGAAGTGCTCGCGGGCAGCGTGCTCAGCGTCTCGGGCGCGGTGTCGCTGACTGCGACCAGCAATTTGACGATGACGACCGAGGCCGATGGCGGTAGCGGCGGCAAGGGCGCAAGCGTTGCGGTTTCAGAAGTCAATGCGACGACCCGCGCCAATGTCTCGGGCGGTTCGACGATTGGCGCGAATGCCGGCGATACGCCCAATTCGATCGCGCTGGGCGCAACGCTGACCAGCAATATCACGACGATCGCCAAGTCGACGGCAGGCGGATCGGACCAAAGTGCAAGCGGTGACAACGAATCCGAGCAGCGCCTGAAGGACCCCAATAAGGACGGCATCACGTCCGACAAGGCGACGACCAGCAGCGGCGATATCACCTTTGCTGGCGCGGTGACGGTGTCGGATTATCGGCCGACCACCGAAGCCTTCGTTCAGGCCTCCACGCTCACATCCGGTGGCACGATCACGCTGACCGCGCAATCGACGGACAAGGTGACGGCGACGGCGGACGGCACCAACACGAATTCCTCCTCCAATGGCGCAACCGGCATCGGCGTTGCAGTGGCGCTGAGCATTGCCGACGTCACGACGCGCAGCTATCTCGGCGGCGCCTCGTCGCTGTCGGCGAGTGCGGTGTCATTGAGCGCCACGATTGCGGTCGGCGACAGCTTCATCGCCCAGGCGACCTCCGGCGCCGGCGAAGGCTCCAAGACGCAGGTCGCGGGTTCGCTGGCCATCAATATCGTCATCACCGAGGCTTCCGCCGACGTCGCGGCAAACGCCTCGATCAATCTGAATGGCGCGGATCTGTCGCTCACCGCCCATTCCACCACCAACGTCGTGACCGATGCGGTTCCCGACGACGCGAGCGGCGCCGCAGGCGAACTCGGCATCGGTGGTTCGGTCGCCCTGACCATCGTCGACAATTCCACCTCGGCATCGATCCGCGACAACGCGACCATCGTTGCCGCCGACGCTGTCACCATGACTGCGACCGGCGACCATACAGCTTCGACCACGGCGGAAGCGGGCGCGGAAGGCGGCGATGTTGGCATCGGCGGTGCGGTGGCGATCGACGTCATCGACAACAATACGGAATCGTCCATCGGTTCCGGCAGCGAACTCGACATCACCGGCAATTTGTCGGCCAGCGCCAGCAATCATGGCGTGAGCACGACGCTGGCCGATGGCGATGCCATCGGCTCGACGGCGATCGGCGCGGCGATCGCGCTTGCCTTCGTGGACAACCGTGCGTTCTCGACATCGAACCGCAATCTTCGTTCGAACGGATCGATCAGTCTGTCGGCCGCCAATGACGGTTCCAGCAAGGCGGAGTCGATTGCGAGTGCCGCTGGCGCCGAGAAAGACGAGGACGGCAACACCAAGGCCGACGAGCAACGGGACAAGGAAGTCGGTCTGGCCAACAGCAAGTCGAATGATGGCGACAGCGTCAGCAAGTCGGCCAACAGTTCAGGTGGGAGCGGCGGCGGCGATGTCAGCGTCGCGGCAGCGCTTGCCCTCAATGTCTCGTCGTCACTGGCGGTGGCGTCGATCAATGACGGGCGCACGGTTGTTGCCGGTGAGGGCGCTGGCGTCGGCGAACTCAATTTGCAGTCGTCCAACAATATGGATGCGACGGCGAAAGCCGATGGCACCGCAAAGACGAGCGACAGCGGCACCGCTGTCGGTGTCGCAGTGGCGATCAATATCGCGACGATGCGCAACGAGGCGTCGATTGGGGCTGGCAGCATCATTACGGCCGACGGGGTGAAAGCCGAAGCCAAGATGAAGAACGTCGGCGGTGACGTGACGCATCGTTTCGGCGCCGAGTCGACCTCCGGTGCCAGCGGCGGCGATATTGGCGTGGCCGGTTCGTTCGCGCTGAGCTTCGCCGATACCGACACGCTTGGCGTGATTGGTCTCGACCATGCCGATCAGCCAGCAAGCGGCGCCGCGACGGTTACATTGACCGGCGGCAATGTTCTGCTCACGGCGATCAACACGACCGTAACCACAACGACGGCGACCTCCTCCGGGGCCGGAAGCGGCTCGGGCAGCGTCGGCGTCGGCGCGTCGATCGCGCTCGGCATCGGCTTGAACACCACGTTTGCCGGCATCGAGAACGGCGGGATGGTTGGCGGGACGACAGGCAATTTCACCGTCACCGCGACATCCAATGATACGCTGACGACGACGGCCAAGGCTGGCGCCGAAGGCGCTACCGGCATCGGCGGCGCGATCGCTGTTGCCTATGTCGATAACGATACGGATGCGCACATCGGCACCGGCGGCGGCGCAACGATCACGCTGACGGGCAATTTGGCCGCGCAAGCCTCGCACACCGGTACGGTTCACACGCTTGCCGATGGCGAAGCCGCCGGCAGCAGCGTTGGCGTCGGCGCGTCGATTGCACTGAATATCGGCGAAGTCACCAACGACGCTTTCCTCGGCCGCAATTTCCAGAACGTTGGCACGGTGACGATCACCGCGACCTCGACACTCGACACCAAGGCAGAGTCCAAGGCGAGCTCGAAGGGCCAATCCACCAAGAAGTCCGATGGCACAACGGACAGTGCCAGCTCCGATCAGGAGACGACCAACCAGACCGAGATGGCCAAGAACCAGAGCGGCGGCACCAAGACGCCCTCGCAGAGCGGCGGCAGCAGCCTTGGCCAGGCCGATGGCAACAGCAGTGGGCAGACCGGCAAGGGTACGCAGGGCGGCAATGGCTCCGGTGGCACCAATGTGGCCGCGACGATCGCCGTCAACTTCCTCGATGCGGACAACCAGGCGCAGATCGCCAGCAATGTGACGATCGCCGGTACAGGCGCGATGAAGGTCGAGGCGATTAGCACGACCGACGCGCGGGCATTGGCCACCGCGACGTCCACGAACACCAGTTCCAACACCGGCGTTGCCGCCGCGATCGGCCTCAACATCGTGCTGCTGGACAACAACGCGATGATCGGTTCAAACGCCGATCTGACCGCCGGATCGATCGAGGTCCGCGCCGCGACCGGCAATGGAGAGAAAAACACGTTCCAGGCGCGCGCCCTCTCCGGCGCGGTGTCGAAGAACACTGCGATCGGCGGCTCGGTTGGCGTCAACTATCTCGATGTCAACACGCTGGCATCGGTCGGCGACAATGTCGATCTCGACGCCAACACCGGCAATATCGAGATCGGCGCCGTCAGTCTCAATGAAATGCAGAACCTGGCCGGCGGTGCGGCTTTGAGCACCGGCAGCGGCGGCGGCGGCGTGGGCATCGCGGTCACCGTCAACATCGTCAACGATCTCAACACCAAGGCTCAGACCGGCATCAATCTCGACGCCGGAGCGCAGGGCGCGATCAACGTCACCTCGCATGCCGAACTGCTGCCGATCTCGGAAGACCTGCCGGTCATCGGCTCGTTGGCCGTCACCAGCTTCGCCGCCGGCATCGCCGGTGCGTCCGGCGGCTTTGCCATCGGCGGTTCGTCCAGCGTCAACGTGATCTTCATGGAGACGCACGCCTCGGTGAACGACAACTCCGACCTCGAGGCCGGAACCGGCATCAAGATCGAGGCAACGGACCTGCTGACCGTGGTCAGCGGGGCGGGTGGCATCGGCCTCACGCTGAACGGCAATGCCGGCGTCGGCATCGGCCTGGACGTGCAGGTGATCACGCGCAACACGAGCGCCTGGATGGGTGGTGGGGCGGATCTGGATACGACTGCCGGCAATATCGTCATCAATGCCGACTCCTTCGACGACATCACTTCGATCGCGGCGACGTTCGGCGGCAGCGCCGGCGGCTCAGCCGGCGTCGCTGCGTCTGTCGGCGTGCTTTACCTCGACACATCGACCCAAGCCTTCGTCGAGGCCGGCAGCACGCTGAACAAATCGCATCTGGGCGCCGGCGGAGATGTCTCCGTGACGGCGACCGGCGACGCGGACGTGTTCCTGCTTGCTGGCGCGGCGGCGTTCGGCCAAAGCGCCGGCATCGGCATTTCCGGAACGGTGTTTGTCCATCTCGACGATGTGAAGGCGGAGCTCTATGGCGACGCCGACGTGGTCACCGGTGGCGCAAACGGCCTCTCCGTATCGGCGAATTCGACCGATGGGGTGCTGATCATCGCCGCCGCCGGCGCGGCTTCCGCGCAGGCGGCGGTCGCCGGTTCGGTCGCCGTGACAGTGCTGACCGAGACAACGACGGCTCGCATCGGCGCAAACAGCAAGGTTTCCGGCCAGACGCTCGCCAACGATCCCGGCGTCTCGGTCTTTGCAAATGACGAAACCAATATCCTGACAATCGCGGGTTCGCTCGCGGTTTCCGCCGGCAGTGCTGGCGTTGGCGCCGGCGTCAATGTGTCGACGCTGACAAAGACGACGACTGCATCGATCGAAGCGGGCGCCGACATCGACGTCGACGGCAATGTGACGGTCGAGGCAACCGGCAACGAGGACATAGGTTCGTTCTCCGTGGCCGCGGGCGCGTCCAGCGGCGCGGGCGTCACACTGACGGCCGATGTCTTCGTGCTGAACCTGAAGACCCGCGCCTTCATCGGATCGGATCCGCTGGCGCCGATCGTCGGCCTGACGGATGTGCGGGCACGCGGCAGCGTACTCGTCCAAGCAATCGACGAGACCGAGATGGACCTGATCGTTGGCGGCGTGGCGATCGGCGGCAGCGCCGGTGTCGGCGTCGCGGCCGGCGTTGCTGTTGTCGACAAGGTGACTGATGCCTTCATCGGCGCAGGCGCACGCGTCACCGGCGAGGGCCACGGCACTGTCGCGGCGAGAACCGGCCGCTACACCGTCGACTATGCGGGCAGCCAGGCTATGTCGAGCTTCGACCCGCAGGGCGGCAACAAGCCGACCGCCAGCAGCCTGGAGGCTGGTACGCCGTCGGGCCTCACCCAGTTCAAGAACCTCGACCAGGAGGGTGGCGACGACGTCCAGCAAGATCCGGGCTTGACCCAGAACCGGGTTGCGACCGCGTCGGTCGACACCGGTTTCCGTGGCGTGGCTGTCTCGGCCTCGGCGAAGGATGATGTCGAGACTTTTGCAATTTCCGTCGGCGGCGGCGGTTCGGTCGGCGTGGCTGTTGGTGCTGCGGTCAACGTCGTCGATACCAAGACGAAGGCGTTCATCGGAGCTGATGCGCAGATCAACCAGGACATGGCCGGCCCCGGAAATGCAGGACAATCCGTCCTGGTTGCGGCGGCGAGCGACTTCAGCCATGTCGGTGTCGGGGCCGGTGCGGCCTTCGGCGGCGCGGGCGCGGGCGCGCCCGGCGTCGACGTGTCGGTGATCAAGGTTGACACGTTCGCGACGATCAATGACGGCGCGGATGTGAAGGCGAACAATGATGTTGCGGTGATCGCCACGTCCAAGGAAAAAGTCATCGTCGTCTCCGCCGGCCTTGCCTTCAGCGGCACGGTCAGCCTGGCGGGCGGTGTCTCGGTGCTGTCGTTCGACACCGAAACCTATGCCCGCGTCGGCGCCAACGCGACGATTGTCGCCGGCGGCGACGTCGCGGTCATGGCCAAGGACGATTCCGAGGTGGTGGTGGTCGCCGGTGCGGTCGCTATCGGCCTGTCGGGCGGCGGTGCCGCCGGATCGGTCGCGGTCGTCAATGTCGACAAGCTCACCGAAGCGACGATCGGCGACAATGCCAGTATCGACGCGTCCGGCAACGGCACCGGCATCGGCGGCGTGCTGACCGGCACGATCGTCGGCGGCAGCAATCCGAGCGGCTTCGGCACGGCCGAGGCGCATGGAGTCATCGTTCAGGCGGAATCCTCGGAAGAGGTCACCAACGTTACAGTCGCCGGTGCCGCCGGCCTTTACGTCGGTCTGGCCGGCTCCGTCACCGTGACGCTGCTCAATTCCGACACCAAGGCGCTGATCGGCGTCGGCGCCGACATCAATCAGGGCGCTGCAGATTACCTCGCCCACCCAGGCACGGTGTCGGGTGCACAAGGCGTCTATGTCAACGCGGCCAACGAGGTTCGGGTCACGTCCTTCGCGGGCGCTCTCGGCGCCGGTTTCGTCGGTCTGGCCGGCGGCATCGACTTCGGCAGCATCAAGAACGATACGGTTGCCGCGATCAACGCCAACGCCATGGTGCGGGCGCGCGGTGACGTCTCGGTCAATGCGGTCGCAATCAAGGTTCTGCGTGGGTTCGCCTTCAGCGGCGGCGTCGGCGTCGCCGGGCTCGGCGCGTCCATATCGGTCTGGTCGATCGGCGAGGCGTTCACCGACTCCTACGAGGACAACCAGGGTGGCAGCGGCAACGCGACGAAGGACGACGGAAGCTCCAAGACCGCCAATGACGAGGCCGGCGAACAGGCCGACGGTGGCGTCGCAGGCATCACTGGGGAATTGGGCCGCTTCGGCAGCGGCGCCAACAGCAACACGGCCGACTCACGGGTCAAGGCCGGTGTTGAAGGCGCCCGCGACAAGGTCGGCGCCAACGCACTGACCTCAGGCGCCCTGACCAACAAGCTGACCGCCGCCGTCACCGACGAGCGCGGCACCACCGCCTCCGTCGAAGGCGGTGCGACGGTCGAGGCTGGGCACGACATCGTCGTGAACGCGCGTGAACAGATGAAAGCCAACATCCTGGTCGGCAGCCTGGGCGCCGGTCTTGTCGGCCTGGGCGCATCGATTTCCGTCGTCAATGTCTCGGGCCAGGTGAGAGCGAAGGCCGGCGGAAACCTCAAGGCTGGCAATGCCATCCGCGTTGAAAGCCATTTCGGCCAGAATATCGATGTCACGACCGTCGCCTTGCAGGCCGGTTTCGTCGGCCTCGGTGCATCGGTCGCGGTGGTCAACGATACCAGCCGCGTTCAGGCCGGCTTGCTCGACAACGCAGTGGTCAACGGCGCGGCCAGCCTTACGGTCTCGGCGAGCAGCAACCAGACGTTTGACGTGCTGACGACCGGCATACAAGCCGGCGCGGTGGCCGTCGGTGCGTCCTACAGCGACGTCACCATCGGCGATGACGACGACAACACCAAGGAAGTCCTGGCTACGATCGGCGCGGGCAGTCAGATTGGGCAGATCGACGCTGTCGGGGCCATCACGGTCCATGCGGACTCGACGATCAACGTGGATTCCGACACCTTTGCGCTGGCTGCCGGGCTCGGCGCGCTGACCTTCAATTTCGCTTTCGTCGATGTTCAGCCGAACGTAGAGGCATCGGTTGGCGGCGGCGCCAACATCAAGGCAACGGGCCTCCTCACGGTCGAGGCGTGGACGCTGCACGATGCGACCGGCGACATATTCGCACTTTCGGTCGGCGCACTGGCGGCCGGCACCAGCCTGGCGACAGTCAATGTCGTCCCGACGGTGGCCGCATTGATCGGGGGCAATTCGACGATTCACGCTGGCGGCATCGTCATGCTGTCGTCGCACAATTACGATGGCGAGACGGCGACCGACCGCGGGGCGAAGGCCTTTGCGGAAGCCTCCGGCGGTGGCTTGTTCAGCGGCCAGGGCTCGGTGCCGACCGCAAGGTCCAATGCGGTTGCCAACACCACGATCGGCGCCGGCGGCGCATTCACCATCACCGGTGACATCAACATCAAGTCGCGCATTCGCAACTATGCCGTCGCCAATGCCGAGGCCAATTCATTCGGGGCGGCTGCGGTCGGTGCTTCGTTGGCTGAAGCCGAGGCCAATGGCCAGAGCAACGCCGCGATGAACGCCAACATCGTCTCGGTTACCGACATCATGATCGAAGCGCTTGCCGTAAATGGTGCGCTTGCCGTAGCCGAAACAGCCGGCGGAGGCCTTCTGGCAGGGATCACCGTCAATCGCGCGACCGCGACCGCGAGCCCGTCTTCGGTAAGCGCCTCGATCGGCAACAACACGTCGATCCAATCGGCACGCAATGTGCGGCTCAAGGCCCAGGCCCAGACGGAAGGCGACTCGAAAGTAGTCGGGTCCACAATAGGCGGCATAGCCGCGGTTGGGGACGCCGATTCGGAAACCCATGTTAACCCGACGGTCGCGAGTTCAATCGGCGCCGGCGTGGTGATCAACGCGACCGGCGATATCCTGGTCGAAGCCTCCGCCTCGCCGATCCCCGGCGAGCAACCGACCTACGAAATCGTCGATGTCGACGGCACCGCCAACACGATCACCGTGAACGGGCATGGACTGGTGACCGGCGATACGGTCGAATATGATGCCGGAAGCGGCGGTGCCGTTATTCCCGGCCTCAAGTGGCCGGATCCGGCCGATCCGGCGGTGAACCGTCAGTACAGCGTGATCAATGTCGTCAATGCAGGCGTGACAGATCCCAACACGCTCTATTTCGGCTCCGTCTTTAACGCCGCCGACATCGATCCAAACACCGAGATCATCGAGTTCGCGGGTGGCCATAATTTCCTGAGCGGCGATGCCGTCCGCTACTATCCGGGACCGGACGAGACAGTCGACAGCTTTGGGCTGACCGAGGGCAACCTCTATTATGTGCTGGTTATCGACGGGTCACACATCAAGCTGGTGAACAGCTTCGACAAGGCGGTCAACCCGCAGAATTACCTCAAGAATTTCCAGCCGGACGATGTCTCGGGCAACAGCATAACCATCGCCGGGCATGGCTTCGTCAACGGCACGGCGGTGACCTACGAGGCACCGGACGCGCGCACCTTCGTCAGTCGTCAGGTCGACGTCAATTCGAGCAGCCTCAATCCCGACGGATCGCCGATCGCCGATGCCAACGCCGACAACATCCGTTTCTTCGACGATAACGGAAATGCGCTGGCGCACGGTTTCGCCGAGGGCGAGCACGTTGTCTACGACGTCAAGAATGCGAGCGGAGGAACCGGTCTGGCGATCGGCGGCCTGGTCGACGGCCAGACCTATCGCGTGCATGTCGTCAACTCCTCGACGATCCAGCTCAAGCGTAACGACGCTATCACCGAACAGGTGCAGTTCATTCGCAATGCCGCTGGCGACCAGATCAAGCGAACTGACGGCCTCAACTGGGCCGACAACGGCTTTGGAAACGGCACGTTGTTCATCAGCGGCGGCCTCGTCAATTCCGGCACGTACACGATCGTCGGCGTATCCGGTGATACGCTGACCCTTCTTGAGAAGAACATCGTCACAGCAGGTACGCTGACGAGGGACTTCGATCAGCCGATCATCGCGCTGAACCCGAACAAGGGTCTCAGCGCCAATCCGGCGCTCAATGTCGGCTCCAGCGATACGCATTCGCTGGTCAATGCCAAGAATCTGCCGATCGGCGGGCTCGAAGACGGCAAGACCTACTATGTGCGCGGCGTCAGCGGCGTCGGCGACAACACGTTCGAACTGTGGAATGCGCCGAGCGGCGGCAGTCAGATCATTCTGACGCCGACGGCAATTGCTGGCCCCCACGGCAATCACAGCCTTACTGCGCTTGCGGTCGACATCTCGGCAGCCGGCGACAGCGAGCAGCAACTGCGCATCGACATCAATGACAGCGCCACATCGGCGGCGCCGGGCCAGTTCCTGTTCGGTCCGGGCGAAGTTCCGCTCAGCGAAATCGCACCGCAATCGGGCGACGGCGTATCGTCAGCTTACTCGAAGGGGTCCGGCGGCGGGTTCGTTGGAGTCAACGGCAATGATGCCGACGTTTTCAGCAGTCCGAATGTCTCGGCGACGATCTCCGCGACGCAGATCACGACGGTGGGCGACGTGACTGTCAGCGCGTCGGCGACGACCAATACGTCCAGCTACGCGGTCAACGGCACGGGCGGCTTCGTCGCCGTCGGTGATGCCGACGCGAGTAGCTTCCAGGACATCACGAGCACGGCGACGATCAGTGATGGCACGCGCATCGTGGCGGGCAAGAACTTCACGCTTGCCTCGGCAAGCAATGCCATTGCCAGCGCCTCCTCGCAGGCGAGCGCTGGCGGTGCGGTCGGCCTGGCCGACCCGAGCACCGAGGTCCGCATCGAATACAATACGGTTTCGACAATCGGCTCGAACGCCATCGTTCTTGCCGGTCAGTTGGCCAAGGCCACGGCGAATGCATCCGTCGATGTGACGGCGAAATCGACCGCCTCCGGCGTCGGCTTCGGCGGTGACGGCGACGCCGTCACGCATGTCAACATTGGCTCCCCGGACGCCGATCCGGACGCCGATCAGGCCGACGCGATCGTCTCGCTGGCGGCCAATGCGGTGCTCAGCGCGCGGCGGACCTCGCTCGCGGCGCGGGTCGACAACTTCCATGTCTTCTCCGGCAGCGACGGGCGCGGCGCCGGATTCTATGGCGAAGGCGAGGCCGAAAGCACGATCACGGCACGGCCTAATGCGCAGGTGCGAGTCAATGCAGGCGCCGACCTGACGGGTTGGGAAGGCGTTGACCTCATCACCCGCTACGACAATGTTGACACGGATGCGAAATCCTATGCCCGATCGACGGGCCTGTTCGGCTTCGTCGATTCCGACGCGCATAACGATACCGACGTCTCGTCCGAAATTTTCGGTGCGGCAGGCGCGTTGGTGACAGCCGGTCCGCGCGACAACGGCGATGCCGTGCTTGGACATCCGGATTATCCGCAGGAGCCTGGAAGCTCGGCCGAGCATCTGGCCTTGTTTGCCTCGACCGTGAACGGCTCGATCTCGCAGACGGATCACGCCGATGACAGCAAGCGCTCGCTCGCCGCCGGCGGGTCGAGCGGCAGCAGCCCGGATGACAGGCCGCAATCGATCAATTTCAATTCCGACGTGCTGATCCTTTCCGGCCGTTCACCCGAACTGGTCATCAAGCAACTGGTCATCGGCGCCGACGGCGAGATCGATGTCGCGGTCGAAGTGTCGGTCAATGACACCGCGGGCGGCGGCAGTGCGACCGAAGGCCAAGGCAACACGATCCAGAGCGACGACATTGTCGTCAACAACATCGTTAATCCGGGTCCCGGCGACGTCGTGTTCGACTCGAACTCGATGATCGGCGCCGGCGGTACCTGGACGTTCCGTGATACGTTGCAGCGCGTGTCGATCCGCAACGAGTCCGACAAGGACATCATTATCAACAATATCGATGTCGTCACCGACGAGCAGCCACTGGCATGGCTCAACCCGTCGCAGAGTGTGACACTGACCTTCAACGTGGTGCGCGAAGTCGCGCCGACGCTGATTGAAATCACCGACACCGGTGGCCATTCAGACATCTACATCAACGGCACGATCGACAACCCGATCGGCACGACGTCGATCGTCAATACTGACGGATCGGTGTTCGCCACCAACGATCGCGGTGTCCCAGGCAGTGATGGCCGCCAGTCGCTGATCCGTACGCACATCCTGAACATTCGCGCCGACGAAAACATCGGCGCGACCGGTGCACGGGTGAATATCGACATCGTCGACAGCTCCGGCCTGCCGCTCGGCATAGGCTTCGACACCGGCCGTGTCGCTGGCTTGACTAACCAGATATTCCTTGGAGTCGAGAACCGTTTCTACACCGGCCAGCTGGTGCGCTACGATGCCGTGACCACGACCATCGGCGGGCTCATCGACGGCGGCTACTACTACGTCATCGCTTCGCCCGATGGGCAGAGCGTCAAGTTGGCGACCACGCTGGCAAACGCGATGGCCGGTACGGCCATCGATCTGGCGCCGGCAGGCGCGCTGACCGATCTGCACAGCCTGATTTCGGCTGAAACCTTCACCGCCGACGCGCTCGGCAACATCAGCCTCGACCTCAAGGCGCTGTTGCGCGAGGCGCCGGCCGGCGGCTTCTACATCGTCGAGATCGACCGGATCAACGCCGGCAATACGGCGGATGTGCTGCTGCAAGCTAGCCTTGAACAGTTCGGCGACGGTCTGTCAGGCGGCCTGCTGGTCAAGGCGCCGGCGTTGCCCGCCGGCGGACAGACCTACTACAATTTCTTCCGGCCGGATGCAGGCGCAATTCCGTCGCTGAGCCGCGGCGTCTTCGCCACCGGCAACACGGAGATTGCGTCGACCTATGATTTCCGAGGCCTCGACCCGGTAACCGGCCTGCGCACGCTGGCCGGGGTGCAGGCGGGCTCGGTCGTTGCGGGCGGTGACATCATCGTCGCGGCAGCCAATCCGGCGCCCACGGCGACCACCGTCAACGTACTTGGCATCACCGAGATCGCCGGCAATGGCGACATCGACGTGCTGACCAATGGCTATATCGCGCTGACGGAAAAGACCGGTGACATGCGCATCGAGCGCATTCGCTCCAATGCCTCGGATGTGCTTTTGTATTCGCCGCGGCGCATCCTCGATGCGCGCGATGACAACGGCAACCCGGCCTTGGTCGAGGCCGATGTCTCCGGTCGCAACATCACCATGGCCTCTGGCGTGGGGCTGTTTAATCCGACCCATTTCCAAGTGGCCGCCCAGGTGCTCAGCCCCACACTGCTTGACATCAATTCCCCCTTGGGCGGCATTGGTGAACCGAGCAATTTCCTCGAGATCAACGTTGACAACCGCAATGGCGTCGGCGGACTTGGTGTGCTGCGCGCCTTCGATACCACCGCGGATTCGACGTTAGGCATCTTCCTCGACGAAGTCGTCGGTGACATGCATGTTCACACCGTGCACACGATCCGCGATGTGTCGCTAAGGACCGTCGCAGGCTCGATCCTGGATTCACGCAACAACGGCGCGGGCGACGACTTTGCCAACGTGATGGGTCAGACCATCGACCTGGACGCCAATGGCAATGGCTCCATCGGCGCTTTTGCCAACGACCTCGAGATCGATTCATCACGCGGTTCCAGCGATGACGACGTCGCACTTGAAGCCGGCACCCACATTTACCTAACCGAAGCGCCGGAGGCTCCCGGCGGCACCGCCGGCAATCTGCGGCTGGTGTTGGCTCACGCCTACGATGGCGATATCCGCATCACTGTGCGCGAGACCTCGGTTCAGGGCGAGAACCTCGACCTGCTGCACAGTGGCAGCGCCCGCTTTGCCGAAGACGGCGCGACCTTCCCGACCTTCCAGCCCGATGCGCCGCGTGCGATCGCACACGGCCAGATCTTCGCCGAAAAGGGTTCCGTGCTGCTGCGCGTCGGCGATAACGTGACGCTCGATTCCAACAGCGAGACGCTGGCGGCCAAGAGCATCGACATCTATGGCGACGTGTCGGCGACCAACGACGTCATCCATGCGCTCGTCAATCTGGATGTCGCCTTCGGCACCGTGATGGTGCTGCGTGGCCGCATCATCGCCAACGCAACCGTGGTGCCTGGCAACAAGACGATCGGCGCGCCGGTTGGCTCGGCAACGCCGACATTGACGGCGAACTCGGTCACCGGACCGACCGTGCTGACCCGAATCTTCGGCAACACGGATGTCGACACGATCAACTTCGGCGACACCTCGGGTGCCGGCGGCACCAACACGCAGGGCAGCGCCGGCTATGTCTTCCTCGGCTCGAAGACGCGCGCCTATGGCAGTCAGAACCTCAATGTGAACAACGTCGATGGCGAGGACCGTTTCCGCGTCTACTACCTCCAGGATACCGCGACGCAAACCTCTCCGAACATGCAGACGGCGGCCGAGCATACGCTCACGCTTGACGGCGTGTCGGGCTCCGATCTCTATGAGATCTACACGCTTGGCTCCAACAATCCGGGGCAGGGCACCGCAGGCACCGACTTCCAGCGCAATTACGTCATCAACATCCTGGACAGCGGGCGCTCCATCGACGGTGTCGATGAACTGACCATCTTCGGCTACGATTCGTCGCAGAACGGTCTGGTCGGCGGCAACAAGCCGATCGACGACATCTTCCTGCTGCGCGGCGCCAACTATCTGCCGCACGAAGCCGCCGACCGTCCGGCCTACGTCGCCATGGTCTACGGACAGCCAAAGACCTATGCCGACACGATCGAGGACAACGAGCCCTCGAACGAGGTCGCGCGCATCAATTACGACACCGCGCTGAATGGCCGGATCACCATCGAGGGGCAGGGCGGCAACGACAATTTCTACTCCGACGACACCACGGCGATTGTTTCGCTGCAGGGCGGCGCCGGCGACGATTCCTTCAACATCGGCCAGATATTCGGCACCAAGCGCACCGGCGATGCGGAAAACGGCGTCACGCCGTTCTTCGGCGGCGGCTTGCTCGACCAGGACGTGTTCCCCGACATGGTGGCCACCACACGCGGCTGGCTGAGCCCCGGCATCAGTGCGCCGATGGTGGCGCAGGGCGGCACGGGCAACGACGAATTCCGGGTCTATGCCAACCAGGCCGAGCTGCGGCTCGAAGGCGACGACAACAACGACCTGTTCATCGTCCGCGCGTTCGCCATCGCGGCGGTCGCCAATCAGGACTGGAACGGTGACGGCACGATCGACCAGGACGACCTGCCGGCGGTTACGCTCGACACCAACGGCGATGGCGTGATCAACTTCGCCGACGCTGACTCGACGCCTCACGACTATACCGACGACGTCATCGTGCTCGACGATTTTGGCGTTGCCAAGCCGATCATCGGGCTAGGCTTCTCTGTCGCGCGCGCCCCGGACATCCGCGCCGGCGGCGGCGAGGACGAAGTGCAATACAACGTCAACGCGCCGGTCTCGGTCGACGGCGGCACCGGCTTCGACAAGCTGGTTATCCTCGGCACGGAATTCGCCGACGATTTCGCCATCACCGAAAAGGGCATCTTCGGCGCCGGCGTCAATGTTCGCTACACCACGATCGAAGTGGTCGAGGTCGACGGACTTGAAGGCGATGACGAATTCTTCGTTCAATCGACGGCTTTCGGCGTAGCCTATCGCGTTATCGGCGGTCTGGGTTCCGATACGATCAATGTCACGGGCGATGTCACGGAAGACATCATCACGCGCGAACTCGAAGGCGCCTCCGGCGCTGTTGACCACCTCGTCACCTCGGGCGATCCACTATACGATGGCGTGCTTGTCGACGGCTTCGACTATCACGTGGCGGGTCCGCAGGAGGGCATCGTCCGCATCGACGAAACGGATGGCTTCACCGCTGTTCGGGAAGGCGGACCGCGCAATGTCGACAGCTACACCGTCAGGCTGGCGGTGGCGCCGCTGGCCGGCCAGATCGTCTATGTGACGATCTCGGCGGCACGTTCGCCGCAACAGGAAGAAGACGGCACGCCGATCAATCCGGCACCGTTGCCGAATGGCATCGGCGACACGATCTGGCTTTCGAAGCTGGATCCCGGCCTCGTCGGAACCGACGGCGAATTCCAGCATGTCATCACCATCAACGGCGTTGCGACGATCATCAACGATCGCTCGATCGTGCTGGCCTTCGACAGCACCAACTGGAACACGGCCCAGAACGTGTACCTTTATGCGCCCGACGATTTGCGCGCCGAGGGCGACCGGGTGGTCGTCGTACAGCACAGCGTCATCTCCGACACCAGCGGTGTCGCGCCGGCACTGCTGGCCGCGGCCTATCCGAACGGCGATCCCTTCGACGCGGCGGACGTACGCAACGTCGAGGTCGACCTGCGTGACAACGACACGCCCGGAATCTATGTCACCGAAGTGACGCCCGGCACGAACACCGAGGATGGCCGCTCGCTGGTCATCGAAGGCAATGCCACGACCAAACTGAATGACGAACTCCTGGTGCAACTCGCCAAGGCGCCCGACGCGGGCGACACGATCGTCGTTAAGCTGTACGTCAACGAGTTCAGCGACGAAAACATCATGATCTACGATGTCGACGATCCGAACGGTCTCGACAATCGCATGTTCAAGGGTGCCGACGGCTACTGGCGCATCACTTTCGACAGCGGCAACTGGGACGATGCGGTGCGCGTCGGCATCGAAGCGCGCGACGACATCCCGCGTGAGGACCCGCACACAGCGGCGATCTTCTTCCAGCTCGACCAGGCGCTGACAGTCGACGCCAACCACAACTACGTGTTCCCGAACCTGCGCTCAGGCCCGGGCTATGTCGACATCGACGTGATCGACAATGACAGCGCCGGCGCGGTTGTGCTGGAGAGTGAAGGCAATACGCTGCTCAACGGCGATGGATCGGACACCGACGACTATACGGTCCGGCTGACCAAGGCGCCGTCGACCAACGTCAGCGTCGCGGTCCTGACGGACGGTCTGGCGGATGTCGTTAGTGTCAATGGCGTCGCGGTCACGCCCGGCTCCGGATACGGCATCATTGGCGGCCTCAGGCCTACGCAGATATTCGACGGCAATCTTGTCTTCTCCAACGAAGGTGGCTTGGGCAAGATCACGCGTGGCACCGGTGCCGATCTCGGCAGCTTCGTCGATGAAGGCTTCTTCGTCGGCCAGCAGATACGCATCGGCAATGCCGACGCCGGCAGCGGCGACTGTTTCATCACCTCGATCGATGCGGATGGAAAGTTCTTCAAGGTCGACAGGCTGTTGGCAGCGACAGGCGCGAAGGACGACGTCATCCTGTCCGATCTGGCGCGGGACGGTGAGTACACCGGCAACATCCGCTTTGAGATGGTCATGGAGGAAGGTCTCCCGACCTACCGGATCACCATCGCCGGACTAGGCGAAAAGGATGATGGCTGGCTGTCATTCGGTTTCCTCGAAGGGCAGTGGATCCGCCTGTTCGATACGGCCGACAATTTGATCGGCGACTTCAAGATCGCGATCATCCGCGGTGACAACGACACCAAGGACACCACGATCCAGATCACCGGCACCAATGTCGCGCAGATCCTGCCGCATCTCGGCAACACGCTGAACGATGTGCGCGTGGTTCGCACTGCGGCCGTGGCCGTGTTCACGCCGGCCAACTATTACCAGCAGCAAACGGTCGAGCTGCGCGCCGACACCGAATATGAAGTGCCGATCACCCGCGAAGGCGTCAAGGTCTTCCCGGTTTCCGGCCATTACCTGTCCAAGCTGCGCGGACCCTTGGCTGTCGAGGGCGGCGTCACCGGCGCCGACCGTTCACTCGAGAACGGCCTCAAGCTGCCTAGCGAAGCCGACGACTTCCTGATCGCGATCGGCCAGCAGCCGCCGGAATCGCAACAGATCGACGTCCTGAACATCTTCAACGACACCAGCAAGGAAGATGTCGGCGGCGTGATGACGGCGACGACGCTCACCGGCTTCAACATGGCCGACAATCTAAGCCTGGGGCTCGGTGTGACCGGCGATCCGACTTTCGGTGAATCCGGCTTCTTCCCGGGTGGCATCAGCTTCGGACGCATCAGCGTCGACCAGAACGGCGATTTCGGCACCGACAGCACCAAGAGCACCATCGAGGTGGTCAACCTGATGCTCGGGGAAGGCAACGACAAGCTCGTCATCTCCGGCACGCTCAATCCCGCACCGCCGGTGCAGGTGACGAGCACGTTCGACATAACGCCATCCGGCGTCAATGGCGGCACCATCGTGCGCACCGGGTTCGATTGGAAAGCGATGGGCTTCCTCGTCGGCCAGACGGTGAAGATCGATAACCTGCCGGGCATCTGGACGATCGTCGCTATCAATGACGCGCTGATCAATCCGGCCAATCCGGCCGAAGGTGCGGATCCCAACGACAACTCGATCCTGGTTCTGAGCGGACCGAGCCTCGCCAGCGTGGCGGATGGGGCGCACACCGTCACGGCCTTCGACAAGGATGTGATCACGCTTAACAAGCCGGTGGATGTGGCCACGACGACAGCGGGCGGGATCATCACGCGGACCGACGGCGGCAACTGGGCCGGCTTTGCGGTCGGAGACTTCATCTCGATCAACCAGGACTTCGCGAAGGGCGAGTATCAGATCGTGGCGATCGCGGGCGCTGTCATGCGCGTCATAGGCGGACAACTCGCGCCGGTCTCGGAAGCACCGCGCACCATCAATCGCATCAACCCGGTGACCAATGCGGTGCTGCAGACCGTGGTGGCCGAAGTCGATGTCGAGCCGACCTATACCGGCGGCATCGTCACGCGCCACGACAACGTCAAATGGGCCGCTGAAGGCTACCTCGCCGGACATCTGGTGACGATGGTCGATGCCAACGGCAAGCGTGACTTCCGCATCATCGAGATATCGGAAGACGGCTTCTCGCTTACGCTCGAAGGCGCGCCGCTCGCGACGCAAAACGGCGCGGTGAAGAGCTTCTACGTGCAAGGCCAGCATGGCGGGCTGACGCTCGTTCATGGCGGCGGCAACATGTATCTGGAAAGCACCGGCCCGATGAACATCGCCGCCGGAACCGGTGGACAGATCATCGTCACCCGTCAGGACGGCCGCGACTGGTCGGAGGACCGCTATCAGGTTGGCCAGGTGATCCAGCTTGCGGGCGAAACCTATACGCGCACCATTCTGGCGATCTCCGATGCAACGCTACCGGCGCCGAGCAACTCCGCGCTGACATGGGGTGACGGCAGCAGGCTGGTGCTCAGCGCACCGAACACACGCACCGGCCAGCCAGCCGGCACGGTGCTCGCGCCCAACGCGTTCAACAGCTATGCCGAGCGTTCACTGCACGTCGCGGAGCCGCGCGCCATCACCGGCACGGCGACCGTCAACATCGCCACCAACAGCCTGACACGCAGTGCCGGCAGCTGGCTGGCGGATGGCTTCTATGTGGGCCAGAAAGTGCGACTGAGCGGATTTGCCGGCACGTTCACCATCCAGGCGCTCACTGCGAGCGTGATAACGCTGCAGAGTGTTGCGCTGACGCCGAAAGCCGGTGTTGCGATGACCGTCGCCGGTGTCGACATAACGCTGGACGGTGGCACGCGTGTCGGTGGCGACCATATTATCGTCACCGGCGGCGCCGGGCCGAACTCGCCACTGGTCATCTATGGCGACACCAGCCAGGACGGAATCTGGTATTCCGGCCAGGCGCACAATGTCTTGGGTATGGAATTCGGCGAGAAGCCGTTCGATCCGTTCCCGCAACTGCAGGACGGCGAGAACGAGGATGACGAGTGGGTGTTCCCGCTCGCCAATCCCTACAAGCTCGCCGGCAACGACATCATCGACGCCAGCGCCTTGTTCGCCGGCACGCCGTCGGCAAACCTGCCGAGCGTCGGCCTGACGATCTATGGCGGTGCGGGCAACGATACGATCTACGGCAGCCAGGCTGGCGATCACCTCGCCGGCGGTTCCGGCGATGACCTGATCATCGGCAATCGCGGCGTGGATCACATCTATGGCGATAGCGGCGTCAACGTGAACATCTTCACGCGCCAGCTGTTCATCGACACGGTCGACAACAGTCCGTTGCCTTCGGCCAATCCGAATGCCGACACCAACGGCACGACGATCAAGCCGGTCAAGTCGTCGGTTCGTGACCTGATGAATGCAGGCGACGACGTGATCTTCGGCGATGGCGCCTCACATCTCGGCTATGGGCCGAGTTCGGTCGCGGCTGCCGGCGTGCTCGGCGACTTCGACGACATCATCTTCGCCGATCATGGTGTGATAGAAATGTTCGTCGACGATCCGAACCTGCCGTCGACCTTGAAGCAGCGTATCCAGACGACCGAGCTGGTGTTGGTCACCGGCATCAAATCGGCCGAACTGCAGAATGGCGGCGACGACGTTGTGTTCGGCGGCCTCGACCGTGACGTCATCGTCGGCGGCGCCGGGCATGATCTGCTCGATGGCGACCAGCAGGACGACCGCGTCTTTGGCGACAACGTCTACCTGTCGCGCCAGGGCGGCGCTGACGGCGATCTGCTTGATGACACGTTCAGCCTGCGCTTCCAGACGCTGGCCGGAACGTTGATGTACAGCCGTACAGACCGGCCGATGCCGGCCGGCCTCGGCACGGTCAATGCTGACAACAGCGGCCTGCTGCTGGTCGACGGCATCGCGCGGCGGTATCGCGATCCGGACGGTGCTCCGTGGTGGAGCGAGTACTCGGTCGATTACGCGGCGCTGCACACTTTCGCCTTCGACGAGGGTACGGCCGGCGTCGGCAGCTTCGGCAACGACTACATCGCCGGCAGCGAAGGCCATGACGAACTGTTCGGTCAGCTCGGCCATGACGTCGTGCAGGGCGATGGCGGCATCGAGCTTGCCTTTGCCGGCACCTCGCATGTCGGCGCATCGCGCACATCCGGCGGCGTCACCGATCCGATCGGTCCGCTCACGGTGATCGCCTCCTTCGCGGCGGCGACAGACGGCCAAGATTATATCGAAGGCGGTGGCGGCGACGACCAGATATTCGGCGGCCTCGGCCAGGATGATCTGATCGGCGGTTCCTCGTCCTTCTTCAGCCTCACGGATCCGAATACGCGGCCTGACGGAGACGATTACATTTTCGGCGGCGCCGGCATCGAGATCGACCGCAATGACGACAATTTGCCAAATGACGGCACGCTCGCCAATTCGCGCTTTGCTCGCGATGCCGACTCCATGATCGGTGACAACGGCAACATCGTGCGGATCGTCGGCGTCAATCACACCGACATCAATCCGAACGGCACGGTTGGGCAGCAGCTTTATGTCCAGTACAATTACGACGTGAACGACCCGGCGCGTGCCGGTGGCGAACGCCTCGTCGTGCGTGGCATCCATCTGCTCGACTACACGCCGGGCGGCCCGGACTTCCGTCCAGACCTGTTCTCCAAAACCAACCCGAACAATCCTGCCTATCGCAACGAGTTCGGCCTATGGGCCAAGCAGGACATCGGTGGCCATGACGAGTTCCATGGCGAGACCGGGGACGACACCGCCTATGGCGGCGGCGGCCATGACCGGATCTTCGGCGATGCCGAGAACGACGATCTGATCGGCGGCTGGGGCAATGACTGGATCTCAGGTGGTACCGGTGAGGACGGCATCCTGGGTGACGACGGCCGCATCTTCACCAGCCGCAACAGCGCGACCTACGGCGAAAGCCTGTTCGGCGTGCTGCCATTGCTGGCGACCGATCCGGATACGCGCACCAGCCAGGGCGATGTGCTCAACGAGTTCATCTACACGCCCGGACAGGTGCAGACGGAGACGATCAATGTCGGCGGCAAGATGAAGAAGGCGGTCGACCTGACCCCTTACAATCTGACGCCGAACGCGCAGGGCGGCGACAATCCGCTGTTCGACGCCAATGTCGTCGACGATATCATTTTCGGCGGCCTGGGTGACGACTTCATCCATGGCGGTTCCGGCGACGATGCGGTCGGCGGCGGCGAAGCTCTGCCAGATTCCTACACGCAGCGCTTCGATGCGGCGGGCAATGTCGTCGGCATCGTGCGCACCGACTTCTCGCGGCCATGGAACCCTGGCGACGTGCTGCGGTTCGGTCCCGACAGCGATCCGTGGAACGCACCGAAGCCTGTGCAGAGCCGGCTCGGCGAGTTCTTCCTCTATGACGAGTACGATCCGCGCCGGACAATCATGTTCAACGACGATGGTTCGGTATGGAAGGCCGGCCCGGCACCTACCACGCGCCAGTATTTCCTCAACCTCGTCGACAATGAAGGGCCGCTGGTCAACGGTGCGATCGCTTTTGCGCCGAACGGCACACCGACGGCGTTTGCGCAACGCAATACCGATGGCAACGATGCGGTCTTCGGTGACCTGGGCAATGACTGGATCGTTGGTGGCACCGGCCGCGACCATATCTATGGCGGCTGGGGCAACGACCTCATGAACGCCGACGATGTACTCTCGACCAACAACTGGCTGAACGACCAGCCGGAGACGCACCCAATGTACGAGGACCGCGTTTTCGGTGGGGCCGGGCTCGACATCCTGATCGGCAACACCGGTGGCGATCGCCTGATCGATTGGGTCGGGGAGTACAACAGCTACCTGGTGCCGTTCGCACCGTTCGGTATTGCGACAGTAAGCCGCCAGGTGCCGCCGCAACTGTTCGACTTCCTCTATGCGCAGGCATTCAGCGACGGCGTCGACATCACCCGCACCGCTGACACTGGCAGCATCAACGGAGACGACAAGTACAGCCACGTCCATATGTTCATGGGCGGCGTGGAAGGTGAAATCGGCCTGATCACCCAGAAGGATCATGGCTTCTGGCAGGATCAGACCGGCGGTCCGACGGATCCCCAGGCCGGCAACATCCCGGGCGGCAAGCGAGACGTGCTGCGCACGGCTGACTTCAACGATGGCAATGCTAAGGTCGTGGCAGTCGACGAGGGCAATTTCGCCATCACCAGCGGCAAGCTCACCGTTCAGTCGGCAAGCACCTGGGATCAGGCAGCCGCGGTTCTCTATCTCGACGCCTATACGCCGATCTACTACGAGATCGCGGCGACCTTGACGGCCGACAAGCCGACCGGCGGCTGGAAGGCCAACTCCTACATCATCTTCGACTATTATTCGCCGACGGATTTCAAATATGCCGGCATCAACATCTCGAACGATCAGATCGAGATGGGTTACCGCGACGCCAGCGGCTGGCATCAGTTGGTCAAGTCCAACAAGCCGGTGCAACTCAAAGCGAACCAGGCTTACGATGTCCTGCTCGCAGTCAACGGCACGAACGTGAGTTTGACCGTGGCCGGCGTGAATTGGTTCAGCTACACCTTCGCGCCGCGCATCGTCGATGGCCAGCCGGTGGCGCTGAACAAGGGCCTCGTCGGTGTCGGCAACAGCGGCTCGAAGGGTACGGTGGACAACTTCCGTGTCCAGGTCTTGCCGCCGCAGATCACGCTCGATTACGCAGCCGAGTTCAACGGGCCGCCGACCTATCCGATGTCGAAGACCGCGGCTCAAGGCTGGACGCTCTCGGGCGGCAGGCTCAATGCGGCAGCCGGCGCCGGCACCAATCTGCTGGATGTCGGCCCGGCGATCGGGGCGGACGCCTATCTGGAACTGACGGCGAGGTTGAAGACCGCCGGAACCGGTGGCATCGTCTTCGACTACTACGGCGCCAACAACTACAAGTTCGTCACCCTGGATGTGGTCGGCCAGAAGGTTTTGGTCGGACACGTGACGTCGAAGGGCGGCACGGTGATCGATCAGAGCTTCGCGCGCACGCTGAGTTCAACGACGGACTATGACGTCCAGTTGACCATACGGGGTGCTGCCCTTTCGATCGCCGTCAACGGCGCATTCGTCGGCAGTTATGGCTTCAATGCAGCCGTTGCCGATGGCGAGTTCGGTCTGGTGACAGGCAATGCAGGGGCGTCTTTCGACCGGCTGCAGATTCGCACCAACGCGTCGGCGTTCAGCACCAGCTCCAATCAGCTGGCGCTCGCTTCGCTCGGCCAGGCTGCGGACACGGCAACGGCGGTCGGCATCGATCAGGCCAAGACGATGCTGGCGCAGGCGGTGGCGATCTGGTCGGGCAGCGGCCAACTCGACGCGGCACAACTTGCCAAGCTGTCGAACCTGGATGTCCAGATCACCGATCTGCCTGGCTCGGCGCTGGCACAATCGGTGTTCGGCGCGGTGCTGATCGACCGCAACGCGGCCGGACAGGGCTGGTTCGTCGACCTGTCGCCTCTCGACAGCAGCGAATTCCAGCTCGATGCCTCCGGGCACCTGACGGCGTTGCCGGGCGGCGCCGCCGATGGACGGATGGACCTTCTGTCGGTGCTGATCCACGAAATCGGTCATCAGGCGGGCTTGGATCACGATGAGGGCGAGGCGGGCGTGATGTCGGCTGAGTTGGCCGCCGGCGAGCGCCGACTGCCGAAGGCCGGATCTGCCGGTCAGCTGACTGACACGCAGCTCTTCCATGATGGCCTGGGCGTCTTTGTCGGCGCGCAGGAGCATGGATTACTCCAGAGCGCTGGTATCGCGCCGGCCGAAGCGGTTGGTGAGGTCTCGACGATACCGAGCGCAAGACCTTCCCGCAGTGCGGCGGCGGCGCATTCCAGGTCTGACGCCGATGCAAGTGCCAAGACCGACGATATCGTGCTGACCGGGGCTCCTTCCGGCCTGCAGCCAAGCGGCCCGCTCAACTGGGTGTTTGACGAGGCCAGCGGAACCTTTGTTGCCGCACAAGGTCGGCAGCAGGACCGTCCGCACGATGCAGCGCCCGACGCGGATCAGGACGATGGCGACGCAACTTCGGACGACCTCAATGGTCTCGCCGAATGGAGCAACCGCAAGGGTTTGCTGTCGCGCCTGTCCAGTCTGTTTGGAGTGCGATGAGACAATGATGGCGGCGCAGTTCACACATTTCGCGAACTGCGCGCGCCGCTTCGAAACGGGTGTCCATGGCCGATAGCATCCTTGAAGGTGATACCCACAGGATGCTGGATGATGCCGGCATCGTCAGCTACAGTGTTCTGGACCAGGCGCTGTGGACACGCTTCCGTGCGGCCGGAACGTCGGATGAGTTCATCGGTGCATGGCTGGGCCTTCTGTGCCGCCAGATTGCCGATGCCTCGGCAGCAGCCCTGGTGCTCGGGGAAGCCGATACCGGGCCTTATGTGCTGGCCGCTGCATGGCCGAACTCACAGTCGCCGGTCAGTGGACTTCTCGCCGCCGCCGAGATGGCCACGGGAAAGCGTCAGGGCGTCAGTGTATCGGGTCCGGCGGACAACACACAGATCATCGCGTCACCCATCCTCATCGACGGGCATCTGTTCGGAGCCTGTGCCGTTGCCGTGAAGCGAAACGACGCTGCCTTCACCGACATCATGCGCAAGATCCAGTGGGCTTGCGGCTGGGTGGAGGTGCATCTGCGCCGTGGCATGAGCGATCAGAGCGAACAGGCCGCGCAGCGCAGCCGCTTTGCGTTCGATATGTTGGCGGCGGTGATCGAGAAGAAGCGGTACAAGGGCGCTTGCACCGCCCTCGTCACCGAACTTGCCATGCGGCTGAACTGCGACCCGGTCGCCGTCGGCGTGATGCGCCGGCGCTGGACGCGCGTTGCGGCGGTGTCGCATTCGGCGGCATTCGACGGCAAGGTCAGCTTCATGCGCGACATCGCGGCGGCGATGGACGAGGCAATCGACCAGCGCGCCGTGGTCGTCGCGCCACCGCGCCAGGGTCAGGAATATCGAGTCAGCATCGCGCACGAAGCCTTGACACGCCAGTACAAGAACGGCGCTGCCCTGACCGTGCCGCTGCAGAGCAACGGCACGATGACGGGCGCGCTCACCTTCCTGCGGCCCGCCGACGCGAGCTTTGACCAGGAGACGATCTATCTTTGCGATGCAGTCGCGGCCGTGGTCGGACCGGTGCTCGAGGAGAAACGCCGTAACGACCGGACGATCTTCACCAAGGCGATCGAAGCGGGCTGGATCCAGATCAAGAGGCTGCTTGGCCCGCGCTTTATCGGGCGCAAGATTGCGACGCTGGCCGCGGTGGCGATAGCGGCCTATCTGAGCGTCGCCACTTCGCCCTATGCGGTAACTGCGCCTGCTGTCATTCGAGGTTCGGTGCAGCGAACCATCGTTGCCCCATTCAGCGGCTATGTCCTGTCGGAATTCGCCAAGGCAGGCGAAACGGTGCGCAAGGATCAGGTGCTGGCGCAGCTTGACGATCAGGATCTGAATTTCGAGCGGCTGCGGCTGGTCACCACCAAGGCTCAGAAGGAAACGGAATTTGACCGCGCGCTGGCGCGTGGCGAGCGTGCCGAAAGCCAGATCATCGAGGCTCAGATCAAGCAGGCGGACGCGCAGCTGTCGCTGATTGACGAACAGCTGCGGCGCACCCGGCTGGTGGCGCCGTTTGATGGATTCATTGTCTCCGGCGATCTGTCGCAGTCGGTCGGCGCGGCGGTCGAGCGTGGCCAGGAATTGTTTCACATCGCGCCGCTCGATTCTTACCGCGTTGTCCTGGAAGTCGACGAAAGCGACATCGACGACATCAAGATCGGCCAAACCGGCCAGTTGCGGGTCAGCGCGTTGCCGAGGGAACCGCTGCCATACAAGATCGAACAGATTACGTCTGTCTCGCGACAGGGCAACGGCCGCAACTCGTTCATGGTCGAAGCTTCGCTCGCCGGATCCCTCGAGCGGCTGCGCCCCGGCATGGAGGGCGTCAGCAAGACCCATGTGGATGAACGGCTGCTGTTCTTCGTCTACACCCAGAAGATGATCGACTGGCTGCGCCTGACCCTCTGGCGCTGGGCGGGCTGACCATGGACGGGAGCTATTTCAGTTCGTCTTGGTATCGCGTCGCGCAATTGAAGCCGCGGCTGCGGAGCCAAGTGAGCATCCACCGCACGATCTTCCGTAACCAGGTCTGGTATGTAATGCAGGATCGGACCTCAGGCCGCTTCCATCGCTTCACGCCGGAGGCCTATTTTATCATCAGCCTGATGACCGGCCGGCGGACCATGCAAGAAGTGTGGGACAGCGCCTGCGAACGCCTCCACGAAAAGATCATAACTCAGGACGCGGTGATCCGCCTTTTGGGGCAGCTTCACGCCTCGGATGTGCTGTTTGGCGACATTCCACCCGACATTGAGGAAATCGCCGACCGCGCCAGCAAACAGCACAACCGTAAACTTCTGTCGAAATTCGCAAATCCGCTGGCTATTCGCGTCGGGCTGTTCGATCCGAACGAGTTCCTGAACGCGACCTATCCGCTGGTGCGGCCGTTCCTATCCTGGTTGGGCGGCATCGCTTTCCTCGCGCTGGTTGGCTATTCGATTTTCCTTGCTGCGATGAATTGGCAGGCGCTGACCGGCGACGTGACTGACAGGGTTCTCTCGGCCGAGAATATTGTCCTGATCCTGATCGCCTACCCCTTTATCAAGACCTTGCATGAACTGGGGCATGCCTACGCCGTCAAACGTTGGGGCGGCGAAGTGCACGAGATCGGCGTGATGCTGCTCGTATTCATGCCGGTGCCCTACGTCGACGCGTCGGAGAGCCTGGCATTCCGGGACAAGTGGCAGCGCGCCCTGGTGGGTGCGGCAGGCATTGTCGTCGAGGGGTTGTTGGCCTGTCTGGCGCTGATCGTCTGGCTGAACGCCGAGGCCGGATTGGTGCGCGCCTTCGCATTCAACGTGATGCTCATCGGCGGCGTCTCGACCTTGCTGTTCAATGGCAATCCACTGCTGCGCTTCGACGGCTATTACGTCCTGAGCGACATTCTCGAGATACCGAACCTTGGTCAGCGCGCGACCAAATATCTCGGCTATCTGGTTCAGCACTATCTGTTCGGTATCGAAAGCGCCGAAACGCCGGCAACCGCACAGGGCGAAGAGTTCTGGCTGTTCAGTTACGGCGTCTCGTCATTCTTCTACCGGATCGGCGTCATGGTGGCGATCGTCACGTTGGTCAGCCAGCGTTACTTTGTCGTCGGCATGATGATGGCTGGGTGGGCGCTGGTGCTGATGGTTGGCGTGCCGCTGGCGCGCCAATTGTGGTTCCTGTTCACGAGCCCATCCCTGAGAAAAACGAGGGGGAGGGCCTTCGCCGTCGTTGCAGCCAGCCTCGCACTGGTAGCCTTGCCGTTCTTTGTCATCCCGCTACCCTACGCGACCGCCGCGCAGGGAGTCGTCTGGCTGCCGGGCGACGGCGTCGTCAATGCCGGTGTCGATGGCGTTGTGGCGGAAATTGTCGCGACGCCCGGCGCCCGGATTGAGCGAGGCGCCCCGATCTTGCGGCTGGAAGACCCTATGCTGGAGGCGCGGACCGTCCTGCTGGATTTGAGGGTCGGGGAGCTTGAGCGCCGCCTCGAAAAGCTCGACGTCTTGGACAAGGTCAACGCCAAAGTGGTGGCCGAAGAACTCAGGCTGGCGCGCGCCGACCTGGTCCTGGCCCGCGACCGTGCCGAGGCGCTGACAGTCCGGGCTCAGGCAAGTGGAACGCTGATCGTTCCCTCTTCAAATGATCTCGAAGGCAAGTTTGTGCGCCGTGGCGAGACGCTGGCCTATGTGACGCGGTTCGACCAGCCGACATTGCGCGCCGTGATCCCGGAGGGCGACGCCGACCTGGTTCGCAACCATACGGAGTTCGTCGACGTGCGCTTCGTCGAAGACCTGTCGGTTTCCCATTCCGCCAAGATCATACGCGAAGTGCCGTCGTTGACCGCGACTTTGCCGAACGCCGCATTGAGCACGGTGGGCGGTGGCCAGTTCTCACTCGATCCGACCGATCATGCGCAGAAGCGGGTGCTTGCCAATTTGATGCATCTGGAACTGGCGCTGGCCAATCCAAGCAAGATCGACCGCATCGGCGGGCGAATCTACGTCCGTTTTTTTCACGGCAATGTCCCACTTTACGAACGGACCTATCGCTGGATCAGACAGGTTTTCCTGCGGGTCTACAAGGTATGACCTGCGCTACCGGAGGAGTTAATATTTGGATTAAGTTAACTAGATCGCCTGATGAGTGCACCAAAAAATTCGATAATTATTTACTTATACAAATAAATGAAAGACAACACTCCGGATTCAGTGCCGATATATACTGTAGAAATGACGATTGGCGTTTTTAACCTCGAGGAGAGTTCTCATGACTGTTCAACTTCTTTTCTACCAAGACGCAAAGCCGGTGACCTCAGACCGCCACAGAGATGTTTCAATCAAGGCGGGTCACTCCTACAGCTTCGCCCGAAACGTGAATTCGGTACCGGTGACGGCTGTCGAATTCGCGCAGGCAGCGGCGGAGTACCCGATCGTTTTCGCGGGCACCGAACACTCGATCATGCCTGCGGTCATTCTCGGCGTGAAGCAGACCGAAAACCTTTATGTCGACGATGCCGGCAACTGGAGCGGCAAGTATGTTCCGGCGTTCGTTCGGCGCTATCCGTTTGTTTTCTCTTCCGATGCCGGCGGCCGAACGTTCATCCTCAACATCGACGAGAGCTTTGAAGGCATCAACCGGGAGGGCCGCGGCGAGCGCCTGTTCGACAGCGACGGACAGCAGACGCGCTACCTGAAAGAGGTGCTTGGCTTCCTTCAGGATTATCAATCGCGCTTTCAGCGCACCAAGCAATATTGCGATCGTCTGAAGTCGCTCGGGTTGCTGCAGCCGATGCAGGCGCAGTTCAATTTGAACAGCGGCGAGCGCCATTCTCTGGCCGGCTTCATGACGGTCGACCGGGAGAAGCTGAAGGCGATCGATGTCGCCGACCTGCAAGCCTTGTTCGGAAATGACGAATTGGAGTGCACCTATCTTCACCTCCACTCCTTGCGGCACTTCGCCAACATGCTGGAGCGGATGCCTGCCCCGGCCCTGGATGTGGAGGACAAACCGGAACCGGCACCAGAGGTCGCCAAAGCGAAACGGGAAAACGGCAAATCGCCGGCGCACAAAGGCGGTGGACGAAGCGCGGATGCCGGGCTGCAGGCCGAGGCCGAGGATAGTGGGCAGCAGGCTTGACCAGGTGACGACCGGGATATCACTCGAGCGTAGTGGAGTAGGAGCTTGACTGCGGCCGGGCAACCGGCCGGCGTCTTGCTTCCCGCCCTCGATCTCGGCGCCGAGCGGGAAGACCCGGCGCCGAAATTCCTCGACTGGCTGGATCAGTGGCTGGTCGGCGTGACCTCGCCGCTACGGGAGCGAGCGAGGCTCAGGCGGATGTATCGCGCACTGCCTCGCATCGAGGTCCTGGGGCGTGACTATGCGGCCATAACCGAAGTTGAGCTTCTCGAGCGGGTCGCGGCGTTCCGCGGGGTGATGCGTCGCGGCGGCCTCACCCAGGCGAACATCGAACGATGCTTCGCGATCGTGCGCGAGATATCCTGGCGCAAGCTCGGACTGCGCCACCACAACGTTCAAATTCTGGGCGGCCTCGCAATGCTTGACGGGCGGGTGGCGGAAATGGCGACCGGCGAAGGAAAGACGATCACCGCCGGTCTCGCCGCATCGGCAGCGGCGCTGGCTGGCACGCCGGTTCACGTCATAACCGTGAACGACTATCTGGCGGAACGCGACCTTGCGACGCTCAAGCCCGTCTATGACTTTCTCGGCCTGACCACGGGCCTGATCCAGAGTGGCGACAGGGCAGGGCGGCCACGAATCTATGCGTCGGACATTGTCTATGCGAGCAACAAAGAGGTTACGTTCGACTACCTGCGCGATCGCATGGCGCTTGGCCAAAGAACCGGGCTGCTGCACCGCAAGCTCAGCGGCTTCGGCCAGGTCGGCAATGAGAATTCGCAAACGGTCATGCGCGGTCTGCACCTGGCAATCGTCGACGAAGCCGACAGCGCGCTGGTCGATGAGGCGCGTACGCCACTGATCATCTCCCAGGAAAGCAACTCCGTCGACGAACGCGACTGGGCGGAAAAGACGTTTCGTCTGGTCGAGGACCTTCAGCAGGATGTCGACTATTTGCTGTTGCCGGACCGGCGCCGTATCGAATTGACGGAAGCAGGCAAGGACAGGCTCTGGACGCGCGCTGAGGCGGCCGACGGATTCTGGCGCAACCGCATCCGACGCGAGGAATCGGCCAGGCAAGCACTCTCCGCCTTGCTGCTTTTCCGACGCGGCGAACACTATCTGGTCGCCGACGAGACAGTCCAGATCGTCGACGAATTCACCGGACGCATCATGGCCGACCGCACCTGGAGCGATGGCCTTCATCAGTTGATCGAATTCAAGGAGGGCTGCAAGGTGACGCCGCGCAAACGCACCGCCGCGCGGATCACCTATCAGCGCTTCTTTCGTCGCTATCTGCGCCTCGCCGGCATGTCCGGCACAGCCTACGAGGTCAAAGGCGAACTGGGCGCCGTCTACGGGCTGTCGGTTCTCGCCGTGCCGACCCATGTGCCGCCCCGGCGCGCGAAGCTCGCGCCAATTGTATGTGCGACGCGCGAGGAGAAATGGAACCGCATCGTGCAGGAGGTTGAGACGATGCGGACCCTCGGACGGCCGGTACTGATCGGCACGCGTTCGGTCTCGGCGTCGCAGGAACTCAGCGCGTGTCTCGACCGCGCCCGCATCGAGCATGCCGTGCTGAATGCCGAACAGAGCGCGGACGAGGCGAATGTCATTGCGGGCGCGGGTCGTGTCGGAACGGTGACGGTCGCAACCAACATGGCCGGGCGCGGCGTGGACATCAAGGTCGATCCAGAGGCGCTGGCAATGGGTGGGCTTCATGTCGTGCTGAGCGAGCGCCATGATGCCCGTCGGATCGACCGGCAGATGGAGGGGCGGACGGCGCGCAAGGGAGACCGGGGGTCAACGCGGGCCATTCTTTCGCTGGAGGATCCGATCCTCGATCTCGCGCCGCCACGCCTTGTCGAGTGGGCCAGCCGGCGTCAAGGCTGGTTCAGGCGCCGCGCCGCGCTTGCGCTGTTTCGGGTGGCGCAGATGCGCGCCGAACGCGCGCACGCATCGGAGCGCAAGGACCTTCTCGATCAGGACCGGCGGCTGGGTGTGCTGCTCGCCTTCTCCGGCAAATCCGAATAGACTTGGGCTGGCGGCTGGAGAGGCCGCGGCGGGCAGGGAGCCACGTTAAATGCTGCGAGCTATCTTCTCCATAGGCACCGTGTTTCTGGCTGGCGCAACTCATGCAGCGGCGTTCGATTGCGTCGTCAACCCTTCGATCGTGGTGGGTGTAGGCAGCCCTGTACCTGGCCTTCTGGAGGAGGTACTGATCGATCGTGGCGACATCGTCAAGAAGGGTCAAATCCTGGCCCGGATGAATGCCAGCACCGAGCTGTCAACGGTTGACTTGATGTCCGAACAGGCGGCCAACACGTCAGAAATCGAGGCTCAGCAGGCACGCTATCAACTGGCCTTAAGCCGCATGGACCGCTCCAAGCGGTTGGCCAGTCTGAACGTCGCCTCGAAGGATGCCGTCGAGGAAGCGGTCGCGCAAATGGAGGTTTCCAAGCGCGAAGTGGCCCTCGCCGAAACGCGCAAGCGCATTCTCGAACTCGAACTCGCTCGAGCAAAAACGGTGCTGGGCCAGAAGGTTATCTTCAGCCCGATCGACGGCATTGTGATGGAGCGCAAGCTATATGCCGGGGAATACCTCGACCAGAACGGGAAACTGGCCACGATCGCACAGCTCGACCCGTTGAGCGTAGAAGCCTTCGTCGCCGACAGCGAATACAGCAAGTTCAGCGTTGGCCTCGCCGTCAAGGTGACCGTCAGCGAGCCGCGCGATGAAGTCCAGGTCGGCACGGTTCAGGTGATCGACAGGGTGCTGGACGCTGCCAGCAGGACGTTCGGCGTGCGCATCATGCTGCCCAATGCCGGCAACCGTTTGCCCGCCGGCCAGCGATGCAAGGTCGAATTCGACACCAAATCGAACTGAAGCGCCCCTACCGCAGCCGAAGCCTACCGCTGTCGCGCATCCGGCCAGCGGGAAAGTTTCTGATTATTGTCCATAAAAAACAATAAAATGGCCGCGTCTATGAGCCTGCCCGTGATCATTGATTTCCAACGAAAAATACCTTTGTTGGAGTGGTGACGGTACTTTCGAAACTCTATGGTGCCGCCCTCGGACTCCGCCAGGAGCAAAAAATCGCCCGATTGGTCCCGATAGTTGGTGCAACCTCAAAATATTTTTTGCGGCGATTTTCGCTTTAAAATCAAAAGCGTAACATTTTGGCGGCCTATAGGTCGGCGTTGCGCGTCACAAATAAGAAAAACCGAGATAGATCAATGACCTACTTGGGTTAGAAACAATCGAGTGGGAGTGAAGGATCCTAGGTCGCCGATAGCGCCGATAGACTCTAGACTAGGCGACCCGCAGATCTGCCGCGAGGCTTGGCCTGCCTTACCGAATCCTGCAATCGCATAGCTCACAATCTTCTCCGATCCGCGTTGACACTAATTTTCTCCTCTTCAGTAGGGCTGCGTTACACCAGCACCTTTGCTCAAGAGAACGGACAGCCAAGGCCCTCGTGTGGAAAGGGCAACGCTTTCACGCTTGCGGGAGCTGAGCCACTGTGGGGCGGATGACTCACTGTCAGGGCCTCAGGAACCGAAAGGCGAAGCGATCGGTCTTGCCCTTGATCGAAGGATCGAACACCTTGCTCGAGTGCGGATCGTCCTTGTTCGCCAGCATGGTGCTTTCCGCGTCCAGGATGAAACCGGCCGCCTCCACCTCCTCGCGAACGGATGCAGGCTCGATCCGATGTAGCGACTGTGCCTCGCTCGTGCCGGCCCCAACGGCGGCGGCGTGGTCCACGATAACGTAGGAACCACCGGGCTTCAGCCGCTCGTAGACGGCTTGATTGAAGTCGGCCGCCGTCGCGCCCCCGGCTTGAATCAGAGCGGTGTGGAGATCGTGATAGAACAGATGCAGCCATATAACATCCGCTGGCTGCGTGACCTCCGGCATCGCCACAAGGTCCGCCGAGACGGCTTCGACGTTCTCTCGGCCCGGCTCCTTCGCGAGCGTCCGCATGCGGCCGACCGGATCGTCCTTGAAGTGGGCGACTTCGGCCGGCACGAAGCTGTAGACACGTCCTTGGGGTCCCACGATGTCTGAGAAGACGCGGGTCCAGTCGCCGTCGCCCGGGTAGACGTCGATGACGGTGAAGCCCGCATCCGCGCGTGCGAACCGGATCAACTCGGATAGCTTGGATTGGTCGTACATCGAGATCTCCTTTCGTTTGAGCATTCGACGAGCGCCAGCGTGCGAGGGGCGATCCACGGCTGATCCGCCGTCCACCCCATTCGATGGCCGCAGACGGCAAGCGCTACGCCGATCCGGACGCGTCCATCTGCGAGGCGCGTGCCAGTGCTTGTGTGTCGACGTATTCCCGGATGTTGGTCAATCTGCCGTCCCGGACCGTGATGGCGAAGATCCAGTCGTCCTCGAACGTCTTGTTCGTGGCCTTGATCTTTCCCCTCGCGGAGCCGACGACCAAACCCGGCCGATCGCGGCGAAGAAGTCCCTCACGGTCTGGATGGTCTTCTCGATAGTCATGGGAATTTCCCTATTTCGCACGGACCGGATCACGCTCGGTCCGGTCCGTGCATCGTGACCCTGCCGGTGGGCACGTCGTGTTCATCGGTCGAACTTGACCAGGTCCTTAAAGATCAGATGACCCCAGCTATTTCCGCGCGCCTGGACCAGCAGCCCACCTTCCGAAAGCCCGCCAAGTTTGATCGGCGAGAAGCCGAGATTTTCCGCGAGCGTACCAATCTCCGCTGCGGCAGCGTCATCGTCGCTCGCCAGGAACACGACTCTCCTGCCGCCATGCACTGCTGGATCTTGCTCAAGGGTGGCAGCGCCCAAATGGTTGAAGCCCTTGACCAGTCGTCCACCGGGGAAAGCCTGCGCGATGAACTTGGAAGAAGGCTGTCCTCCCAGCTTCTCAGGGGGTACGCCGTAGGCATTGGTCACATCGACGATGGTCTTCCCCTTCCAGGTGGACAGCGCCTTCGCGACATCCGGATGGGACTCGAAACGGACTGCCAAAAAGATAATGTCCGCCTTGACCGCGTCCGCCAGCTTTTTGGGGATGATCGTAGGCCCGATCGCGGCCGCGTCCGCGGCAAAGCTTTCCGGGTCGCGCGTGGTCGCGACGGATACCTCGATGCCCTTGCGAGCAAATGCCTTGGCGAGGGCTCGGCCAACATTGCCGAAGCCGATAATTGTGTAGCTCATGATGTTTCTCCGATCTTGTGTGATGCCGAGGTCAGACCTGGGCCATGCCTCCATCAACGGCGAAATCTACGCCGGTGATGTAAGAGCTTTCGTCAGATGCAAGGAACGTGACGGCAGCCGCGATTTCCTCTGGCTTGCCCCTGCGACCCATTGGGATCTGTGAAGCAAACTGGGCGGCCGCTTGCTCGGCTTGCTCGGGGGTAAGGCCCGTCGTTGTCGCCAATGCCGGGGTCTCGATTGGTCCGGGACTCATTGAATTCACGCGAATTTTGCGATCTTTCAGCTCCAGTGTCCAAGCGCGCGCGAAGTTTCGCACCGCCGCTTTACTCGCTGCGTAGGCGCTGAACCCTGGCAGCCCCAACACGTTGGAGACCGAAGAGGTCAGGATGATCGAACCGCCGTCACTGAATAGTGGAAGCGCCTTCTGTACCGTGAAAAACAACCCCTTCACATTCACATCGAAGGTTTGGTCAAAATGGGCCTCAGTCGCTGCCGCGAGCGGTGCGATTGTCCCTGCGCCTGCGTTCGCGAAGAGAATGTCGATGTGGCCGTGTTTCTCTTTCACGACGGCATAGACCCGGTCCAGATCCTCCAAGCGCGACACGTCGCCTGCGACCGTCGTAACGTTTCTCTCGATGAAGGCTGCGGCCTCCTTCAGTTCTTTCTCTCGTCGCCCGGTGATCACGACGTGCGCGCCTTCTTCAACGAAGCGCTTGGCTGTCGCCAACCCGATCCCGCTGCTTCCGCCGGTGATGACAGCGATCTTACCTTGTAGCTTTTCCATGATCTTCTATCCTTCGTTGTGCGGGGCCAGGTGCGGGAACGCGCCGGCGTCAGAGTTGCGCCAGGCCGCCATCGACGGCGACCTCGCTGGCAGTCATGAAGCTGCTGTCCGACGACGCGAGAAAGGCAGCCACCGCCCCAATTTCCGCCGGATCGGCCATGCGCTGGAGCGGAGTCATCGAGGCGAAGACCTTCTGTCCTTCCTCGCCCAGCGCTTCCTTCGCGAGTTCGGTCGCCGTCGCCCCGGGCGACAGCACGTTTACGCGGATGCCGGTCCCCTTCAGGTCCTCCGCCCAGGTCCGCGCGAGGTTGCGCACTGCCGCCTTGCTCGCGCTGTAGGCAGTGAACCCTGGGGCGCCCGTGGTGCCGGCGCTCGATCCGGTCACGATGATCGAACCGCCCGGGCCCATCAGCGGCAGCGCCTTCTGGACCGTGAAGATCGTACCCTTCACATTGGTGTCGAAGGCTTCGTCAATGTGCTCGGCGGTGATCTGGCCGAGCGGAAGCGGGCCTCCAGCCCCGGCATTGGCGAAGACGATGTCGAGGCTTCCGCGTTCGGCCTTCACCGCAGCGTAGAGCCGGTCGAGGTCGGCCTCATCCGAGACCGAGCCTTTCACCGCGCGGGCATTGGGCCCGAGGTCCGCCACAGCGGCGTCGAGCGCTTGCTGCCGGCGGCCGAAGATGAAGACGAAGGCGCCTTCCTCGATGAAGCGCTTTGCAGCGGCGCGGCCGATGCCGGTAGCGCCGCCGGTGATCACGGCGGTCTTTCCATTCAGTCTGTTCATGTCGTGCGTCCTTCGTTTCGCCATCTCGGGTCTTTGGCTGTACGGTGGGTCAACCCGAGAGCCTGAACATGGGATCGCCGAAGTCGGGCGGTGAGTGCGGAATCGTGCACATCGGTGGTGCGAAAACGATCCAGTCAGACGATTGAACGCCGCAACAGTCGCGCACATTACAGCTCGGCGTGCTAGAATGGGCTTCGGAAGGCGCAGCTGGCGGCGCGGGAATGCACCATGATTGACTGGGATGACGTTCGCTACTTTCTTGCCGCCGCGCGCGGCGGCTCGGTGCGGGCTGCCGCCGAGCGCCTCGGCGTGTATCACTCGACCGTGCTGCGACGCATCGCTCAACTTGAGGAACGCCTCGGGGCGCAGATGTTCGAAAAGCTGCCTTCGGGCTACCGCCTGACGGCTGCGGGCGAGGAGGTCCTCGAGCTCGCGAACCAGATGGAAGCGTCGTCGCACCAGCTGGAGACGCGTGTCTTCGGTCGCGACCAGAGCGCGCGCGGGCTTTTGCGGGTGACAGTTCCACCGTTCCTCGCCACACACCTGCTCATGCCGGATCTCGCCGACTTCGCGCGTATGCATCCGGACATCGAGATGGAAATCTTGACCACTGGCGAGGTGGCGAATCTGACTAACCGAGAGGCCGACGTCGCGATCCGCATTGTCGCCGACCGCAAGACCCTGCCGCTCAATCTTCACGGCCTGAAGGGACCGGAGGTGTTCAGCGGCGTCTACATGTCTCGCGATCGACTACCCGCGTTGCGTGCGGGCACGCCTGATCCCCTCCGGTGGATCGCAATAGACAATCATGGAATTCCGGACTGGGCGCGCGAGGGAGAAGTTCACATCACGGGAGCTCCGTTCAGGACTCCGGATGCCGAGACGCAGATCATCGCGGCGCAGCAAGGGATCGGGATGACGAAACTGCCGTGCTTTGTCGGAGATGCCGACCCCCTGCTCGTGAGGGTGCCGGGCACCAACCCGCCCATGCATGGGACACTCTGGATTCTCACGCAGGGGGAGACACGCAAGACGAAGCGCGTTCGGCTTTTCACGGAGTTCGTATCCCGCAGGCTCGCCGCGTACGCTCCGCTTATCGCAGGACTGTCCGTAACGCGTGACTAACGCCCGTCTGGGACTTGGCGGTTCGCCTGCCCTTCATGAGACATTTCGGGATCTCGATCGTCCATCAAAATTTTGGGTTGGTTGCCCGCCAAGCCTCGTACTCTTCGGTCGCACTTGGGTGCAGCGGATAATAGCGTTGCAACGACCCGCCCTCCATGAGCTTCATGCGTGAGAACTCCTCCCAGTCGTGATGTTTCTGGGATTCTTCGATCACCTTCGCGGCCATCGCAACGGGTAGCACCACCACCCCATCATCGTCGGCGACGATGATGTCGCCGGGGATCACGGTGACACCGCCGCAGGCAATCGGAACGTTGACGGCATTGGGATAAATGCTGGTTTGCACATGGTAGTTGGGCGTCCAGCCGCGCAGCCATAGGGCCAGATCGAGCTTTTCGACATTGGGCCGGTCGCGCATGCAGCCGTCGATGACGATGCCCGCGCCGCCTCTGCCCTTGAAATACGTCGACATCATATCGCCGAAGACGCCCGAACTCATGTCGCCGCGCGCATCGACTACGACCACATCCCCTTCCTGTGCGTGGTACAGCACATGCCGGTGCAGCTGTGTTTCCGGATCGGCATATTCTCCCTCGTTGAAAAGATCGGGCCGCTGCGGCAGGAACTGCAGCGTCAGCGCCGGCCCGACGATCGATCTCCCGTGGTTCTGCGCCACCGGGCCGACCATATGCGGATTGCGGAAGCCCATATGGCCAAGCGTGCCGGCAACCGTCGCGGCGCCGATCTCCTTTAGCGCGTCGATCAGATCCTTCGGCGGCCGCGTGATGTCGGAAGTATGCGTCATTGTGGACTCCGATTGAAAGGGAACTACCAGTTCGTGACAGAACCATCGCGGCGCTTGAGGTGGGGCGCTTCCCAGAAACGGAAGCTCTGCGCCTGGACGGCCTCTTCGTTGACCTCGACGCCGAGCCCCGGCAGATCGCCCACCGGGTAGTCGGGGCCGTCGAGCCGTGGTTGCACCGGGAAAAATTCGGAATTGTCGAAGCCGAGCCTTGCTTCGGGAGCCCTGGTCTCGAGCCATGCGAAGTTGGGGACCGCGGCGGCCAGATGCACGGTCGCGGCCGTGCACACTGGACCAAGCGGATTGTGCGGCATCAGGTCCACATAGTGCGCCTCGCTCCAGCCGGCGATTTTCATTGCCTCGGTGAACCCGCCGACATTGCAGATATCGAGCCGGTTGAACTGGTGGATGCCGCGCTCGATGTAGGGCAGGAACTGCCACTTGCTGGCAAATTCCTCGCCAATGGCGAAGGGGATGTCGGTCATCGTGCGCAGGGATTCGTAGGCTTCCGGCGTCTCGTCGCGTATCGGCTCCTCAAGAAAATCGAGCACGCCGCGGTCGAGCTTGTTGCAGAAGCTCGCCGCCTCCGCCACCGACAGCCGATGATGATAGTCGATGCCGAGGACGACATCGTTACCCAGCGCCCGGCGCGCCTTGTTCAGCATGGTCGCGGTAGCGCCGATCGACTCGCGTGGCTCGAAAACATCCCTGCTGTTTTGCCCGACGGGAAAGAAGCGGATCGCCTGCCAGCCTTGTGCGCGCAGTTCGCGGGCCCGCTCGATGGCAACATCGCCCTCGGCCTCGTCTCCGGTCGAGGCGAAGGTGGGGATCCGGTCGCGCTGCTTGCCGCCCAGCAATTCGTAGACCGGCACCCCCAGCGCCTTGCCCTTGATATCGTGGAGGGCGATATCGATGGCCGAAATAGCTGCCTGCAGAACCCGACCGCCTTCGAAATACTGGCTGCGATAAACCTCCTGCCAGATCCGCCCGATCTGCATGGGATCGCGGCCGATGAGAAACTCGCGATAGTGCTCGACCGCGCCGGCCACGGCCTTCTCGCGGCCGCTCAGGCCGCTCTCGCCCCAACCGAAAATGCCCTGGTCGGTCTCGACCTTGACCAGCATCTGATTGCGCGTTCCCACCCATGCCGGATAGGGTTTGATCGCCGTGATCTTAAGTTTCGTAGTCATCCACGCCCATGTCCCACACGCATCCGCCCTGTCTCAGTTGGCCTCGAGAGCCATCTCGGTTTCACCGTCGAACAGATGCATCCGCTCCTGGTCGAACTCGAGCCAGATCCGCTCGTCGGGCGCGACGGCAATGTTGGGCGGCACGCTGACGTTGACGATGGCACCGGACAGGAACGCCTGCACGAAGGTGACGTCTCCGGTTGGTTCCACCGTGTAGACCTTGGCCGGGATGCCGCCTTGCACGGCGCTCTTGTGCAGCTTGATCGTCGAGTGGCGTGCGCCGAGCACGATTTTCCTGGTCGTTGCCCCCGTGACCTTCTGGACGTTGCGCGGCGAGAGCCCGAGGCTCCAGCCCTCCGCGCTGGTCAGCACGGTGTTGCCGTTCGCCGTCGATGTCTCCAGCGGAATGAGGCTCATTGCCGGGCTGCCGATGAAGCTGGCGACGAACATGTTCACCGGATGGGCAAAGACCTGCGCCGGTGAATCGTATTGCTGCAGGAAGCCGCCGTTCATCACCGCCATCTTGTCGGCCATGGTGACGGCTTCGAGCTGGTCGTGCGTCACATAGATGATCGTCGCCTTGAGGTCCTGGTGGAAGCGCTTGATCTCCGACCGCATCTGTACGCGCAGTTTCGCGTCGAGGTTGGAGAGCGGCTCGTCCATGAGAAACACCGCGGGATCGCGCACGAGAGCACGGCCCAGCGCCACACGCTGCTGCTGCCCGCCCGAAAGTTCGCGCGGCTTGCGCTCGAGCAGGTGCGTCATGTCGAGCACGCGCGCCGCTTCCTTAACCTTCTTGTCGATCTCGTCACTGGGCAGTTTGCGCATCTGTAGCGGGAACGCGAGGTTCATGTAGACCGACTTTTGCGGATAGAGCGCGTAGTTCTGGAACACCATTGCGATGTCCCGGTCCTTGGGGTCGAGATCGTTGACCACCTGGTCGCCAATGAGGATGTCGCCCGATGTGATCGGGGTCAGCCCGGCAACGAGATTGAGCGTGGTCGTCTTTCCGCAGCCTGAAGGGCCGACAAGCGCAACGAACTCGCCGTCGTTGACCGTCAGTGAAACGTCGTTGACGGCCTTGAAGCCGCCATAGGTCTTGACGAGATCTTTGAGGACCACATGGGCCATCGGCAACTCCCTAATGCTTGACCGCGCCTTCTGTCAGGGCGCGTACGAAGTATCGCTGCAGGACGAGGAACAGCACCACGACAGGCACGCTCATCATGAAGCTCGCCGCCATCAGTCCCGGAAAGTCCGTCGTGTTTTCCGAGAAGAAGCGCTGGATGCCGACCGGCAGGGTCAACTGTTCATTTTTGGAGAGGAACGTGTAGGCGTAGATGTACTCGTTCCACGCGCCGATGAAGGAATAGATCGCGGTGGCGATGATCCCCGGCGTCGAGAGCGGCATCACGATCATGATGAAGGCCTGGAACCGTGTTGCCCCATCGATACGCGCCGCCTGCTCGAGCTGCACCGGGATGTTGTCGTAAAAACCCTTGAGCAGCCAGATCGCCAGGGGCAGGCCGAAGGTGAGATAGGTCAGGATCAGCGAGCCATGCGTGTTCACCAGCCCGATCGCACGCATCAGGATGAAGAGCGGCACGAGAAAGATCACCGCTGGGAACATGTTGCGCAGCAGCACGGCGAAGAACAGGAAGTTCCGGCCGGGGAAGGTGAAGCGCGAAAACGCGTAGGCCGCGGGGACGGCAACGATCACCGAAAGGATTGTCGTGACGGTCGACACGAACAGGCTGTTCCAGAAGAAGCGCAGGAAGTCCTGGCCGACGCTGTTCTGCGGATCGAGCAGCTTCTTGTAGCTGGCAAGCGTAGGCTCGTTTGGCCACCATTGCGGCGGGAATTGCGTCGCCGCGAAGCCGGACTTGATCGAGGTGATCAGCATCCAGATCATCGGCACCGCGGTGTAAATCAGCATGAACAAGAGGAAGATGCGCCCGGCCCAGCGCCATCCGTCGACGCGCATGCGGCGATGGGGCCGGCCTCGGGAGGCTGTCTCTGCAAGCGTGCTCATGTGCTCCCCTCTTTCCGCTCATTGCCGCTTAGCGCCCGGACGTAGAAATAGCCCAGCGTCATCAGGATGAGGAACAGGAGCACCGAATAAGCCGATGCCACGCCCCAGCGCTGGCGGCCGAAGGCGAGCTCATAGATGTGGGTTATCCAGATATGCGATGCGTTCGACGGCCCGCCTGCGGTCATGATCCAGGGGATGATGAAGGAATTGAAGTTGGCCACCGCGAGCAGCAGGATCGTCACCACCGAGACGTTGCGCAAGTGCGGGAAAGTGACGTGCCAGAAGCGCTGCCATGCATTGGCCCCGTCGACCTTGGCGGCCCGCAACAATTGCTCGGGGACTGTCTGCAGGCCGGCCATCATCATGATCATGGCAAACGGAAACTCGCGCCAGATATTGACGACGATCAGGGAGGGCAGCACCGTGCTGACGTTGTCGATGAAATTGGGTGGCCGGTCAGTCAATCCGAGGCCGACCAGCACCGCGCCGATGATGCCGAAATCCGAATGGTAGATCCACTTCCAGATATAGGAGGCGGCAACGGCGCTGATCACCCAGGGAATGATCAGGATGGCGCGCAGGACGCCGCGGCCGACAAAGTCTCGGTGCAGCGCCAGCGCCGTGGCAAACCCCAGGACAAAGGAGATGAAAGTGGATCCGAATGTCCAGATCAGGGTGTTCCAGGTTACTTTCCAGAACACATCGCTGGTGAGGATCGTGGTGTAATTGTCGAAGCCGATGAAGGTCTTGTCGCGGAGCTGCAGACCGGGCGGCGTCTTATAGAACGACAGCTCGATCGTGTAGTAGATCGGATAGGCGATGACGACGAGCATCACGGCGATCGCCGGGAGCACGTATGCGTAGTCGGCGCGATGGGCCCAGATGTTCCGCAATGCGCCTGACCCGCCGGGTTGCGATTTTCGGCGAGCCTCGGCCTTGCCGGTCACGATCGTCACTGTGGCGTGCCCTTGTTTTTCGGAAAGAACCGGCTGCGCTCTTGGCGCAGCCGGTTCGCAGGTCAGGTTGGGACTAGAGCCCGCCCATTAGGTCTTTCACCTTCTTGGCCGCATCGTCCGCTGCCTGGTCGACGGTCATCGCGCCGGTCAGCGCATTCTGCAGCATGTCCGGGACGATGATGTTCATGATCTCGGGGGATTCCGGCAGCGCCGGGAAGGGGATGCCATAGGGCAGCATCGAAGTCGTGACATCGAGGAACTTGATATGGTCCAGACGTTCCTTCATCCATTTGGTCTTGAAGCCGTTAAGATTGCCCGGGTTCGAGCCGGCATAGGCCATCTTCAGCGACCATTCGGGGCTCGCCCACATGCAGATCATCGCCTTCGCGGCCGGCTCGTCCACCTTGCCACCCTCTACATACTCGGGCTTCAGGATGTGAATGTTCGAGCCGCCGAACACGACGGCGCGCTTGCCGTCAGGACCGGTCGGGATCAGGCCGTAACGCATATTGTCGATGACGGTCTGCGCCTTGTCCTTGTCGGTCCCGGTCGCCTTTGCCTGCAGGTCGAGCATGACATTGTAGTCGGACGGGTGGGAAACCATCATGCCCAACTGGCCGGCGACGAACAGAGGCTGGTTGTCGGCCTGCTGGTTGGTAAGTGCCGAAACCGGAACCGACTTGTCGCGGACATACATGTCGTATGAGGCTTGCAGCGCCGCCTTGCTCTGCGGGCTGTCGAGCTCCACCTCCTTGTAAGTCGGGTTCGCGGTGGCTTCGTCGAAGACGCCGCCGCCATAGGCCCACAGCTGTGGCATGAAGCGATAGGGCGTATTGCCGGCATTCTTGCGAGCCACGAGGCCGTAACCGGCAATGCCGAGCTTGTCGTGGATCTGCTTGGAATATTTGACGACGTCGTCCCAGGTTGCGGGAGCTTTGTCCGGATCGAGACCCGCACGCTTGAAGATGTCGGCATTCCAGATGAACGCCATCGTCTCGTTGTTCGTTGGAACGCCGTATGTGACCCCATCCCAGGTCACGGCCTTCATGGCGCCGGGCCAGAAATCCTCGGTCGAATAGCCCACATCCTCCGGCTTGAGCGGCTGCAGATAGCCTTTCGAGGCGAATTCGGTACCGCCCAGGATTTGCAGGCGCACCGCCATCGGCGCGGCATTGCCCAGGAGCGCGGTGCGGAACTTGTCGAGAAGGTCGTTATAGGTGAGGGCCTGTTCCTCGAGCTTGATGTTCGGATAGGTCTTGCGGAAAGTCTCGAAGAAATCCTTGTAGTACTGGCGCAGCAGGTCGGGATCGCCCTCGAACACGCCCTGATACCAGAAAGTCAGTCGCCCCTTGTAATCCAGCGGCGTGACCTTGGCGCAATCGCCGGCCGTGTCGAAATCCTGTGTTCCCGCGATGGAGCGCACATATTCGGGCGACCATTTGCTGAGGTCGACCGGTGGCGCACCCAACGCCGATGTGGACATAAGTGATGCCGTCAAAATACCGACGACAGTGCCGCGCAGGACCGCACTGCCGAGCATGATCCTCGTCATAGGTATCCTCCCTGGTTCTCCGCCCTGCGATCGCGAGGATGGTTATTGCAGTACGGTGTATCCTCTCGACCACTTGGTACGTTTTCAGAACATGGATTGCCTGTCAACGCACCGGATCGTACATTGTTTATGGGAACCGTGCGTGATATCGGACAGACTGTGTATTAATTTGGGGAGCCGGCCCTTGGCCGAAACAGACGATTTCAAAGCAAAGCCACCCCCGGGGATCGACGCCACCGGAGCCTCCAGCGAGGGTGCCTCGCTTTACGAACTGATCAGGGAAGACATCATCGAGGGACGGCTCGCCGCCAACGAACGGCTTGTTGTGACCGATCTCGCTCGCCGCCACGGCACGTCGACCAATCCCGTGCGCGAGGCCCTGCAACTGTTGCGGGGCGAGGGGTTCGTCATCTTTTCTCCTAACCGCGGGGCGCGTGTAAGGCCCATCGATCAGGATTTCGTCCGCGATATCTACGAGATCGGAGTTCTGATCGAGCCAGCCCTGACGCGATGGTTTGTAGGTATGGCCACCGGCGAGGACATCGCCGAACTCGAACGCATCCAAGGCCTGATCGAAGAGAACAATTTCGCCGACACTTTCAGGCACAGTGAACTGGATACCGCATTTCATACGGTGATGTACCAGCGGCACTATAACCGCCATGCCGCCGAGCTCTGGTGGAAGCATCGCGAAGTGCTGCGAGCGGTGAGCCGGCGTTTCAATTTCACGCTCGCGCGGCGTGCCGCGATCATTCGTGAGCATCGCGAACTCATTGCGCTCATCAAGGCCGGGGAGGCCGACAAGGCGGCCGAACTCATCTCCCGCCACGTCGAGGGTTCCGGCCGGCATGTTCTCGAACAGATGCGTGCACGCAACGCCGCTCGGGCCGGATAGGACGAGGGGTCAGGTCTGGAACAGCGTGGTTGACCACTAGTGAAAAGGCAGTTGAAATGAAAATCACGAGCGTTCGGCCGTGGCTGATCAAGTCTGGTGCTTCCTATTGGGGGGAATTCCTGTTCGTCGAGGTAACGACAGACGAGGGAGTGAGCGGCTGGGGAGAGATCACCACCACCACGAAGCTCGCCAACCGCGCCCTCTGCACGATCCTTCGACAGATCGGAGCCGCCGTGACAGGCGAAGATCCGGCGCGTATCGAATGCCTCTGGCACAAGATCTTCCGCGGCTTCACCTATATGGGTAGCCGTGGCGCCGCGGTCGAATGCGTGAGCGCGATCGACATAGCCCTCTGGGACATCAGGGGCAAAGTCCTCGGCAAGCCGATCTACGAGCTGTTGGGTGGGCCGGTCCGCGATGAGATCGCGCTCTACACCCACCCCAACCAGGCCAAATTCACCAGCAAGGACGCTGTGGTGCGCGAAATCCTGGACATCGTCGAGTCCGGACATACTGCTCTCAAGTTCGACCCCTTCCCCCACCAGGGTCGCGATGCCGACGGTGTGTCGCGCGAACAGCGGGACGGCTATCTCGACGGCGGCATGACCCGCAAGGACGAGCGCGAGGCTGCCGAACTCACGGCTCTGATCCGCGAAACGGCAGGCCCCGACATCGACATCCTCATCGATGCGCACGGCCGCTTCGATGTTCCGACCGCCATTCGCCTCTGTCGCAGCCTCGAGGAGGCCGGCCAGATCGACTGGTTCGAGGAGCCATGCCCGCCCGAGAGCCTTAACGCCCTCAAGCAGGTTCGCGAAAAGGTCAGTGCCGCTATCTCTTGGGGCGAGCGTGGCCACACAAAGTGGGATTTCGTGCCGGTTCTCGAGAACAAGCTCGCCGACTACATCATGCCTGACGTCACCTGGACGGGCGGAATTACCGAACTCAAGAAGATTTCCGCCCTGTGCGAAGCCTACTACATCCCAGTCTCGCCGCATGACGCCGCGGGACCGATCAACGTGGTTGCGGGAGCGCAGGTGATGATGACCGTTCCGAACTTCTACAAGCTCGAAACGTCGGAGTGGAATTTGGGCAAGTACGATCATCTTATCGACAAGCCGCTCGATGTTTCGAACGGTAGCCTCAAGCTCTCGTTGAGGCCGGGTCTCGGCATCGAGATGAACCGCGATTACCTGCAAGCCCATGAGATCGAACTGGGCTAGCAACGCAATCGGCAGCATGCGGGCGACAACCCGCAAATCAGAACGGGGATAAGTCATGCCAAAGACCGATGGAGCCGACGAGGCCCTCAACCGGGTCAACACCGACTCGAAGCCGTCCGAGCTTCGCATCACCGACATGCGGGTGGCCGAGATCGTCGGTGCGCCGTTCACCTCGGCGCTGCTCAAGATCTATACCAACCAAGGCATCGTCGGGCTTGGCGAGGTGCGCGACGGCGCCAGCGCCACCTACGCGCTGATGCTGAAGAGCCGGCTGCTTGGCGAGAACCCCTGCGACATCGATCGCCTGTTTCGCCGCATCAAGCAATTCGGCGGGCACGGTCGGCAGGGCGGCGGCGTCTCGGCGGTCGAGATCGCGCTCTGGGACCTCGCCGGCAAGGCCTATGGCGTTCCCATCTACCAGATGCTCGGCGGCAAGTTCCGCGATCAGGTGCGCGTCTATTGCGATACCGATGCCGAGAAACCGAGCGGCACCGAAACCGGAAAGCGCCTCAAGCAGCGCATGGACCGTGGTTTCACCTTCCTCAAGATGGACCTGGGCTTGATGCAGATCGCCCATGTCCCGGGCGCCGTATCCGCGCCCGCCGGCGCGCTCGAAGAGTTTCATGCCAATCCGCGCGGCCGTGGCGGCACGCTTGAGGAGCGCAAGGCCCGCAATCTCGCCTACGACGCGCAGAACGTGCAGCACCCGTTCACCGGCTTGCATTTCACCGAGAAGGGGATCGACCTGCTCGAGCAGTACATCCACGAGGTTCGCGAGGTGATTGGATACGAGATCCCGCTCGCCATCGACCATGTCGGCCATATCTCGCTGCAGGACGGCATCCGTCTGGCCCGGCGGATCGAGAAATATGCGCCGGCCTGGCTGGAGGATGTGATCCCCTGGCAACACACCGAGCAGTACCGGCAGCTGCAGGAGTCAACGTCCGTGCCGATCTGCACGGGTGAGGACATCTATCTCAAGGAAGGCTTCGAGCCGTTGCTCAACTCGGGCATCTCGGTCATCCATCCGGACCTCCTTACCTCCGGCGGCATTCTCGAGACCAAGAAGATCGGCGATGCTTCCCAGGACCGGGGCGTCGCGATGGCCATCCACATGGCAGAAAGTCCGATCGCCGCGATGGCCGCCTCGCATGTCGCCACCGCGACCGAGAACTTCATGGCGCTCGAATACCACTCCGCCGATGTCGACTGGTGGGACGATATCGTCACCGGCCTTCCCAAGCCGCTCGTCAAGGACGGCTTCATCACCGTGCCCGACAAGCCGGGGCTGGGCATAGACGATGTGGTCGACGAGGTGATCAGCCAGCACCTGCAGCCCGGTGTCACCGGGATATGGCAATCCACCGAGCATTGGGACAATGAATATAGCTGGGACCGGACCTGGAGTTAGCCCAGATTCCTGCCCTCACTCTCCTTGGCTCACAGGGCCGACGACCGACCATTCGTGTCGACCTCTCCCAAGGGAGAGGCGAAGAAGGAAACGGACGAAACCATGATCTACGAACTGCGCATCTATGACTGCCTGCCGGGCAGGCTGCCGGCTTTGCTCAAGCGCTTTTCCGACCAAACGCTGGCCATCTGGGAGAGGCATGGCATCCGCCAAGCCGGGTTTTTCACCACGGCAATCGGCGAAAACAGCAACCGCCTCACCTATTTCCTAGCCTGGGAATCACTGGCCGAGCGTGAGGCGAAATGGACGGCTTTCGTCACCGATCCGGCATGGCACAGGGCCCGGGACGAGTCCGAGCGCGACGGGCAGATCGTTGCCAATATCAGCAGCCAGCTGCTCACGCCGACAGCTTTCTCGTCCGTGAGATAGGACCGCGCGATGAAGATCACCGACCTTCGCTGTGCCGTTATCGGCAAGCACCCCATCGTTCGCGTCGTGACCGACGAGGGCCTCTATGGACTGGGAGAAGTCGAGTTCACCAAGACCTACCTCAAGCCCTTTGTGCTGCATTTCCGCGAGGCGCTGATCGGCGAGGATCCGACCGATGTCGAGCGGGTCATGTTGAAGATCCGCCAACGCGGTTCTTTCAAGCCTTATGGCGCGGCGGTCAGCGCTATCGAACATGCGCTTTGGGACATTGCCGGCAAGGCCGCGGGCGTGCCGGCCTATAAGCTGCTCGGCGGCAAGGTGCGCGACAAGGTACGCGTCTATAACGGCTCGATCCGCCAGAAGCGCACAGGCGACCGGCCGGAGGACTATGCCGCAGACGTCAAATGGATGATGGAGCAGCCGCAGAACTTCTTCATGGTTAAGCAAGGAATCTCGTTCCATTCCAACATGAAGGACACCATCGAGGACTTCCATTACGGCGTGACGCAGAAGAAGGCCGGCTATCACGGCGCCATGGATCAGGGCGTGATTAGCGAACGCGGTTTCAACCACATGCTCGACTGCGTGATCGCGATGAAGGAAGTGCTGGGCGACAAGGTCAGCCTGGCACTCGACTGCGGCCCGGGCTGGATGCTGCCCGATGCGATCAAGTTCGCCCGCGCGCTCGAGAAGTACAATCTGATGTGGCTGGAGGACATGCTGACCGGCGACTATGTGCCGTGGGTCAATCCGCAGGCCTACCGGGAACTGACCACCTCCACTTCGACGCCGATCCATACCGGCGAGCAGATTTACCTCAGGCACAATTTCAAGGAACTGATCGAGACGCAGGCGGTGCGCGTCATCGGCCCCGATCCTGCCGACATCGGCGGCATTGCCGAGCTCAAATGGGTCGCCGAGCACGCCTATATGCACTCGATTCTGATGGCGCCGCATGGCACGGCGAATGGCCTGCTGGGCCTCGGGGCGCTGATCAACGTCTGCGCCACCTTGCCCGCCAATTACGTGGCGTTCGAATACCCCAGTGCCTCGGACCCCTGGTGGAACGACATCGTCATTGGCCTGCCCAAGCAGATCGTGAAGGACAGCATGGTGGATCTGCTGGAAGCACCAGGGCTAGGCCTCGATATCGACGCCGAAGGCGCCAGGAAGTATTTGCTGGCGGAGGATGCCGGATTCTTCGATTGACCGGCGACGGTGGCCCTCGATCCCATCGACCGAGGGCCCGCTTCAAAGACACGTGGATGCACATCCCATCACAACAGAAGCCGGCGCATTGTTGACGCGCGCCGACCTTGTTTAATTGTGGCGGATCTCGGTCCCGAGCACCTTCAGGCATTCGCGGATGAAGGCAGCGAGGGCTGTCCATCCCTTGGCCGACACCATGGTGCCGTCGACATACGCCTCCGTCGGCGAGAGGTCGATGTAGGTGCCGCCGGCCAGCGTCACTTCCGGTTCGCAAGCGGCGAGCGCGCCGACCTTCTTGCCGCGCACGACACCGTCCACGGCAATCAGAATCTGGACCCCATGGCAGATCGTGAAGATCGGCTTCTGGGTATCGTGGAAGTGGCGCACCATGGCTTGCACCCGTTTGTCGGTGCGGATGTATTCCGGGCCGCGGCCGCCGGCGCAATATACGGCGTGGTATTGATCGAGCTGCTTTTCCGCCTCGGCAAACGTCTTGTTGATCACCTGAAAATGGCCGAGCTTTTCGGTGTAGGTCTGGTCGCCCTCGAAGTCGTGCAGGGAGGTCTTGATGAGGTCTCCGGCCTTCTTGTCCGGGCAGACCACGTGGACGGTGTGACCGACGGCTTCCATTGCTTGCTGGTAGACGAAGATCTCGTACTCCTCGGTGAACTCGCCGGTGAGCATCAATATTTTCTTGCCTGACATGATCATGTCCTCTGTCGTGTGAAAGGGGCGGGGCGAGTCATGCTGCGCCCCGCATTGATTGCGTTCTTCAGAACGGAGAGTCGGAGAAGAAGTATTCCTTGGCGTTGTCCTTGGTGATCAGCGGCGCGTCCAGCTTGACGGCGCCGCGAACCGGGGCCTGGCCAACCAAATTGGCCATGGTCATGTATATGGCCGTCTTGATCATGGACGGCGGGTAGGGAGTCTCGACGGGGGTCATGGTGTCGCCGTCGATGACCTTCTTGACGATGTCCTTCATGCCGTTGCCGCCAAGCGCCAGCTTGATATCGGTGCGGCCCGACTGCTTGACCGCCTCGAGCACCCCCAGCAGCATGTCGTCGTCGTTCGCCCACACCGCGTCGATATGCGGATATTTGGCGAGGTAGTCCTGCATCAGCTTGAAGGCTTCGTCGCTGTTCCAATGAGCGTACTGAATGTCGAGAACCTTGAGGCCGGTCCCGGCGATGGCGTCCTGAAAGCCCTTGATGCGCTCATCGTCGATCACCGTTGGGATGCCGCGCAGGACAACCAGGTCGCCCCTGCCGCCAAGCTTGTCGATCATGTATTTCGCGGTGTTGCGCCCGACGGCGATGTTGTCGCCGGCGACGTAGAGGCCCTGGATGGTCGGGTCGGTCAGGCCACGGTCGACGACCGTGATGAAGGTGCCCTTCTCCTTGATGGCCTTGACCGGCTCAGTCAATTCTTCCGAGGAGTAAGGCAGGATCACCAGCGCATCGATCTTGCGTGAGGCGGAGAGATCCTCGATCGCCGACACCTGATCGGCCGCCGACGGCGACGTCTTTACGATGACCTCGACGCCGGGGAAAGCCGCGTTGATTTCCTTGGCGGCCGTCTGCGCGTGATAGACGACGCCGGCGGTCCAGCCGTGGTCGGCGGCCGGTATCGAAACGGCGATGACTTTCTTGTCCTCGGCCATGGCATGGCCCGTGAGCAGCAGCGTGCCGAGCGCGGCCGCAGCCATCCATTTTTTACTGAACATTTTCTTCTCCCAGATTGGACCTGCAAAGACGCACCCGTGTGGTCCGGACACGGGGCTATTTCGAATTCGAGAACCTCTGAATGAGCATCGCGATGATGATGATGACGCCCTGAACCGCGGCGACCAGGTACTCGGAGACGAAGTCCGACAGCACCATGAGATTGGCGATCAGCTCCAGAATGACGGCGCCGGCGACGGTTCCCCAGACATGACCCTTGCCGCCACGCAGCGCCGTGCCGCCGATCACCACGGCGGTGATCACCTGCAGTTCCCAGAGCTGCCCGGTGGTCGGCGTTGCCGCACCCAGTCGCGGTACGTAGCAGATTGCGGCGATGGCCACGCAGACGCCTTGGACGATGTAAGCCATGGTGCGCGTCTTGATGACGGAGATGCCGGAATAGCGCGCGACGTCCTCGTTTGCGCCGACCGCCGCACATTTGCGCCCATACTTCATCTTGTAGAGGACGAACGATGCGACCGCGGCGACGGCGACGGATATCAGGATCGGGACCGGGACACCGCCGACGGTGCCGAAATAGACCGGCCGATACGCTTCGCGCAGCGACCGGTCTATCGGTATCGTGCCGCCGTCGGTCAGATAGGTGATCAACGCGCGGAAAATGCCCATTGTGCCGAGCGTCGCAATGAACGGTTCGATCCGGCCTATGGTGACGATTAGGCCGTTGGCGAGGCCACACATAAGACCGACCAGGGTCGCCACGAGCATTCCAGCCGGTATCGCCCACAGGCCGGCGTGCGGCGCCACCGCGTTCATGAACATGATGGTGATGCCGGTGACGAAGGCGGCCATCGAGCCGACGGAAAGATCGAGCCCTCCCGACGAGATAACGAACGTCGCGCCGACAGCGATGATGGCGATGAAGGCGCTGCGGGTGATGACGTTGGCAAGGTTGGTCGCGGAGAGGAAGTCTGGATTGATGAGGAAGCCGACCACCAGCAGGGCGGCCAATGCCAGGAAGGGACCCACGTCGGTCCAGGTGATGTTCAAATCACCGACGCGATGTGTGGATGGGGATCCGGTCATGACAGCCATTCTGTTCCTCCCTCGGCCTTCGGCCTCGGTTTCGGGCCGCTTGTCGCCAGCAGCGCCACATTGCTTTCGGTCATCTCGGCGCCTTGGACCTCGCCCGTCAGGCGGCCTTCCCGCATGACGAGGATGCGGTCGCAGATGCCGATCAGCTCCTGCATTTCCGACGAGATGACGATGCAGGCTTTGCCGCTGCCGACGATGGCGTGGATGAAGGCGTAGATCTGAGCCTTGTTGGCGATGTCGATGCCACGGGTCGGTTCATCGATGACGACCACAGAGGGGTTGGTGAGCAGCACCTTGGCGAGCAGCAGCTTCTGCTGATTGCCGCCGGAAAGCTGTCCCGCCTTCACGCCAGGGCTCTTGAGCCGGATATCGTAGCTCCGGACGGCCTCTGTCAGCGCGGCCGACTCGCGGCGTCTGCTGAGAGCCAGTGCGGGATGGAACCGTTCAAGTGCGGAAAGCGTGAGGTTGGGCGCCAGCCGTTCCTCGAGGAGCAGGCCCTTGCTCTTTCGGTCCTCGGTCAGGTAACCGATGCCTGCGTCGATCGCTTCGCGTTGCGAGCGGATCCGGACGGGCCGTCCCTCGAGTTCGATCACGGCGTGGGCCGGACGCAGGCCCACCAGCCCTTCGAACAGTTCCGTGCGGCCCGCGCCGATCATGCCGGCAAAGCCAAGAATTTCGCCCCTGTGGACGGTGAAAGAGACGTCTTCGGCGTAGCCCGGGACGGTGGCGTTTTTCACGCTCAGCATCGGCTCATTGGACGGTGCGCTCTTCTGCGGGTAAAGCGTTGCAAGCTCGCGGCCGACCATCAGGCGTGCCATGTCCATCTGCGTCAAGGCCGTGCCCGGATAGGTGCCGACCATCCTGCCGTCGCGCAGCACGGTCACCTTGTCGGCAAGCTGCTGCACCTCATCCAGCCGATGGCTGATATAGAGGACGGCCGTGCCATGACCTTTTAGCTGCCGGACGATTTCGAGGAGCCGATCCACTTCCTCGCCGGTCAGCACGGCGGTCGGTTCGTCGAAGATCCCGACCTTGTAGTCGTCGAGCAGCGCGCGGGCGATCTGGACCAGCTGGCGGTCGGCCAGCGAGATGTCGCGCACCAGCGCGGTCGGCGAGACCGCGCAGCCGATCCGTGCCAGCTTCTCGGCTGCCAGGCGCCGCATGGCGCGGTCGTCCATCACATGGCGGCGCGAAAGCTCGCGGCCGAGAAATAGGTTGTCCGTCACCGTAAGCGCTTCGGCGAGCAGGATCTCCTGGTGGACGAGGGCGATGCCGGCTTTCTGGGCCTGGTCGGGCTTGGCGAACGTCACCGGCCGACCGGCCATGGACAAGGTGCCGCGGGTGGGCTCGGCATAGCCGGACAGCAGCCGCATCGAAGTGGATTTTCCGGCACCGTTCTCGCCGATGATGGCGTGGATTTCGCCCGGCAGGATGTCGAGCGTGACGTCGGAGAGCACGGTCACCGGCCCATATTGCTTCGAGAGACCCTGAGCGCGCAGCACCGGCTCCACGGCCCCGGGCGCACTGCCGCCGGGCAGCGCACTTCCTCCCTCTCCGGCAATATTGGCGGTAACGGACATTCGTTCAGGCCTCAATCGAAGGCCGGCAGCAGGCGATCGCGCGAGTGCTCGATGTGGGCGCGCATTGCTTTCGCGGCGGCATCCGGATCGGCAGAGCCGAACGCGGCGAGGATCGCCTCATGCTCGTCCAGCGCCTCCTCGGTCACGCGGGAATGGTACATCAGGCGGAAAATGTGGAAGTGGGTGTGTTGAAAACCCAGCGTCTCGCGGATGAGCTCGTTTTCGGCGTATTCCATGATCTTGTCGTGGAAGATCGCGTCCTGCCTGGCGAAGTTCGAATAACGCAGGCGCTCGTCCTTGCCCTCGCGGCGCGACATCACGCCTGCGGCCTCCAGCAGCGTGCCGAGTTTGGCTTCGTCCATCGTGGCAGCGGCTTTCGCCGCGCCGTGCGGTTCGAGCAGGAGACGCATTTCGTACAATTCGTCGAAACGACGCCGCGTGATCTGCGGCGCGGCGCGATATCCGATCAGGTGCGTCTTCAGAACCAGTCCTTCGCCTTCGAGACGCCCCAGCGCCTCGCGGATCGGCGTATGGGAAACGTCGAACTCCTTGACCAGATTGTCGACGGTGATGCGCGAACCGGGCGCGATCTTCAGCGACATCAGCTGCGCGAAGATGGCCTCGTAGACGTCCTCGGCCAGGCTGCCGGCCCGCTGAATGCGGCCCGCTCCCGTGGGCGTTTCACCATTATTGCTCAAACTGACAGGTTGCATTTTTCGCCTCTCGACAGGGCAGACTGCTAACACGAGGGTTTGACCGATGCAATACTATATCCTATACGATTTTGTCGGCGCCGCTCAGTTGAGGATTTTTCAGTGCGGATTTTTGCAATGCGTTTCTCCGAAACTCCCCAAGGATGCAGCCTGTCATGAGCCTTCTCACAGCCCTCCGGCTCCCACGCGAAATTCTGTTCGGGAAGGGACAGCGTCATGCGCTGCCGACCGTGGCCAGCCGCCACGGCCGCCGCGCCCTGGTCTGCACCGACGAACGTTTCGCCGGCACCGGCGTGTTCGCCGAAATGATGGAATCCCTGCGGTCGGCATCAATCGACGTGCTGGTTCACGACGGTGTCCTCCCGGACGTGCCGCGCGATTCGGTGGCGGTCTGCGTCGAGGAAGCGAGGGGCTTCCGGCCAGATATGGTGATCGGCATCGGCGGCGGCAGCTGTCTCGATTTCGCCAAATGTGCCGCCTTGCTGATCAGCCACGGCGGCGAGCTACGGGACTACTACGGCGAGTTCAAGGTCCCGGGGCCGATGCTGCCGCTGATCGCCGTGCCGACCACGGCTGGCACAGGATCGGAGGTGACGCCCGTCGCCGTGATATCGGATCCGGACCGGACGCTCAAAGTCGGCATATCGAGCCCCTATCTTATCGCTGCCGTTGCCGTCTGCGACCCCGAACTGACAATGACTTGTCCGCCGGGCCTGACCGCGGTTGCCGGTGCCGACGCGCTCACGCATGCGATCGAGGCCTTCACGGCCATGCGCCGGGACGGGGACTTCAGCCTGCCGCAGCGCCACGTGTTCATCGGCAAGACGCCGCTGACCGACCATTTCGCGCTGCTGGCCGTCAAACTTCTCGGCCGCAGCCTGGAGAAGGCGTGCATTGACGGCGGCGACGCCGAGGCGCGCTCCGACGTGATGATGGGAGCGCTGGCTGCGGGTTGCGCGTTCGGCACCGCCGGCACGGCGGCAGCGCACGCGGTGCAATACCCGGCCGGCGCGCTCACACATACGCCGCATGGGCTGGGAGTGGCGACAATGATGCCTTACGTCATGAGCTACAACAGCCGCGTGGCCGCGGCTGAGATCGCCGAGATAGGGATTGCTCTTGGCCTGGAGCCGAACGGTCGTGGCGTCGACGAAATGGCGGACGCGACCATCGAGGAGATCAGGCGCTTATTTGCGGCGATCGGCATCACCCCGACGCTGGCCGGTCTGGGGCTTCCGGCCGACAAGCTCGACTGGACCGCCGAGCAGGCGCTCGGCATCGATCGCCTGATCAAGAACAACCCGCGCCCATTCGACCTTGCCGCCATGCGCCGCCTTGTCCAGGCGGCCTATGACGGCGATCTCACCGCCTGCGCCATGTGAACGTCAGGAACAAGACGATGAACCTTCCCTACAATGCCTTCCCTCTCGATCAGGATCCGTACGACGTTCGGGGCTTTCCGCACCGGCTCTATATTGGCGGACAATGGCTGCCGTCGTCCGACGGCGGGCTCATCGAGGTCACCGATCCATCCTCCGGCGCGGTGATCGCGGCGGTCCCCGATGCGACCCTGGAGGATGCCGCCGCCGCGGTCGAGGCGGCGGCCAAGGCGGCCAAGGGGTGGCGCGAGACAGCGCCGCGCAAGCGCTCGGAGATTCTCAGGCGCTGTTTCGAGCTGATGGTCGAGCGGTCGGAGACGCTTGCCATGCTGATCTCGCTGGAGAACGGCAAGGCCCTGCGCGACGCGCGCGGCGAGGTCGCCTATGCAGCTGAATTCTTCCGCTGGAACGCCGAGGAAGCGGTTCGTATCACCGGCGAGTTCGGCACCGCTCCATCCGGGACCAACCGCATCGTCGTCGACTACCAGCCGATCGGCATCTGCGTCCTCATCACGCCGTGGAATTTCCCCGCCGCGATGGCGACGCGCAAGATCGCACCGGCACTGGCGGCAGGCTGTACGGTCATTCTGAAACCGGCCAGCGAGACGCCGCTGACCGCCTATGCGCTGGCCGCGCTTTACAGCGAAGCCGGCGTACCGGACGGTGTCGTGAACGTGCTGACGACGTCGACACCCGGCCCCCTGACGTCGGCCATGCTGGCCGATCCGCGCGTCAGGAAGCTCTCCTTCACCGGTTCGACCGGGATCGGCCGGGCCTTGCTCGCCGAGGCCGCCAAGCGTGTGATTTCCTGTTCCATGGAGCTTGGCGGCAATGCACCCTTCATCGTCTTCGACGATGCCGATCTCGATGCTGCCCTCGACGGCGCCATGATCGCCAAAATGCGCAATGCCGGCGAAGCCTGTACGGCGGCCAACCGCATCTACGTCCAGTCCGGCATCCACGATGCGTTCGCCGACGGCCTTGCGCAGCGCATGGCTGCGCTCAAGATCGGCGCCGGCACCAAGGCGGACACCGAATGTGGACCCATGATCACCAAGAAGGCGGTCGACAAGATCGACCGGCTGGTCAAGGACGCGGTCAACCGTGGTGCCAAGGTGCTGTGCGGCGGCTCGGTGCCTGAAGGGGATGGCTTTTTCTATCCGCCGACCGTCTTGTCCGAAGTCTCGCCGGACGCCGACATGGCGCATGAGGAGATCTTCGGCCCGGTAGCGCCCATCACCCGCTTCGAGAGCGAGGCGCAGGCCATTCTCCACGCCAACAACACCGAATACGGCCTCGCCGCCTATCTCTACACCCGCGATGTGGCGCGCGGCATGCGGGTGGCCGCCGAGATTGAGGCCGGCATGATCGGCCTCAACCGCGGCCTGATGTCGGATCCCGCCGCGCCCTTCGGCGGAGTCAAGCAGAGCGGCCTCGGGCGGGAAGGGGGCCAGCATCACGGCATCGCCGAGTTCATGGAGGCCAAATACATCGCTGTAACCTTCTGAGCGGACGCCATGTCGAAAGATCCTTTTCGCACCCGCGACCACGTTGCCGATTTCGATGACATCGTGGCCGACATCGTCGCACGCAGTGCCGCGACGCGGACTTCGCTGCCGATGCTGGCGGATATCGCCTATGGTCCGCACGAGGCCGAACGCCTCGACCTGTTCTTTCCGGAGGGGCCGCGCAGGGACCTCCCGGTGCACATCTTCATCCATGGCGGCTATTGGCGCATGTTCGCCAAAAGCGACTATTCCTACATCGCCGAAACGGTGACGAGCGCCGGGGCAATCGCGGTCGTGATCGACTATGCGCTGATGCCCGCCGTCAGGATGGCGGCAATCGTCGACCAGGTCCGGCGCGCGAGGCAATGGGTGCTGGATAATATCGCCAGCCATGGCGGCGATCCTGGTCGCCTAAGCGTCAGTGGCCATTCCGCCGGGGCGCATCTGGCGACCTTTTTGTTCGACGAGGGGTCGGCACATCCACCGTCGGCGGCACTTCTGCTCGGCGGGCTTTACGATTTGAAGCCCCTCCAGCAATCCTTCCTTGAGCCCTTGATAGGCCTGACCGACACGGAAGTCGGGGCGTATTCGCCGATGGGCAAATCCCACTCGTCGCGGACAAAGGTCACGCTGCTGGTCGGCGAGCGGGAAACCGAACCGTTTCACCTGCAGGCCAAATTGTTTGCCGATCGCCTGACGGAGCAGCGCCTGACGGCTTCGATCGGCATCGTCGAGGGGCGCAATCACATGGACAGCGTCCGGGATTTGGGTGTCAGGCATACAAAAGCGGGCACTTGGCTGTACGACCTGATCCGAGCCGCTTGATCGATCCTGTCTCAGCCGAACCTTTCCCCGTTAAGCCTTGCGCAACTCATGGCGCGTAATCTGCCTGCCAGATTGCGAGGCACCATGAAGCGCCAACCACTATTGCTTTTCGCCTTTCCTGCCTGTGTCCTGCTGATCCTGGCGGCGGAGCGAATGGCCACGCTCCTGCTCGGAACCTACCCCGCAAGCCCCGATATGTGGAAGATCTGGCTCGCTTTGCATCCCTCGTCGGGCATGGTCTGGCAGCAGGTCGATGTCTATCTGGGAGGGTCGATGGTCCTGGATTTCGCTCTGCTGGGCGCGGCCCTGGTGGTCTGCTGGATGGCAAGCCGGGCCAGAAGGTCGGCCGCATTCTTTCTTGCCAACCACGGCATCTTGGTCCTCGCGGCGTCGATGATTTTCATTGGTGGCCGTTCGCAGACCGCCAGCACCATTGCCGCGTTCACGGCGCCGAGTGGCTTTCGGTTCTCGCTGATGATGGACTTCACCTGGCTGAACTGCCTGCTGGCGGTCATCGGGGTCACCGCCTGCGCCTATTGCCACCTTGCCTATATCCGTGAACTCGGCATGCGCGTTGAATCGCGGCGCGTCCGGATCATGGCACTGCAGCGGGATTTCTAGACCAGCGCAGCGCTACGGGCCGCGCGCAGGTCCCGTCCTAGTTTATCTTGTGATAGGTGACCTTGCCTTCCGGCGATACGCTCCGCTGGTAGTTGGAGCTCGGCGCGGGAGGCGCTGCCGGTGCCGACCGCCTTCGCGTTACCCGCGGCATATCCCCGATGGCAGGCTCCGCGTCGGCGGCGCTGGCGACCGCCGCCATGTCTTCGGCGGGCGAGGGGAGTTCGACCACGCGCGGCTCCTCGCCACCGTGATTTCCCGACATCTCCGGTGGCTGCCGGGCGATGTTGGCGTTGACCTCGCCGAAGCTCGCCCGCAGCCGGTCGTCCAGCGCCTCGAACCGGCTTTGAAATCCATTGTTGACGGTGTCGAGCCGCGCGCTCATGCGCTGCTCGAACTGGCCGAGGTCCTCCAGTCGCGCCTCGATCGCGCGCAGATCGTTAATGCCGCGGTAGAGATAGACGGCCGCGGTGGCGTTCAGCAGGGCAAACAGCGCCAGGCCGACAGAGACGGCAAAAGCGAGCCTGGACCGGCTCTTCTCCCTGTCGAGCAATAGCGGTTCGACCGCTATCACAAGGTCGTCGGGATCGCTGATCGTCGTCATTGGACCACCACCTTGGTGCCGACAGGCACGCGCCTGAAAAGATCGATGACATCGGTATTGGTCAGGCGAAAACAGCCCGACGTGCCGTCGAAACCCACGCCCGAAGGGTCGTTGGTGCCATGGATGCGATAGAGCGTGTCGCGGCCGTCCCGAAGCAGATAGAGCGCCCTTGCGCCGAGCGGATTGTACGGCCCCGAGGGCACCATGTCAGGCAGTTCCGGCTGGCGGGCGCGCATTTCCCTGGGCGGCCGCCACGCCGGCCACTCGGTCTTGGCTCCCACCTGGACCGTACCCGTCCAGCCGAAGCCGTCGCGTCCGACACTGATCCGGTAGCGCAGGGCCTCGCCCTTGCCGGTCACCAGATAGAGTGCTTTTTCCTGCTTGCGGATGATGATGGTCCCGGTCTTCTCCTGGGTGGAAAACGCCACAGTCTTGCGCAGGCTGGGGCCCATGGCCGGCAGAGGCGGGCGGCTGTCCGCCAACGCGATCTGTCCGGGCGCTGGCGTCAGCGCCAGGCCAAGCAGGCAGGCGGCTGTCAGCCGCAGGCGGTGGCCGCTAGCGGGCCGCATCGTCGAGTCGCTCGCGGAACATCTTCTTCAGGTCCTTGTTGAAGCGCGCCCGCCCATCCACTTCGGACGGCAGCATGGCGCGGTTCAGCGCGTCGGCCAGCAGGGCGTTGTCGAGGCCGACCGACTTGATGTGCGGCGCCTTGAAGATCTTCTCCAGCTCGCTGCGCGAGAAGTGGTTGCCGAACCATTTGCGCTTGTGCTTGTTGGCCACCAGCGTGATTGAGACGGCATTGCCGCGCAGCTCGCGGATCTTCTTGTAGAGCCGTTTGCCTTGCCGCAGCGAAGCGACATTGAGTTCGAAGACGATGAAGATCTCGTCGCTCGTCGACAGCACGGAATTGTGCCAGGGCGTTTCGATGTTCGGCAGGTCGATGACGATGTCGTCGAAACGGTAGGCGACGAGGTCGAGCAGCCGGAAGACGAAATCGGCGCCCTGCGGCTCGAACGGCAGCTGCGGCCGCTCGAACGCATAGAGCGTCAGGCCGGAAGGCCGCGACAGCTTGATGACATCCATCAGTTCGACGTCGAGCCGTTCAGGCTGGCCGATGATGCCGGCGAGGTCGAACTGGTTGAACAGGTTGAGATAGGCGCCGCAATTGGCGCTCTGGAAGTCGAGGTCGACCAGGCAGGTCGAGGCCGCGCGCTCGGTCGATTTCGAGGCCAGGAACTCGGCCGCCGACAGCGCCAGCGTCGTGGCGCCGGCGCCGCCGCTGGCGCCGATGAAGGTGATGATGCGGCTCTTGGCGCCCTGGTTGCCGCTGTCGTGGAAGGTCACGGCGTTGAGCAGTTCCTTGCCGTCGAGCGGCTTGTGCAGCCAGTCCGAGGCATTCATGCGCACCAGGACGCGTGTCTGCTCCGATGTCAATTCGTCCGAAACCGCGATCAGCGGCACACCAGCCCACAGCGCGCGCCCCTCGACAATGCCTGGCTTGCCAAGCAATTCGCCATTGCCGAGATCGAGGATGACGATGCCCGGGCGCGTGTCGGCCGGCGGCCCCTTGAGGAAGTCGCCCGTCTCGGCAACCCGCACATCATAGATCGCCAGCGCATCGAGCCGCGTCGCCACATCGCGCTTGAAATTCGGATCCGAGGAAAACAGCGCAACCTGCTTTCGCTTGGTGGGGGTAACCTTAGTGCTGATGGCATTCATGGCCAGGTGCTCTTGATGTCTTCGCCCGTAACCGTGCTCAGCATGGAGGGCATGTTGATGTTGGCGAAACCCATCAGTCCTTGGAGGAAGAAGAACTGGAAAGTCCTGTTTTGCAGGCTGACGGCGATTGTCGGCACCGGCCCTCCAAGCCGGGTCTGATATCCAAGGCCGCTGGCCCTGTAGGTGATGACGACGTTGCTGCGCAGCAGGCCCGGGAAGAAGTGGCACATTCCAGCCCGCTGGTTTGCAGCCAGATCGGGGCAGGCGTCGTCATTGGTGTTTGCGGTGTCGCCACGAAAGATGCGGCTGAAATTGGCGGCGCTGAAGCCGCCGCTATTGCTGCAGGCGCCCGTGCCGGCGGTGTAGGTGCAGACGAAAGGTCCATAGGCGTCGGCGATAATCGGGGCGCCGGGAGACGAGATCGGGCCCGCGGTCGCGAGGTTGGTTGCCACCGCATCCGATATCGAAGCCAGCCGGGCGCCGACCTGAACGGCCTTGGTTGCTGCGTTCCATTGGTAGAACGCGTAGCCGAAATCGACGAAGCCCAGGACAAGTGAGAACAGCAGCGTCGATACAATGGTCATTTCCACCATCGCCGCGCCGTCTTCTGACTTTGTGAAACTCTGGATCATGGTCAAAACCGGATCAACCGCTCGTCATGGGAGCCTTGCAGCGTTATCGGACCGACACCGATGAATGCCAGCATCCCGACACCGGTGTATGGGTAGGTGCCGGACGCGCGCACGGTGCAGACTTGTGCCGTGGTGGAGCGATATTGGGTAACGCCGGCCACCACGGTGTCCTGGCACCCATAGTTCGTGGTCACGGTGACATTCGAGGTCTGCCAGCCGGCGACACGTGCGGGCGCCGTCCCTGTCGGGTTGCCGAACACCGCTATATTCGCGGCAATCGTCGCACAGTTGATGGCTGCCAGCCCGGAGTCGGTATACAATTGACTGTTGCAACGCGCGGCATAGCGGGCGGCGTCGGTAAGGCCGGCCTCCATTAGCAACTTGTCATGGATCAGATTGCCGAACTCGAACACCCCGGCCGACAAGATCAGCATCAGTGGCGTGATCAGTGTCATCTCAACAAGCACCGCGCCACGTTGGTCGTGCCTAAATCGATCGAGATATCGAGACAGCATCGCGAACATGGTGGTCACCGGTAGAGCTGCGCTTCATCGCGCAGGTAGTTGTCGAGCGTGCCATTGCCGCCTTTTCCGGTGATGTCGACCAACTCAACGTAAATATTCTTACCGTCCTTGATCGGTTCGGTGATGAAGAAGCTGCCGAATCTCCTCACCGGAATACCCGTCTGGCGGCCGCTGAAATTCGTACCCGAAGCCTGCAACGCATTGCAGTCCAGGATTGCGCCGTAAAGCAGCCGGCGGTCGGGCGTAGAGATAGGGGTGCGGGCTTCTGCGGGCGGTGTGCCTCTTTCACCTCCAACCGCGGCATCGCCGGCAATACTGTCATCGGTGAGAGGGTTGCCGTCGGGATCGTTCTCATAACGATAGACCTCATACCGCGTCGGCAGGTTGGCACCGGTTCCCGACAGAGCAGCAGGCACAGCACGTGTGGGATGATTGGCGGCCCAGTAACGCGCGAAATTCCAATCTCCGGCGCCCATGCGACCGCCCATCAAGGTGCAGTTGCCGGCGATCTGGCACGAGTCACGTTCAAGGCCGACCCCCTTTGTCGGGTCCGTTTCATAGGTGACCTTGTTGCTCTTGACGTACTGGTCCCAGTTTGTGGCACCCTTGCGCACATTGGTCGCAGGACCATCCGAGTAGCTTGACGAATCGATGCCGAAACGCGAGTTGATACCGTTCTCGACAGGGCCAGCGTTCTGTCCCGGCTCCGTATCGACGCCGTCGCGCGAATAACAATTCTGCGGCTTGGAATCGGCGAGCATCTTTTCGAGCTGATTGGCGCCGTTGCCAAATGGCGAAGCCAGGAAAGCGAAGTTGCCGGGAAAATAGGATCCGTCTCCGCGCAGCATGATTTGGCGGCGACGATATTGCCTGGTTTGTGCCGCCTGCTCAAGCGTGACGCCGCCGGTGATGGTTGTGTCCTCATACGGGTTGCACATGAAAACGGGCGTGTAATCGCAGACGCCCGACGTGAACCCTGCCGTCGCACGGGCAGCAACGTTGAAGCTGTTGCTGGCCGAATTGCTCGTCAGAAACGACGCCGGGAATATTGCCGCGAAGCCGGTCGGAGCCACCCTCACTTCGATGAATGCGGTTTCATCTTCGCCGATGGATTGCGTTGCATTGGCATAGTTCGCGCTGGTGACCGGCGCTCCGTCAGACGCGGGCAAGGTTTTGAGGAAACACCACGAAATGTTGGCGGCGCTGTTGCATTGTGCGGTGCCGCCCGGCTCCCCGGACTTCAAGGTGAACCGGCCGGTAGCGCCAACGGTCGAGAAAGTAGCATCGTTGGCGACCAGTTTCGCCATGGCGCGTTCGGCTCTGGCCCATGAACCGGGCAAGCCATCAAGCTCGGCGGCGCCAGCCAACGCAAATGCGTCCGCTGCCTTCTGCAGATCGTTGTGCAGATTGTTGACCCGGCTCATATCGATTGCCAGCAGCGAAAATCCGATGATCGCCGGCAGCGTAACGCTGACGAGGATCAGCGCTATTCCCCTCTGATCGTGCCAGAAGGCGCGAATGGTCCGCAACATGGCCTTACTCTTTGCTCCCCTGACGCCAGGTTTCCTCGTACAGCCTGGCGCACTGAAACCGCATCCTTCTATTCAGTTCACTGCGTCGTAGTCGTCACACCCGACCCGCCGACATTGACTGTGATGGCCGGCGGCGGCGGCGGCGGCGGCGGATATTTGTAGTTGTTGGCGAGAGCTGCAGCGCGCGTGCCGTCGCCTTCGATATGCGTATTCCGCGAGGCTGGATTGAGCGGATCGACCGTCTGCAGCATCGAGTTGTATTTCTGCGTGTCGCCGGCGGCCAGCGTCACCGAATCATAGTGATTCAGATAGTCCGCGGCGCAGCCCGTCAGCAGGCCGGTGCACAGAGTGAGGACCAAAGCGCTATTTCTTGACATAGAGCATCTTGTCCTTCGATTTAAAGTTGAGCATGTGGCCATAGGGGCCGGTGACGCCGTCGCCCGTTTCATATTTCCGGATCATGTCCTTGTTCACTTCGAGCTGGCCGAGCACGAAGAATTCCGGATCGTTGGCGGGCCGTGTCTTGTCAAACGGCGTCTCGAGCTGCTCACCCGGCTTCACCGGCCGCACGATGTGCGGCGTGACGATGACCACCAGCTCGGTCTCTTCCTTCTGGTTGCTCGAATTGCGAAACAGCGTTCCGATCACCGGCACCTGGCCAAGCCATGGCACCTGATTCTGCAGCTTGGTGGTCTTGGTGGACAGAAGTCCGCCGACCGCGAAACTCTGGCCGTCGCGCAACTCGACGACGGTCGACAGTTTGCGGTTGGTGAAGATCGGGTCGCCGGCGGTAGTGAAGCCGGTCAGGTCGCTGACCTCCGGCGCCAGGTTCATGTGGATCTTGCCCTCGTCGAGTACGACCGGCGTGAACACCAGATTGACGCCGAACTGCTTGTACACGATGCTAATTTCGTCATTTTTGTCGAGCGTGCGAATAGGGACTTCGCCACCGGCGTTGAAGCTGGCTTGCTCGCCGGAAAGCGTGGTGAGATTGGGGTTGGCGAGCATGCGCACCGCGCCCTTGGCTTCAAGCGCCTCGATGTACAAATCGACTTTGATGTTGCTGTCGACAACGCGAGTGAGCAGTGCTCCGAAGGGCGTGGAGGTGGACAACAGGTCGCTGAGAAAACCTCCGGTGCCGAGCACCACCTTATCTTTGTCGACGGCGGTAATCCCGGTTCCAACTAGAGTTGTGCCGTCGCCGTTGGAGCTCCTGATCGAGACGCCAAGATCCCGGCCCGCGTTGCGCTTGGCTTCCAGCACGCGTACTTCAAGATTGACCTGCTGGCTGTCATCAACCGACACGGAATTGATGATATCGTCGGGACCATATTGCTTTGCAACTTCCAGGATGGCCGCCAGCGTCGCGCCGTCCTTGACATGACCGCCAAGCCTGACTCGACCGTTGACCGATCCGACTTCGATGCGCGACCTTGGCGCCACCTGACGGATCGCTTGCGCCATGTCGCTGACGTCGACGCCGACCTCGATCTGGATGACGCCGAGCGAACGTTTGTCGGTGGAGAACAGATTGACCGTGGTGGTGCCTGCGCTCTTGCCGATGACATAGAGCGTGCGGTCGGTCATCGGCTGGGCATCGGCGATCTTTTGGTCGCCGACGACGATATCGCCGAGGGTGGCATTCACCTGGATTGTCACCGATTGCGATGCCGGCAGGAAAACACGGTGGACACTCGGATTGGACACGTCGATAAAGCGGTCCGCCGCCTGCGTTGCGGATGCCGCGAGCACGCCCAATATGACCAGTAGGGCGCCCGCCAATCTCTCCAACATTCCAACCATTCCCTCACCTCGTTGCCCGCATCGGGCAGTCCCCACCTGGTCGAGCCGATTGTTATTGCTGTCTCGGCACGTCATATGATTCGAGCACCACACCCCGATACACGCCGACCGTGGCGCGCACCGGTGGTGGTGGCGGCTCCGCCGGTACATATTTGACCACTTCCTTCACGACCTCGTGCGCCGCCGGGGCCGACACCATGACGGGAGCCGGCTTCACCTTGCTCAACTGATCGAGCTGGCTTCCCACTCGGTCCACGGCCTCGGCCAACCCGGTGATCTTGGCGTCCGCGCGCTTGCGCTCATCCTCCGCGCGCTGACGTTCGGCAGCGGCTGTGGCATCGGCTGCAGCCTGCTTGGCCAGTTCAGCCTGCTTTTTGGCGACGTCGGCCGGCGTCTCGCCGGTCAGATCGGAAAGCGTCACGCGCTCGGTCGTCTCGCCCTTGCTGGCGGCGGCCTGGCGAAGCGCGAGCGACAACTGGCCCGCGCCAGCCGCCAGGGTCAACTTCTGTGCATCCTTGGTGCTGGCCTCGAGCGTAACCGATTTGACGACCGTCGGGCTGTCCTTGCTTTCGTCGGCCACCTGGTCGACCGCGAGCACCTTCATGCCTTGCAGCAGCACATCGACAAAACTCTGGTCCGCGCCTTCTTGGCTGCGCACCGTTCGCGTCAGCAAAACATCGACCCTGTCGCCAGGGAAGACGAAGCCGGCGACACCAAGCACGTCGTTCACGCGAATGGACACGGCCTTCATGCCCTCGCCAAGCACCGCCGAAAGCGTGGCGCGCTGGCCCGGGCCGGTAATCTTGCTTGCAAGGACGGGTTCGTTGACGCCGATCGCCTGCAACGCCTGCTTGGGGCCTCCGCCAGTGGGGACGTCCTTGGTCAGGAGGTCTTCCATTGTCTTGAAAGCGCCCGCCGGAACCGCGCCTGCCGGCCAAGCGACTTCGCGCAATTTGTCGGCGGATAGCGTGTCGCCAAACTTCAGTGCCACCGCGGCCACTACCACCGTATCGCGCTGCACATCATTCGTCTGCGCAATCGCGTTGCGCTGGTTGGCCAGCCATATATTGGCGAGCACAACGGCAAGCACGCCGAACACGCCTGCGAGAACGATCATGATGATGGTATTTGCGCGCATAACCCCAACCCATTCAATCGACGACGTGCCCAAAAGGTCGCCTGCCTCTGTTGAAAAGAGGCGGCCAAGCATTTTCGCCCGGCCTGCCAGAGTACTGCTACGAAGCAGCAGCAAGCGTAGTGTTAAGTGTGCCCCACTGGCCGCTCACCCATGTGCCGACCAGAACCACGGTCGCTATCACAGCCACTGTGATGATGCCGAGCAACACTGTATATTCGACCATGGCAGCGCCGTTTTCGTCGTCGCGGAACTGCCGGGTCATCGTCATGAACTTCCTCATGCCAATTACTCCTTTAGAATTGAACCCGACGAGGCGAGATGAGGATGGATCCATTCAAGCATCCTCGCACCTCGAGTCGACAGCCAAAATGCCGGATACATCATCGAGAACGATCAGCTGCGTTATCCTGCCTGCCACCGAACTAAGATGCATGCCGAGGCGTCTCGACCTTCTGATAAGATCGGCTGGCCAGTCCTTTCCGGTCAGGCCAGCCGAAGAATTACGACGCTGCAGTGAGATTCGTGTTCAGTGCTGTCCACTTACCGCTGACCCAAGTGCCGACCAACACCACCGTAGCGATGACCGCTACCGTGATGATGCCCAGCAGCACCGTATATTCGACCATGGCAGCGCCGTTTTCGTCGTCGCGGAACTGCCGGGTCATCGTCATGAGCTTCTTCATGTCAATTTCTCCCTTTGGAGTTTGAACCCGACGAGACAGAGCCAAGGATGAACTCCATACCCAAGCATCCCCCGTCACCTCAATCCTAGGTCCCGGGAAAATGCGGAGTCAAACGGGATTAACGGTTCCTTAACTTCTCAATACATGAATTCTCGCGTTCAGGGCGATCCTAAATTTCAGCAAGAGCTTGATTCGTCTAATTTTTCAAGCGTCCTTAACCATTCGTTCACAATTATGCATTCAGCCTAATGAAGAAGTGGCTACTTTAGGTATACGGCATATCCCTTTATATCTAAGGGGTTATAGCCAGATATGGAGTGTATGCCGACGTCGGAGGACGCGAGGGGCACAGGAGGCTGCGAAGCTTAGTCCGCCACTCATGTTTGCCAGCGTGGGGGCCAGAAATAAAAACGATATTTTCTGGCGTCGCTTTTTAACTATGTTGAAAGTATTGGCGGCGAGTGGCCCCTCGCGCCGCTTGTGCGTCGCTTGGTTAACGTTTAGTTTCCGCTAATGTGCGACGGAGGGAGTATAAGGGATTATGTTGGGGCGGTTCATCAAGGGTGGCGAGGCGAGGACCGAGCCGAAGGCGGAGTCGGTCGCGGTCCTTCCCGTTGCCAACGGCGCCCAGCCTGCCGCCGATCTCGAACCGCATGGTGACGAGTTCCTGGCGCTGAAAGTCGATCTGCATCGACATCTTATTGATAGGTTCAACCTTGCGGCGCTCGAAAGTGCTTCGAAGGACGAGATCCTGAACGAAATTCGCCCCATCGTGCGCGAGTTCGTACGCGGTCGCAATGTACCGCTGAATGCCCGCGAACTCGATCAATTGACCAGCGATATCGCCGACGAGATGTTGGGTCTGGGCCCGATAGAGCCGCTGCTCAAGGATGATTCGATCGCCGATATCCTGATCAACACCCATAAGCGCGTTTTCATAGAGCGGCGTGGCGTCATCGAGGAGACCTCTATCCGCTTTCGTGACGAGGCGCATTTGCTGCGCGTCATCAACAAGATCGTTTCGGCTATCGGCCGTCGCGTCGATGAATCCGCGCCGATGGTCGATGCGCGGCTGGAAGATGGCTCGCGTGTCAACATTGCGGTGCGGCCGATCTCTGTCGACGGGCCGTTGGTCTCGATCCGTAAATTTTCCAAGAACCCGTATTCGCTTGAACGCCTGATGGCGTTCAACTCGATCCGTCAGCCGATGGTCGATCTGCTGCGCATCGCCGTGCAGGCGCGAAAATCGATCCTGGTTTCCGGCGGTACGGGCAGTGGCAAAACCACCTTGCTTAACGCCTTGTCGAGTTACATTCCCTCGAAAGAGCGTCTGATCACCATCGAGGATGCTGCCGAACTGCAACTGCAGCAGCCGCATGTCGGCCGGCTGGAGACGCGCCCGCCTAATGTCGAAGGCAGGGGCGAGGTTCGCCAGCGCGAGTTGCTCAAGAACGCGCTGCGCATGCGGCCGGACCGCATCATCGTCGGCGAGGTCCGCGGCGAGGAGGCCTTCGACATGCTGCAGGCGATGAATACCGGCCATGAAGGCTCGATGACCACCATCCATGCCAACACGCCGCGCGATGCGATCTCGCGGCTTGAGCAGATGGTCGGTATGGCCGGCATGCCGATGACCAATGATTCCATTCGTGCGCAGATCGCCTCGGCTATCGATATCATTGTGCAGACCCAGCGTCTCTCGGACGGGGGGAGGCGCGTCACCTCCATATCGGAGATCACCGGCATGGAAGGTAACGTTGTCCAGCTTCAGGAAATCTATCACTTCATCCGCCGCGATGTCCGGGCCGACGGCGCCATCGTCGGTGAATTTCGCGCTACCGGGGTGCGTCCGCGATTTGCCACCGAAGCCGCGGCGATGGGACACCATTTCGCGAAAGATGCTTTCAACCCGCAGGTGCCGCTCTGATGCCGACCGGTCAGACCCTTCTTTACTTCATCTATGTGCTTGCAGCGGCATCGGTAATTCTCGCCGCCGAGTCCTTCTTTCTCTCAATCGCCGGCCGGCGAGCGCGGGCAGGCATCATAAATCGACGCTTGCAGCGTCTGGGAGAAGAAAAGCCGGCCGAGCAGAGTCTGCAGGGGCTGCTGCAGGAACGCGGATTGACTGCATCGGGCGACTTCATTTTCGGCGCAGTCGCGCTCAACCGGCTTTATACGCAATCCGGCATCACCGGAAATCCGCTGGCTTTCCTGGCCGTATTCCTGCTAGCCGGCCTCGTTCTGGCGCTCCTTTTGCCGCTGCTTCTGCACTTGTCCGTCATTGTCGCCGCCATCGCCTTCTTGGTTGTCGGATTTGCTCTGCCGGTTTTCGTTCTGAAAAGTGCCAGGAACAAGCGCATCAAGAAATTCGCGGTTCAGCTTCCCGATGCACTCGACATGATCGTGCGTTCTCTGCGCGCTGGTCACCCAACTACAGTCGCGATAGGGCTCGTCGCGCGTGAAATGCCCGATCCGCTCGGAACTGAATTCGGCATCGTTTCTGACGAAATCAGCTTTGGTCTTAGTCTAGAGCAGGCTGTTCGAAAGCTGTCGGAGCGGGTCGGCTTCGAAGGCCTGCATCTGCTTTCGGTGTCGTTGTCCATCCAAGCGAAGACGGGTGGCAATCTTACCGAAATACTGTCGAACCTGTCGACGGTCTTACGCGAACGTCGGAAACTGCGGATGAAGATCAGGGCTCTGTCCGCCGAAGGCCGCATGTCCGCCTGGATAATCTCGCTGTTTCCAGTTTTGATGCTTGCCGTGCTGTCGATCGCGGCTCCCAGCTTTTACGGTGACGTCTGGGGTAATCCAATAGTCGTGCCAGTGTTCGTCATCTTCGGATCGTGGGCACTGGTGGGGGACTTCATAATGTACCGAATGGTCAACTTCGATTTCTAGCGGCGGGCATGGACGTGTTCAGCAACCTCGACAATTCGGCCACGCTGCTCTCGCTCGCTATCTTCCTGGCGGCAGTGGCCATTTTCATGTTGGCCGCCTTTGTCCTCGTCCCGGTCTTCCAGACAAGGAAACTGGTCACCCAAACGCTCCTGTCCGAGGGGGTCACCAGTCGCCGATCGCTCTATGCCCAGCAGGAACTCAACAGGATTTCCGCGCAACGGCCGGTCGATGCTTATTTCCGAGGCGTGGAAAAGGAGCGTGGCGAGCAGAATGCCCTTGAAGCGAAACTGTTCAGGGCGGGGTTCTATCAGGCAAGCGCACCGGTCATTTACACACTCTCTCGCCTAGGCGCCGTTTGTGTCGGCTTCCTTGTCTGTTATGCCGTTCTATCGCGGGTGTTGCCGCCGCAATTGCCGGGCTTGGTGGCATTCGTAGGTTCAGCCTTGATCGGGCTTGGTTGCCTGGTCATTCCCAGCATTGCCCTCGACCGCTTCGAGAGCGGGCAGAAACAGGTCTATCGGCGAGGCTTTCCCGATTTCATGGACATGATGATCACTTGCGCTGACGCCGGGATGAGTCTCGAGGCGGCCGTGGAGCGCGTCGGCGCCGAATTGGCTGGCACCCACAAATGGCTGGGCATTCAGCTCTCGATCGTGACGCTGCAGCTACGTGCAGGCAAACCGTTGCGCGAGGCACTGCGAGAACTCGCGGACCGCATCGGGCTGGAAGAGGCGCGCGCCTTGGCCGTCCTGTTTCGCCAATCGGAAGAACTGGGCACCAGTCTCACAGACGCCTTGCGCATTTATAGCGACGAGATGCGCACCCAGAGAATTATGAACGCCGAGGAGCGTGCCAACGCCTTGCCGGTCAAGATGATGATCCCGTTAGGGCTCTGCATCTTTCCAGTCGTGATGATGGTCGTCATGTTGCCCGTACTCATTCGCATGAAGGGCATTTTCTTCTGAGTAGGTATATGCTTTGGTTCTAAAAAACAGAGTCGGAGGACTCTTGGGGGATAAAATGAAAAGGCCAATGTGCCTCGCAGCCGTAGCCGCAGCCAGTCTTTTGATGGCGCTTGCCGGTTGCCAAACCAATAGTGCGGACACCACCGGGGGGGTCGCCCGCACCAACGAGCCGTCGAAGGGCGACGTGACGTCCTTTGGCGATGCCTTTGACGGGCTGAAGACGGTCAGCGATGTCGAATATTACGCCTCGGACCAGGCAGTAGGAGAAGCCACGAACCAGTTCCGCGCCGAAAATTACGGCAATGCCGGCGCCTTGTTCTTCAAGGCGACGCAACTCGCCCCTAACGATGGTGGCGCCTGGATGGGGCTGGCCGCTTCCTGCGACCGCATCCGCCGTTTCGACCTTGCTGACCGTGCCTATGCCAGGGCATTCAGGCTAGTTGGCGCGTCGCCCGAATATTACAACAATGTCGGCTATTCCTACCTGCTGCGTGGCAAGCTCCAGGACGCGCGAACGAGTTTCCTCAAAGCCTATGAACTAGCGCCAAAAGACCCGACCGTGGCCAACAATCTGAAGCTGCTGTCGTCGAGCGTGCAGAACGTCGAGCGCTAGCATGCTGCTTGTTGAGGTGCTGCTGCTGAAGGCGCTCGCGATACCCTTGCTCGCAAGGGTTGCCTGGCTGGACTTCACGACACAGAAGATAGCCAATCGCGACGCGCTGCTGCTGCTCTGCCTGGGGGCGGGGTCGCTGCTGCTGTTGTCGCTGCAGTCCGGATCGTGGTGGAACATGGGGCTGAGCGCCATCGCCGCGCTTGTGTTGTTCGTGGCGCTCTTTCCATTTTGGGTGCTGCGAAAGGTCGGCGCGGGGGACGTCAAGCTGATGGGGGTGGTGCCGTTTCTAGTCGGCGGCAATGATCTCGCCGGGTTTTCCATCTTGCTGCTGCTTTTCGCCCTCGCCACGGCCATGGTCGTGAAAAATCCGTTCTTGCTGCCGCAAGGTGCGTTCCGCCTCTACGTTGAACACCTGGATCGCAAAGGTGTCGTTCCGTTCGGCGTCCCGATCTCGGTGGCGTCGATTTGCATGATCGCCTTGCAAGTCGGATACGGCTTTTTGGTTCCTGGCTCTCTGGTGATGTGACAGCGACGGACGCTGGGCGGCCGATGCGCTGCTTCGTCTGGCTTATGTTTCGGCCGCCGGCTTTGCGATGGCATCCGCTGAATTTCGGCGTTGTTGGCCCCCACGCACGAACGGATAGCCGTGCTGGCCGATATAGTCCGCCGGGATCGGCTCATCGACCCCATATTTTTCCGGCATTTTCGAGCCCGGAACATGGAACGTTCCAAACAGCGCATCAATGACGGCAAGATGACTGGCGAAGTTCTTGTCATAGGCGTCGCGTTGATCCGCATGATGCCAGTGATGAAATTGCGGCGTTGCGATCAGCCATTTGAGCGGCCCGAATTTCATCCTGACGTTGGCGTGCAGCAGTAGCGCATGCCCGGTAGCAATAATGAAGTACACTGCGATTGCCTTTGACGAAAATCCCAGAAAGAACACCGGCAGAAGCGAGACGGCCTTGGTGACGATTTGGTCTACTGGATGGGCCCGGAAAGCAACCATCCAGTCCAACTCCTCGACCCCATGATGAATTGCGTGGAATCGCCACAGCGCCGGGATTGCATGGAACGCTCGATGTGAGGCGTAGACGCCGATATCGGCCAAGACAATGATCTCCATGACCTGGAGCCATGTCGCCTGACTGCTCACCGTCACCGTTATCCTCTGCGGAACCAATATCGCCGAGGCGCTCATTGCCGCTGCCGCGATTAGGACGAGGCAGATCTTGAGGAACGCGCCGTTCACCACCGCGTAGATCACATCGGTGCCGAGACCCTTTCGGAGTATCTTTTGCTGCGTCCGGAGCGCGAGGATGTGTTCAAGCGGCACGAAGATCAGAGCACAAATAAGCAGCGCTTGCAGACCAAAGAGGTCCATCGGCTCCATCTCTCTGTTATCCACGACATCGTCCTGGAGAGGAGTGAACCACTTCGTGATCCGGCACACAAGGCAATGGTGTCCAAACAGTTAACTGGCGCGCCATGACCTTTAGCCCGGAGGCTTTGGCGGCTTCGAAGTACATTTCGACTAAGGGTCAATTTGCCGTTAACGCTCAGGAAACCATTTGCTTGTCGCCGCGCGCAAGTAGTGCTTCAGTGCCGCTTTGAGGGGAGGGCGAAATGTTGAATGAGGATTTTCTCGGCCGTATCGCGATCGTCTGTATCATGACGGTCCTGGCGGTTCTCAGCGCGATTCCTCTGTTTGCCTATTTCCATCAGAACGTATCGGCAAATGCGCTTGCAGTCCTGAATCAAATTCTGGCGACCGTGTTGTCTGCCTTGCAGGTCTTCCTGACTATCAGCCGACTCCCGCCAAAAGGAACCGCTCAGGGAATCGAACCGAGGATCACAGCGATGGCCGGGACGTTCATGGTCGTCGTTGCAATGTTTCTGACACCGGCATTGGAAAGCGACGCCGTGCAAATGGTGGCGCTCGGCTTGATTTTCATCGGGATGGTCAGCTCGGTGTTTTGCCTCTATTGGCTGGGCCGCTCCTTCTCGATCATGGCTACGGCCCGACAGCTGGTCACCTCCGGTCCGTACTCGGTTGTTCGCCATCCGCTATACGTTAGTGAGTTGGCATTCGTTCTCGGGATGATCCTCTCGCATTTTTCAGCGCTGATGGTGGTCCTCGGTGCGCTTCAGTTTCTTCTGCAGTACCGGCGCGCCCGCAACGAGGAAGGTATCCTTCGACAGACCTTCCCTGAATATGAGGCATATGCCCAACGCGTCCCAATGCTGCTCCCGCGTTTCCGTCGAGCGGCGCCTGCGCCCGGCCACTGATGTTCGGTCCTCCTGAACGGAGCCGCATAGCGCATTAAGGCGCGATCGCGCGCTTGATCTGCGTGGCGATCCAGCGCCCAACGCCGACCGCTGCAAGCAAACCCAGGCGCGCCGAAAGCGTTCGCATCGGCACAAGAACCCATCCATGAGAATTTGGCCGAAGAGCGTTTCACTCGGAACATATCCGGGAAAGACAGGTTTGGTGGAAGCAGTACACAACCAAAGGAGATGCTCCAATGATCACCAAACTTCTCTCCGCCACCGTGCTTACGGTCGCTCTGGCCACGTCGGCCATGGCACAGTCGAACGGCACCGGTTCAGGCTCGACGTCCGGCGCCACCAGTGGTGGCACCACGACCGGCACCGGCGTCGGCACGGGTTCCGGTGCGACGACCACGCCCGCCGACCCGAGCACGACAAATTCGACAACCAAGTCGAACGGCATGACCGACCGCTGCAAGGATGCCGCGGGCAATGACATCGACAACAACACCGCCAGCGGTAACACGACGTCGAACATGCAGAACTGCAACAAATGAGCCACCGGCTCGGCGCGCCGCCCGAAGTCGCTCTTCTCCCTGGGGCGACTGATCGGGCGGTGTTCTTGCTGCAGGGGCGCCGATGAGCCGCGATGGCGTCAGGCAACGCCGTCCGCTCGATCGGGTTGGCAGGCGCGTGCCGGACCTGCATTCCTTCATCACAAGAAATTCGTGACATGCTGGAAAACGGCGGCCGGGCGCCTTGCGGGAGAACCGGCTCATCATGACCAGTCACGCAAGATCATGGACGGTTCCGGAGGCGGCAAGCTGGTTCCGGTAGGTCGCTGGACATCAGGTATGTTCAGGCATGGTGGAACATCGGCGATCAACTGTCGTTGACACGCTCGTGAGAGAAAGGACACCGTCCATGTCAAAATTCCAGGCTGCCACTCCGGATCGTCTGCGGCAACTCAAGCTTGAAGCGTCGGCTTACTTCACCCCGATGATGCTGCACGAGGCATTGCTGCGCCTTTCCCATGCCTGCGGCGGTGAAAGCCTTGGGCGGTTCGAGAAGGCCATGGTCGATCAGATAGAGGCGACGAAGGACGATCGGCCCGATTTCGAAACGATCAAGGAATTCGCGATCGAGCAGCTTTATGCCTTGATCCGCGAAGCCAATGAGTCACCAAAGAAGAAACAGTCGCTGGAGAAGATGGATACACGCAGGACGCCTGGCCGCTCCGAAGAACCGCAGACGCTCGAGGATCAACTGCAGGCCGGGTTGGAGGATTCTTTTCCGGCAAGCGACCCTCCAGCGGTGGTGTCCACGGCAATTCCAGGCGGAGCAAAGAAGCTGGTCGGGACCGACGAGGTCCTGAAACAGCAGCGAGAACAGGCCGCCAGAGAGGCCCGCCAACCATAGGGCCTAGGCATGCTGCATACCGGCCTTGCAGCCATGCGCCGGTGTGACAGCGCATGGCTCTCCGCATCAAAGCTTGACGGCGGTCTCCCGTGCCCACAGCCGCAGTTTGCGGCACGCCTCTATAAACGTCTTCACGGAACCTGCGTTATCAAGCCCGATCAACCCCTCATCGGCATCGGGAGCTACGCCCGCCTTGGCCAGGAGAGGTTGGGCCGCCGCTGTGAAGCCGATGAATTTGCAATGGGCGAACGCATCCGACACGAAGTCCCTCGCGGCCGCCTCGTCGAGCAGCATCTCGGCACCCTCCTCGGAGAGGAGCAGCACCACGGCGTCGAACAACACAGACGGGCCGCCGTCGATCATGTGCCTGGCCTCGATGTGGCTGCCGTCAGCCGCGTCGACGCCGCCCACCTTGGGCGCGATCACCTCCATCACGGCCCCTTCCGTTTCGATGGCGGAACGGAGCTCTTCGAACAGCGCGGGGTCGGTTCCATTGCTAAGCAAGACGCCGACCTTGCGGCCCTTGAAACTGTCAGGCCCGTTCTCGATGATGCTGAGCGCCGGCGAAGGCGGCAGGTCGTCGCGCGTCGGAACGGCTGCCTCCGCAGGGTCGGGCATATTCCGAATGCCAAGCTTGTCGGCGACGGTGGTCGCCAGGGTTTCGTCGATGTTCAGCAGATGCGAAACCATGCGTTCGCGGATCGCCGGTGCCTGGACCTTGCTCAATTCGAAGGTCAGCGCCATGGCGATGTGGCGCTGCTCCGGCGGTGTCTGGCTGTTGAAGAATTGCCGGGCCTGGCTGTAGTGATCGGCGAAGCTTTCCGCGCGCAGACGCACCTTCTGCCCGTCCTCGGCATCGGCGAAGGAACGAAAGCCGCGTTGCGGATCCTCGCGCGGTCCCAGCCCCCATGAATTCGGTTCATAGTTGGCGCGACCGACAGGATTGCGCATAGCCATGTGTCCGTCCTGTTGGAAATGGGCGAACGGGCACTTCGGCGCATTGATCGGGAGATGGGTAAAGTTCGGGCTGCCCAGCCGTTTCAACTGGGTATCGAGATAGGAGAAGTTGCGGCCCTGCAGAAGCGGATCGTTGGAGAAGTCAATTCCGGGCGGCACATTCTGCGTCATGAAGGCAACCTGCTCGGTCTCCGCGAAGAAATTATCCGGCATCCGGTCAAGCACCAGCCGCCCGACCGGGATCGGTTCGAGCACCTCTTCAGGAATGATCTTGGTTGCGTCCAGAATGTCGAAGTCGAAGCTGTCGGCAAACGCCTGATCGAACAATTGCACCGTCAACTCCCATTCCGGGAAATTGCCGGACTGGATGGCGTCCCATAGATCGCGACGGTGAAAGTCTGGATCGGCGCCATTGATCTTGACAGCCTCATTCCAGACCACCGATTGCATGCCGAGCTTTGGCTTCCAGATGAATTTGACGAAGGTGGACTCGTCTTTGGCGTTGACCAGGCGGAACGTGTGGACGCCAAAGCCCTGCATGAAGCGGAAGGAGCGCGGGATCGCGCGATCCGACATGATCCACATCACCATGTGCATCGATTCCGGCATCAGGCTGATGAAGTCCCAGAAATTATCGTGAGCGGTCTGGGCTTGAGGAAAGGCCCGGTCCGGCTCCTGTTTGGCGGCATGGATCAGGTCGGGAAACTTGATCGCATCCTGGATGAAGAAAACCGGGATATTGTTGCCGACCAGATCCCAATTGCCTTCCCTGGTGTAGAGCTTGACCGCGAAGCCGCGGACGTCGCGGGCGAGATCGAACGAGCCCTTGTTGCCGGCAACCGTCGAGAAGCGCACGAAAGCCGGTGTCTTTTCGCCGGCCCTCTGGAAAATATCGGCACGTGTGTATTTGGCCAGAGACTCGTAGGTCTCGAAGTAACCATGCGCGCCATAGCCCCGGGCATGGACGACCCTTTCGGGAATGCGTTCGTGGTCGAAGTGGAAAATCTTCTCCCGAAAATGAGAGTCCTCGATCAGAGCTGGTCCGCGTTCGCCGATCCGCAATGTGTTTTGATCGTCGGAGACGGGTGTTCCGAGCGCCGTGGTCAGAGTGGGCGTCTCACCCCCGGCGATCTGGTGCAATTCCCCGCCGTTTCCGCGCGCGCTATCCGGTTCCTGTCCACTTGCCGATTGGCGAGCGGAGCGACGGGCGGATTTGGCCATGACATACCTCGTTTTGATGCCGGAGGGGGGTGGAAGTACTCAGGAGGTCAAACTGCCGGTGCGCGGCTTTGTTCCCGTGAAAGAACCGCTGCGCGCGCGTGCATCGCCCAAGGCGACATCCCTATCGCGGCGACGGCATGGGCCGATTGGGTAAGATGCCCCCGCTGCGCGGAATTTCTGAAGAGTTGTCTTCAGCGCGAGGAACGAACCAAACTTCCATGCATTTAGCAGGGGCTGCGTTCATACACTCTTCTTCTGGGAGCTGGACCATTGTCATCCGGAGGCTACATTTTGGCCGACCAAGAAACCAATGAAGTTTCCATCGTTGAGCTCATACCCGCCATGCGAGCTTTCGCGCGTACCTTCTGCCGCGTCCCCGACGATGCCGACGATCTGGTACAGGAGACACTGACCAAGGGTCTCGCCAACATCGACAAGTTCGAACCCGGCACACGCATGAAGTCGTGGCTCTTCACCATCATGCGCAACACGTACTACACCCGGGTCAAGATCGCTGCCCGGGAAGCGCCAGGCCTGCTCGACTGCGCGTCGTCCCGACCGATTTCGGAAGCCACCCAGGAATGGAGCGTTCAAAGCAAGGAAGTCCACGCCGCCATACAAAAGCTACCGGAACACCAACGCGAGGTTCTGATGCTGATTGGCGTTCTGGGGGTGAGTTATGAAGAAACGGCCGAGATATGCGGCTGCGCGGTGGGGACGGTAAAAAGTCGGCTGAACCGTGCCCGCGCCAATATTCTCGAGTTGCTTGGGGAGAGTTCGTTGCAGACACTAATCGAAAGACGAAATCATCTATCGGATGGTCAACTCGATATGGAGGGTGACAGCCGCAGATAATCAGTTCTGCACGTCACGTCGACGTTTCTCAACCAGCGCGTTTTGCAACTCCATGGCCAGCCTGGTTAGCCGGTCTGGAATTTTTTCCTGCTCTATGGCGTCCAGGAGAGAAGTGATCTCCTGATCCATGGCCAGACCGAATTGCGGGTCCGCGGTATCGTCGCTCGAATGAGACATCCATATTCTCTTGATAACCAGCAGTCCCTGACTTTAGTGTGGTGACAAACGCCGGACATTACAAGGCGATGTCCGCCGCCGGCAGGGTTGCCGCCAATCCTTGCACAGCTTTATTTCCTTGGCCTTACGCTGCAGGCAAAGGACGTGGAGCGACCGCGTTCAGTCGTTCGGCGCCTGGTCGGCGGCGTGATCTTGATATCGATCGGATTTGATGCGATTGCCGTCCAGCCCGCGCTCATAGCCGTGCTGCTTCACGCGGCCGATGTTTCTTGCCGCCGGGTGCCATGATTTCCTCCTTCGGATCGGTGCCGCTCTTCAGCGCCTCGGGTTCGACGTCCGAACTGGCGGCGCGCAGTAATGTTCCGCCGCCTCGAGCAAGTAGGAAAGCCTCGCCATCCCATGATCGAAACGGCTTCTCGCCATTGATGACGACCCGCATTTGGTGAGCTTCCGCCAGGCGGCCGACATCGGCGCGGTCCCACGAAAGCGATCCGCGATAGGAATAGTTCAGCAAGGCGAGCCAGCCAGGCCGTTTCAGAACGCGTGCGATCTCATCGAAATGCCCCTCGGCCATGCCGGCCAGAACCAGATAAGGAAAGCTGTCAACCGCCAGCACGCAATCGAAACTGCCGTCGTCGAATTCGCTCAAATCGAGACCGGAGGTTTGCCGCAACTCGACATTGCCCAGCGCGGCGCACCGCTCGGAGGCGATGGAGATCATCCGCGAGGATATGTCGATGCCGACTATGCGGTTGAAGGAGTTGGAAAGCGCATGCTCGAAACGGCCGATGCCACAACCAATGTCCAGAATATCCCGGCGGGTTCCGGAGAAGTCCTGCTGCTTGAGCCAGGCGACGACTTCGTCGGTCGTGGTTGAGAGCCTTTCCTCATCCCCTAGGGATGCGAGCTGGACACTTGCTGTCTCCGAAATCGCTGCCGCCGCATCGAAGCTCGAGGCCAGCCGCGTGACGACGGCGGCACCGGTCTCCCCGTCGTCGCGTGTGTGCCGAACGGCCGCTCCCGTCGCTCGCAATGTGGCAAAAACATCAGGCTTGCGGCGAAGCAACCCGGCTATCTCTTGCAGTCTTTCCGCGTCTCGCGCATTCGACGGAACGATATCCAGCACGATCTTTGCCAGTTCCGCCGCCCTGATCCCTGTCTGCAGGTGAAGCGCCAGCCTGGCGACGACTGCTTCGGCGCAAACACCGTCCGCCATGCAGTCTTCAACAGCCGATCTGATCGTAGTGCGGCGCGGAGCGGATTTTGGCTTGGTCGCAGGCATGTCATCAACTCCGCGTCCAGACCCGGCGCATCGTCCACCTGTCGATGGCGCCCCAGCCATATTTGTAGGCTTCCTGGCCGCGCAGGAAATCGAACTCGCGCGCACCTTCGCGGATCGATTCCGCGATCGCGTGGCCGATCAGGATCGCCCCTGGGCTCTCTTCGGCATAGGCGGGGTCGAAGCCCCCGAGATAGGCATAGGCACGACCGCGATGGTGGAAGCCGTAATAGGCCCCGACCGTCCTGCCATCGATTGCCAAAAGCCAGCATCGGACCAGGCCGCGAGCGTCGAGCAAGGGAAGTGAGCGCCGGTGGAATTCCTCTACAGCCGCGTCGGCCAACACGCCACCTCCATGTTCGGCCCAGCGCGCGTCGTGCAGGCGGATCAACTGATCGAGGAAGGTTTGAGGATCGCCTCGTGCCGACAACAACGCGATTCGGCCGCGTCTGGATGCGGCCTGCCGCGCCCGTCGCAACTGGCGCCGGCGCCGGGAGGGTACACAGCCTGCAAGGGTATCGTCTCCGGCGATGGCGAGCACGGGGCAAGCACCATGAGTGGCTGGCCGCCCCGCCTTCAGATCGGGATGCGCAATCGCAAGACCGGCGCCGCCTTCCGGCAAATCCGACAGGATCCACTGCGACCAGCCGACCGAGAGGATCTTTTCGGCAACAATGGCCGCGACCTGGTTTTCGACGCCGGGAACACACAGGATATCCAGATAGTCGCTGAGCGAAATGCCGACCGGAAGAAGTTTCGAGCCGGCGGTTCCGTGCTCCAGATAAAGCGGCGCCAGCCCGATCAGGTCGCTTCCGCGCCAGACCGCGACCGTCGCCAGGTCGCCGGGCCCGAATGTGCGCCACCATGGCACCAGCCACGCAGGAGATTGAAACGGCGTCGCCGAGGAACTCTGCTCCCACAGTCCCCACCAATCCGCCGCAAGCGCATCGAATTGCGCCGGATCATCGATGATCTCGCCGCGCAACACAGGCTTGCTCACGGCGTGACGGCGAGGCGCCCGGCGTCGGTGCCAAGTCGTGCCAGTGCTTGATAGGCATCCATGTAAGACGAGATCATTCGCTTCAGCGAGAACCGCCGTCGCGCCTCGGCGCGGCATGTCTCGGCGTCCAGGCTTGACGCCGCAACGATGGCTTGTGCCATCTCGTCGACCGTATTGACGAGAAAACCAGTCTTGCCGTGCTCGATCACGTCCGGAAGCGCACCATTCGGAAAGGCGATCACCGGTGTGCCGCAGGCCAGCGCCTCCATGGCGACAAGGGAGCTGGTCTCGGCGGCAAGGCTCGGGATGACCAGACAGCGTGCTGCGTTGAGAAAGCGCCGCTTGGCGGTGAAACCGAGCGGACCAAGAAAGCGGCGGCGGCCGTCGAGGCGAGGTTGGACCTCGTCGTGAAAGTAACGCGTGTGCGTTTCATAGGGATAGACCTTACCGCCGACAACCAGCGGTACACCTGCCTGCTTGGCCGCGTCCAGCGCCAGGTGGATGCCCTTTTCCGGGCAGATGCGGCTCAGGACCAGTGCGAAGTCGCGCTTCGGCTGCAGCAGGCTGAGCGCCTCTATGTCTACTCCATTCGGAATTGGCGGGGCCAGTTTGGCGCCGGGTGGCGCGGTTTTCTGCTGGGCGGCCGAGACTGCATGAAGCCACAGGTCGTCGCGCGTCGGCTGCAAGGCCCCGGCCGGATACCAGTCCAGCGGCAGGTGAAGGGTCACCAAGGTCGGGCCATCGTCGGGCAGATAGGCATCGAAATCGATGCCATGCAGATGAACCACATCGATCGGCCATCTGGCGCGGGCAGCCGCGATCGCGGTTCGATGAGCCTGCTGCGCGCGGCTCTTCGCCGCCTCGTCGAGCACGCCGCCTTCCGCCGGTGTTTCCACAAGCGTGCCGCTCGCGCTGGAGCCCCGGCAGCCGACGACAATAGACCGATGACCCGCGCCAACCAGCGCGCGATCGAGCATCGACAGGACCTGTTCGGCACCCCCGACCGCATCCGGTCCGACAGGCGCGAGGGGATAGGCGACATTGAGGACGGTGAGCGTCATGGCCGGCCGAGCCATGGTGCGGGATGGGCGCAGGCGGTTGCGCACGACCTGGCGCCGATCTCGAAGGGGCCGAGAGCCTTGACTTCGGTCAGTGCCTCCGATGATCGCGGACCGGGTCGCATGAGAGCCTCACGCAGCCGAGGCCCGCTGCGTCGGGAGCGAGGCGGACGTCATGCCGGGCGCGTAGCGGCGGATCATCGTTGCACAGAACTCGGCGAATTCCTCGGGCACCAGCGGGGGGCTGGTGTGGTGAGGCATCATTCCGCGATGCTCGGGCGTGAAGCAGAAGGTGACCGTGACGTCGAAAGCGGCGAGTGCTTCCATCTGTCGGTCGAACCAGTCCAACGCATTCGGCCTGAAGCTATCGGCCCAGGAAAGCCCCGTGCGCATATTGGTCACGCCGAGCCGCTTCATCCAGGCGACGGCATCGTCCAGCCGCGGGTCCTCGAAATGAAACCACTGCACCAGGCCCATTGCGGGTGTGTAGCGTAGGAATTCTTCCAACGCCGGTTTTGGCGTACCGTCCTGGCGCAGCAGCCCCATGTGGAAATGGCGGTAATAGGAAGATCCCTCCGCCTCGCGATGCCGCGTCGTTGCTTCCCATTCGCGCGGAAGGTCATAGAGGCTGTACCACTGGATTCGCGGTGCGTTGCCGAGCAGCAATTCGGCGGTGCGCTTGAGCCCCCAGACCTGTATTTCCTCGGCCCCGAAGGTCGATACGCCGACCTCGCTGACCCAGATGGGGAGGTCGGTGACGGTCGCGATCTCACCGATCTTCTGCGGCCATTCCTGAATTTGCCACAGGTTCCAGTCGAGGGGAAAGCCGTGAACAGCGACGGCGTCGACATGGTCCAGCACGCCGAATTCCTTCATGCGCGTGATAAAGCCGGGGTCTATCGGCGAGATGCCGCCAAGCACTTTTGTCAGAGCCGGGTTCTCGGATGCGATCGCGTCCGCCGACAGGACTGCCATCCTGGCAAAGCGGCTCCAATCGGGGTCGAGCTCGGGGTCCCAATGCGATTTGTTGTTGGGCTCGTTCCAGATCATCGCGGCTTCAATCATGGAGCTTTCCTTTCGACGGATATATCGCGCCGCCGCCGGCCGGATCGCCGGCAGCGCGGCAGAAATAGACCTCCTGCTCGGGATGCAGAACGATCTCGAAACCGGCGCTGCGCAGCATCGCTTCGGTGCAGGCCCGGTTCGGTATCCACCAGTTGGTCGGATCGTCGGCATAGCGGTGTTCGATGAAATGCAGCTTGGGAAATTCCGGCTGGTCGAACAAATCATGCGTCCAGAAATGATAGTTCTCTTCCAATGCGGGCAGGTCCTTGCTGCCGCGCTGCATGGACTGAAAGATCATCAGGTCGACGGCGACGTGCTCACGGATCAGGTCGAGCGCGAGCAAGGGGTGGCGCAAATGGTAAAGCACTCCCATGAAGAGCACGACATCGAATGTCTCGCGCAGGGCACCGACGTCGTAGACCGACAGCTTCTGGAATTCGATATCACAGTCCGCGATCTCGGCGGCAAAGCGGGCCTGCGCCAGATAGGCCTCGTCGAAATCGATCCCGAGGACACGGGCGGCGCCTCGCCGTTTCATCTCGATCGAGTAGAAGCCGGCATTGCAGCCAATATCCAGCACGGTCTTGCCGGTCAGATCAGCGGGTATGGCATCGGCGAATTTGCGCCATTTGATCAGCGGGTAGTTGCCGAGAAAGTGGTCGGGCGCGGTTTCGACGCCGGCCAGGTCCATATTGTGGAACCACGGGCCGAGCGCGTCGATGCGCCGGCGGATTTCAGCATGGGAATGCAACATGGTCAGGCTCCTTCGCCCGGAACGACAGGCACATGCGAATGCGCGCCGGGCATGATCGTTGCGGGCTGGTGATGAGCTGACGGGACGCCGTTTTCAAGCAACCGCAGAGCTGTGCGATACCCATTGAAAGTACCGACATCGACATAAGCGGACCCTGCCTTGACCCCATAGGCCACACCCCCGCCCGCAAGGTAGGCGTTGATCAACGTGCCGATATATTCGTCACGACCATCCCGCTCGCGCCAGAGTGCCGCAAGCCGATGCAGGATATGGCCGGGCATCTTGAACGCGCCCCAAACCCAGTTCGTGGCGGCGTCCTGCCGCTTGACCTGGATTTCGATCACCCGCTCGTCATCATCGGTAACGACGGCGTCGAAGAATTCCGGGCTATCCACCGGGAAGAGCAGAAATGAAAGCTGATCGTCAGGCAAGTGACAGAAACCGTCCTCGGGAAACCAGATCGTGTCTGGAAGGCCGACGAGGACGACCTCGTCGGGCGCGACGAGGGGCGCTGCCCGGAAAATCGCATCGCAGAGACCTACGGGTTGGGGCTGCACCACGAAGAGCGCTGCCGCCTCACCATAGCCGGCGGCATAATATTCGAGGATGTCGGATTTGCCCGATCCGATGATGAAGCAAATCTTGTCGACGCCGGCCTGGACCATGCGCCGTACCAGATACTCGCTCACGGCGCAGGGACGTTCGGTCTGTCCGTCGATCCTGCTGCCGACCGGCAGCAGCTCCTTCGAGAAGCCGAGCGGTTGAATGCGGCTGCCGCGTCCGGCAGCGGGCACGATGCCCAACATCAGACTGCTTCCTTCATCGGTTCACCGACTGGGTTTCGCAAGGCATCGGCCAGGATTTTGTCCAGTTCCGCTGCGCGCTTGGCGGAAGTGTGCTCGCCCAAGACCCGTTCGCGGGCTCGCCTTCGAATGCCGTCGAGTTCGAACTCCGGCAATTGCATTGCCGCGACCACATCATCCGTGTCGCGCGCCAACAGCACTTCGCGGCCGGGTTCGAAGAATTCCGCGAGGCCTGGCCATGCGTCGGTGACGATGGCAGCCCCACACGCGGCCGCTTCGAAGAGCCGTCCCGAGGGGCACCAGCCCTTTTGCGCCATCGCTTCGCGGGTGACGTTCAGTGTCAGCCGCGACGAGGAGAAGAACGCCGGATGGTCGGCGGGCGGCAAATGCCTGACGAAGAAGATGTTGTCGCTCCATGGGAATTCCTGCGGATATTGTGCGCCGCCGATGATGAAGCGCTGGTCGGGCAGGCGCGCGGCCGGGCGAACCAGAAGCTTTTCGACGCCCGCCTGGCGATCCGCCGCGTAGGTCCCGAGATAGGACAGATCACCGGCGAATTCGGCCCGCTTCTCTGCCGGCCGGTGCTGGTCCGGATCGACATGCCCGTAGAGCGGCATCACGCGGCGCGCGCCCAGCACCGTCTTCAGCGCCTCGATCGCCGGGCCGCCGGTGTAGCTCAGGACGAGGTCGTAGTCGGCAAGGCCTTCAGGTCCGAAATAGGGCGGACGCTCACCTTGTTCGACGCGGGCAAGCGTGACTGGAGTATCGAGATCGTAAAAGGCTCGCAGTCCGCGGCATGCCTGCTGCGCGAGGCGCGAAGCCTCGACGGCGTCGGGACAATAAGAGGTGACGACCACGACATCCGCTTGCTTCATCGCCCGTTCCGCGACGCGGCGGATGTCCTCCCAGTCCGGATAGATGACGACGTTGCCTCCATCGAGCTGATCCAGATCGCGGGTCCCGGCATAATAGGGGGTGTCGCGTTCGAAAAAGGTGATCGACCAGCCCAGCCGGGCGAGGGCGCGGATCAGCCCACGCCACAGCGTGGCATGGCCGTTTCCCCATGAAGACGTGACGGTAAGACCGAAAATGACCATCCGCATGGGGAATTTCCTCGTCAGGCAGCTTCGTTCAATCGCAGGAGCTTCGAGCCCCAGTCGCCCGATACGATCGTCGTGATCGAGGCGGGATCGATGTCGAAGCGAAAGCAGTCGCCTACCGGCAAGCCAAGCACCTTGCAGACGGCGGCCTTGATCACATCGGCGTGGCTGATCAGGGCGACACATTGGTTCTGATGCAGCTCGCGGACGCCGTTCATCAGCGAGACGATGCGCTCCTGGACATCCAGCATGGTCTCGCCGCTCGGTGTCCGGGCCTCCTGCCGCTGATCGTTCCACGCGCGCCAACTGGCATCGCCGTTCAATTCGTCGAAAGTCTTCCCCGACCAGTCGCCGAAGTCGATCTCGTCGAGTTCGGCGCGGATCGCGATTTCGCCGACACCGCAAGCGAGAGCGATCGGAACCGCCGTCTCCTGCGTGCGCTCGCGCGGGCTGCATAGAATGGCTGCAATCGTCTCACGGGCCATGCGGCCGCCAAGCTGCTCCGCTTGAGCCTTGCCGGCCTCGCCGAGACATACACCGGCCATGCGGCCCGCAAGGTACGAGCCGACATTGTCGTGCGCCGCATGGCGGATCAAAAAGAACGTCGTCGTCATTCCGCGGCATCCAGCAATGGCTCGTCCTTGCCGGCGATGAAAGCGAGCGTGCGCTGGCGCGCTTCGGCGTCGGTGAACTGTTCGGGTGGCGATTTCATGAAATAGCTGCAAGGACCCGTCAGCGCCCCGGCAATGCCGCGGTCGAGCGCGAGCTTGGCGCAGCGCACCGCATCGATCACCACGCCGGCTGAATTGGGCGAATCCCACACTTCCAACTTGAGCTCGGCATTCAGCGGCACGCCGCCGAAGGTCGTGCCTTCGACGCGGATGTAGGCCCATTTGCGGTCGGTGAGCCAAGGCACGTGGTCGCTGGGGCCGACATGGATGTTGCCCGGCTCCAGGGGAACATCGAGCTGGCTGGTTACCGATTGCGTCTTGGAGATCTTCTTCGATTCCAGCCGCTCGCGTTCGAGCATGTTGAGAAAATCGGTGTTGCCGCCGAAATTCAGCTGGTAGGTGCGATCGATGCGCACGCCGCGCTCGCGAAAGAGATTGGCCAGCAACCGGTGCACGATGGTGGCGCCGACCTGGCTCTTGATATCGTCGCCGACCAGCGGCAGCCCACGTTGCTCGAAGCGCCGGCGCCATTCCGGACGCGAGGCGATGAAAACCGGTATGCAATTGACGAAGGCACAGCCGGCCTCGAGCGCGCATTCAGCGTAGAAGTGCGTCGCCTCTTCCGAACCCACCGGCAGGTAGGAGACCAACACATCGGCTCCGCTGTCGCGCAGGATCTCGCTGACATTGGCAACCGGTTCGGGCGCTTCTTCGATTTCGTCGCGCAGATATTTGCCGATCCCGTCAAGCGTCGGCCCGCGTTCGACGAGAACGCCGGTCGTCGGCGCGTCGGCAAAGCGGAACGTGTTGTTGGGGGGAGCGTAGATCGCATCCGCGACGTCACGGCCGACCTTGCTTCTGGCGACATCGAACGCACAGACAATTTCGATGTCGTCGACGTGATAGCCACCGAGATCGGCATGCATCAGCCCCGGGATTGGTTCGTTGCTTTTGGCATGGCGATAATAGGAGAGGCCCTGCACCAGGGAGGATGCGCAATTGCCCACTCCAACGATACCAACACGAACTTTTTTCGATCCCACGAAACTGCCGCCTATGCTGTTCAAAGGTAAGTTCCTTGCGCCGAACCGCCACCGTGCCGGAATGTTCCTTGGCTTGGTCAAAAATTGCGCGAAGCAGCATGGATCGAAGCTGCGCGCGCCGCGTTGCCCGCACGGCAAGCATCGGAAATCGACCAATGATCGTCTACGGCGACCACAAGCGGACCGAGAACGCACGACAGCTTCAGAAGGCGGCGATCGAAATGGCCCAAGGCCTCGATCGCATGCCTTGCGGCATCCGGCGCCATGCCGCATTGGTCGGGCTGTTCGTCAGCGTGTCGGAACTGGTCCAGGGGCTCGCGGATGTCGACTTCAAGGCCCGGGGCGTCGACACCAATTCGCCTTCGCAACGGCAAGGCGCCAGGCTGCTGGTCGGGCTTGCGGCAGAGGTGGCGAGGTCGTGGCGAAACGGGTTCGCCGTAGACGGTGGCATCGACCTGCGACTTCTCCAAATGCTGGCCGGGCTCGATTGCAAGGCAGAGGTTTTGACCGGCTCGGCCGAGGGCTACGCGCACTATGCCCTTTATCCAGAGAGTTATCTCGGCGCGGCGCGGATATCAGGTCTCGATGCGAACACATGCGTGATCGGCATCCGCAGCATCGGCCTGGGGCTCGCGGCCATGGTGGCGGCCGCGATCGGTGCGCCGGCGCCCATCAGCGTGCGCCCGATCGGGCATCCTTTCGATCGGCGCCTCAATGCCGATCCGGGTTTGGCGGCGGCCTGGAGGAACGAGCCGTCGGCCCGTTTCGCGGTCGTCGACGAAGGTCCCGGCCTGTCGGGAAGTTCGGTCCATGCCGTCGTCGCGTGGCTGAGAAAACAGGGCATCGATACGGACCGCATTCACCTGTTCCCCAGCCATTCGGGCGATCCGGGCGCCGAAGCCTCGCCGGATGTTCGGGAGACATGGGTGCGCTGCCGCAGGCATGTGGCGATGACGTTCGAACGCACCTTCCCCGAAAGCTCGCAAAGTCCAACGCTGCGCGATTGGGTAGCCGAGGCGGTTGGCAGTCCGAAATTGCGCTTGACCGAAATATCCGGGGGCGCGTGGCGCTCCCTTCACTACGCCGACGAAAAGCGCTGGCCACCGAGCACACGCGGCACCGAACGGCGAAAGTTCCTGGCCTCCGCGGGTCAAGGTCGCTGGCTTGTCAAATTTGTCGGCCTCGGCGAAACCGGGCTGCGCAAGATGCAAGCCGCCAGGATGTTGCATCAAGCCGGATTCGGACCGCAAGTCATCGGGGTCTGCCACGGTTTTCTGGTCGAACGGTGGACCGATGGAACCACGATGGATCAGCTGCCGCTGTCCAGGCAGAGACTTGTCGCGGCGTTCACACGCTATCTGGCCTGGCGTGCGACCAATCTGCGGACCTGCGAAGCCGGCGCATCATTGCTCGCCCTCGCGGAGATGGCGGTTCACAATGCTTCCGAAGCTTTGGGCGAAAGCCAGGCGGCGAGACTGCGGACCTGGTTCTCGAAGCAGACGCCCATAGAGGTGTTGGAACGGGTCGAGATCGACGGCAGGCTTCACCCCTGGGAGTTTCTGGTCGGTTCCGATGGTACGCTGATTAAGACGGATGCAGTCGACCATTGCCGAGGACACGATCTGATCGGCTGCCAGCCGATAGAATGGGATATTGCCGGCGCCTGCGTAGAATATGACTTGTCCGAAGCCGAGGCGGCGACGTTGATCGGCGGCATGGATAGCCGCATCGACACCAGGCTCATCGATTATTTCAAACCTTGCTATTTGGCGTTTCAGCTCGGGCTGTGGAGCATGGCCGCCCAATCCGAGAATGGCTGGGAAAGAGCAAGGCTGGAGGAGACGGCAAACCGATATGAGGCAGGGCTGACACGGTTCCTGGGCCAGGCCAGGGCCGATTAGTCTGCGTCAATCCAGCCTGCGCAGCATGTCTGCTTCCTGCTCGAGAATACTGGCCACCTCCTCCCGCTGCAGATGCGTCATCATCAGGCTGACACAGCACTCCAGATAGGTGATTGAGGCTCGCCGCAAATACGCAGCCGTCTCTCGTTCCGCCATCTTGTCGATATCGGTCCGAGATCGCTTGGGGTGCATGAGGAGGTCCTCCATATGTGGTCCTCCTGTCAAACCAAAAGCTTGCCTGGATGTTCCCGCGGGAATCGATGCCAAGATGTGACCGCGGTCCGGCATCAGGCAGGGAGGTTCTGCAGCCCGCCTGACGTGGGTCTCGCCCTTGTGGAGCGTCCTGCCATTTGATCGCCGATCGAGCCGCCTTCAAGCGTGGCGAAATAGCTGATCGTCCGCGCGAGCCCCTCGGTGAGAGGCACTCTTGGCGTCCAGCCGAGCAGCGTTTTTGCGCGCGAGATGTCGGGCTGCCGGCGTCGAGGATCATCCTGCGGCAGCGGCAGGAACGTCATGTCCGATTTGGTGCCGGTCATAGCCTTCACCAATGCCGCCAGTCGCACAATGGTGAATTCGCCGGGGTTGCCCAGATTGACGGGCTTGCCCGGATTGGGATTGATATCCATAAGGCCCATCAACCCATCGATCAGATCGGAGACGTAGCAGAAGGATCGCGTCTGCATGCCGTCGCCGAAAATCGTCAGCGGGCGCTTCTCGAGCGCCTGCATGATCAGGTTCGAGACGATGCGGCCGTCCGCCGGATCCATTCTCGGCCCGTAGGTGTTGAAGATACGCGCGACACGAACGTCGGCCTTGCCGGCTCGCAGATAGTCGAAGCAAAGTGTTTCGGCGGTGCGTTTGCCTTCGTCGTAGCAGGCGCGTGGGCCGGTGCAGTTCACATGGCCGACATAATCTTCCCTCTGCGGATGTTGCTCCGGATCGCCATACACTTCACTCGTGGAGGCCTGCAGCAATCGCGCGTCGTTGCGGGCGGCGAGTTCGAGCAGGTTCAACGTTCCGATGACGCAGGTTCGCGTGGTGTGGATCGGATCGGCCTGGTAACGCGGCGGCGAGGCGGCGCAGGCCATGTTGAAAATGCGATCCACCGGCTCGCCCAGGTCCAATGGCCGGCAGATATCCTGCTCGATCAGCCGGAAACCCGGCTGGTCCATGATCGCGTTGATGTTCTCCATGCGACCGGTAAGAAAATTGTCGGCGCAGATCACACGCCAGCCATCGCGTAACAATGCTTCGCAAAGATGCGAACCGAGGAAGCCCGCGCCACCGGCGACGAGCACCGTCTTTGCCCTTTGCGCTTTTTTTGTTTGTCGCATCGCGATTTTCTCCTGTCTGCCAGTCATGCTGCACTTCCGATATCGAGATCGACGACCACCGCCCCCTTTTGCGTAAGCGCCGTGATGAATTCGCGAGCCCTGGCCACACCGGTGTGGGAGGCAAGGACGAGTTCGCGTGCCCGGTCGGCCATGGCGAGACGTGTACGAGCCGATTCCCGGGACAGGATCGCGACGACCTCGTCCGCCTTCTTGGCCGTGTGGATCGTCGATGCGGGAAAGAAGCTGTCGAGGCCTGGCCAGCGGTCGCTGATGATCGGCGTGCCGCAAGCAGCGGCTTCGAAAAGGCGCACGCTGGGCGACCATCCCGCGGCAATCATGGAACTGCGTGTGACGTTCAGGGTGTAGCGCTGACGGCTATAGAATGCGGCATGATCGGCCGGCGGCAAGTGTTCGATGCGCTCGACATTGTCGGGCCAATCGATGTCGGACGGATATTGCGAGCCGGCCACGACGAAACGCCGATCCGGCATGCGCCGTGCAGGCTCGAGCAGGAGCGCGTTGAGCGTGGCTTGCCGGTCGGCGCTGTAGGTGCCGAGATAACCGAGATCCCATCCGATCGGATCGGCGGTGCGGTGATGCCGTTCCGGATCGACCGAACAGTAGAGCGGCTCGGCGCGGCGTGCGCCGAAGGTCTGCGTCAGATCGGCAAGCATCGGGCCGCCGGCAAAAGAGAAATAGATGTCGAAGTAGGGGATCTGGCGCCAGCTCAGATAGTCGCAATCGTCCGCCGACAGCTTCGCCAGGGTCACCGGCGTGTCGATGTCGTAAAAGCAGAGTTGTCCTTTGCAAAGTGAAGCGACGGTGTCGATCACCGCGCGCCCTTCCGGTACGAAGGAGCCGATCACCACGACATCGGCCTGTTGCAGACACCGCGCGTAGTCGCGTTGCAGTTCCTGCACGGTTTCGTAGTAGCGCAAGGCGCAGAAATCCGGGTCGCGCAAATCGCGGTGATTGGCGTACCACGGCACATCGCGCTCCAGAAAAGTTACGCGATGGCCGAGTTGGTGGAGGCCTTTCAACAGACCTCGAAAAGTGGTGGCATGGCCGTTTCCCCAGGACGAGGAAAGCGACAGGCCGAGAAAGACGATGTCCAACTGCCTGGTCATTCGGCTGCCTCCACGGTCCCGTGCGTCAAATGCCGTTTGAAGACCGCATCAGCCACGGCCGCCCGCAATGCGTAGGTATGATCGGCGAGAACGCGTCGAAGTGCGGCCTGGCCGATCGCCTTTGCCCGAACGGGGGTCAGCGCCTGCATGATCTCGGCGACATCGCCGCCGTCGCGCGCCACAAGGATCTCCTCGTCGGGTTTCAGGAACAGCTCGACGCCGAGCCAGGCATCGGTGATCAGGCAAGCGCCGGCGCCGGCCGCCTCGAAGACACGCGTGGCGGGTGAAAAACCGTTCGCGGCCATGCTGTCGCGGCTGATGTTCAGCACCGCCTTCGGCGTGACATTGAAGGCGTTGTGATCGCGGGTGCCGACATGGCCGAGCCAGCCGACATTGGCGGGGAGCGGCTTGTCGCCCCACCCAGATCCGCCGAGAAGAAAACGTTGTTCCGGCAGCTGGCTCGCAGGATCGAGGAAGAACGATCCGACCCGCGCTTCACGATCCGGCAGCCTGTTTCCGAGGAACGCCAGGTCGCAGGCAAAACGCGCATTGCTGGCGACCGGGTGGTGCGTTTCGGGATCGAGCGCATTGTAGATTGGCACGCACTCGTTCGCGCCCATGGCACGATAGGCCCAGACCACGGGATCGCCGCCGCCATAGGTCAGCACAAGGTCGATTTCTTGCAGCGCACGATGCAGCGGGTGGTCCGGCTCGTCGCGCAGCTGGGCGAGTGTGGCCGGCGCGTCGACGTCCCAGAATACAATGAGCGCATCGCTGCGGGCGTGGTCGAGCACGGCGCGAAGCAGCGCCTCGTCCTCGAAGCCGACGCCACTCGCCTTGACGACGATATCGGCCTCGGCGGCACGCGCCGCCACCTGCATCAGGGCATGGTGGGTTGCCTCGTAGACGACGACAGAGCACCAGTCCGGCGCCTCGATGTCGCGGTTCTTCTGCCGGTCATAGACGTCAGGCTCATAGAAGGTGATTTCGTAGCCCAGTTGCGAAAGCGCCTTCAGCAATCCTCGGTAATAGGTCGCGGCGCCGTTCCAGTAGGACGACAAAAGGCTCGATCCATAGAATGCGATCTTCATGCTGCGGCTTCCTTTGCGGCGGTCAGCTCGGCGGTGTGCAGGGTCGTGCATTGCCAGAGCACGTCGAACAACTCGTCGACGCGGTGACGACAGGTGTGCCGCGAGCGGATGGTCTCAAGACCCGAGGTCACCAGGGAGGCCGCAAAATCGGGATCGGCCAACACCGCCTGGAGGTGTTGCCGCATTTGCGATCCATCCTCGGCAAACAGGAAGTCGACCCCGGGCCTGAAAAGCTGCTCGACATCGGACCAAGGCGCTGAAATCAGCGGGATGCCGCAGGCAAGTGCCTCGAACATGCGGATTGTCGGAATTCCGGGCAAGCCTTCACGATAAGGACGCCGCGGGATGTGCACGGTGACACGATGCGCGGCGAACGCCTTCGGGACGTCGGCATTGGCGATCCACCCTTCGTAGCGCAGACCGGCGGCGGCCAGATCGGCAAGTGCCGGCTCGGGATAGCGGACACCGTGAACAGTGGCCTGGAGACCGAGATCTCGCACTGGTTCGATCAGGAACTCCTGGATTTCGGCCGTCCGCTCATCGTCGCCCCAGTTTCCGATCCAGACCAGGTCGGACGTCGCGCGGATTTCCGGGTGCGGCTTGAACAGCCGATCGTCCGCCGCTTCATGCCAGGTGAAGACACGCTTGCCCCAACCGGCGCGCAGATAGCTCTCGCGCAGCGCTTCGCCGAAGGCGAGAACGCCATCATAATGTTCAAGGCGGAGCGCCGAGATTGCCTCGGTGGCCGACACGGCGCGGTGATGAGTATCGTGAAACAGCAAGGTGAATTTGCCGCTATCGGCCCGGGCACGGCCGATGCGAGCGACAAGCTCCGGGTCGGTCCATTCGTGGACGATCACCACGTCGGCCTCGGCGATCCAGGCTTCATGGTCGAACCCGGCATCATAGGTCACCGGCATCAGTTCGGGAAAATCCTTGCGAAAACGTTCGATCGCGAAGGATCCCTTCTCGGCCAGCAGGTTCGATCGGCTCCAGCCGTCCGCCGGCTCCAGAGCGATGGCCTGATGCCGGCGCGCCACCAGTTCGCGCATGACGCCTCGAAGGAAATGGGCATTGCCGTGGTTCCAGTCGGAGACGAGCGAGTGGGTGTAGAACAAAAAGCGCATCATCAGCGCTCCGCCACGGCCAGCGCCGCCTTTTCGTAGACATCGCGCATGGCCGCTGCCTGTCTCGCCAGCGTGTACCCGCGGCTTCGGCGGAGGGCGGCGTGGCCGAGCTCTCGCCTATGCCCGGCATCGCTGGAAAGACGATTGATGCAGGCAGCGAGATCATGCGGGTCGCGACCGTCAAAGAACATCGCGGCCCCGTCCCATAACTCGCGATAGGTCGGGATGTCCGAGAGCACCAGGGGCGTTGCCGACATGGCCGCTTCCAGAGCCGCCAGACCGAACGGTTCGTAGAGCGACGGGGACACGAAAATACCGGCGCGGGCCATCAGGGAGCGCACCTCGCCATGCGGCAGTGCTCCGAGAGGAACGGCATGGTTGACGATGGCGCGCTCGCCGTTCGGGCCGTGAAGCGAACCGGCTGTAAAGAGAGGCCATCGCGTCAACGAGGCGGCCTGGTCGACCACCACCACATTCTTTCCCTCGTCCCACCAGCGGGCGGCGGCGAAGACGAGCGGCTGGCGGGTTTCCGCTGTCGGGACCGGGCGTGCGGCATTTCCGACGACGTGAAGGCGTGCGATCGGGCCATAGCAGGTCTCGAGCATCTCGGCATGGCTGCGGCTTGGGGCGATGACTGCGTCGGCCCTGTCGAAGCCGCGCCTGTTGCGCTCTTTCTGCCAGCTCCATGCGCTATCCAACGCCTGTCCCTTGACGGAATGGAACCATGTCGTCACGCATGAATGCGAGACGGCTATGACTGGGCAAGGCGCGTCCAACCCCACGGCCTGCGTCGGTCCGTTGAGATGGACAAGGTCGATGGCGTAGTCGCGTATCGGCGCACGCAATTCCAGCGGCAGACGGTCGAGGTCGCCGGCGCTGCGGGTCATCCAATCCAGTGGCGTATTCAGCCAGATGAGCGTCGCGAAGGACCGTGCCTCTTCGGCCTGTTGCCTGGATGGTTGCGGCCCCAGGCCGGCGAACACAACGCTGTCGCCGCCATTGACCAGTTCCCGGGCGAGATCAAGCGCATAGCGCCATACTCCGCCCATGGCGTCGACGGTCATCAGGATGCGGCGCTTGCGTGGCGTCAGTGTCCGCAACATGCCGCCTCCAGTTCCGCCAGCGGGCGCGGGCGCTTTTCCTGGATGTCGCTGAACTTCTGGAACGATGCGAGATAATGATCATGGGCGCGCTCCCAGGCGAGGTCGTCGGGTTCGCCCCAAAGCTCGCGATAGCTGGGCGAACTCGGATATGGATACAGCGGCACGGGTTCATTGGCCCACACGCCATTGTCGATCAGGTGGGCTCGCCAGTGATCGACAAGGGCAGGATCGTCCTCGACGACGCCGATCAGATTGGCCTGGACGAAGGGAACGTGGCGTCTGGCCTTGACCAGCAGCGCGGCAAGCTCCTCGGTGCCCAGCCGGCAGCGCTTCGCCAGCATGGCCCGCCCTTCCACCGTCAGGCTTTCGAGGCCGGCTTCGATGGACACGCAGCCAGCCGCCCCCAGCAGTTCCAGCAGCTCGGGTTTCCACAGATCGATGCGGGTCTGGACGCCGAATTTCACATCGCGGCCGACCAACGCCTCCAGCAACGCTTTTTGGGGCAGGAAGATTTCGTCGATGAAGTAGATGTAGCCGACACCTTGGGCGATCAGCCCATCGATTTCAGTCACCACCGCTTCGTGGTTGCGGCGGCGATAGGCATCGCGGAAATCGATCTTGGCGCAGAAGCTGCAATTGTAGGGACAGCCGCGCGACGCCTCGACCTCGGCGCCGAATCCAAGCTGTTGGTCATCGAACCGGTGATGGTGGTGTGAATGGGCGGCAATCCAGTCGGATGGCCATTCCAGCGGCGGGTGATCGACAAACGAACTGGAATGGACGCCGCCGTTCGAAACCAGCTTGGCATCCCGCAGATAGGCGGTTGAGGGTACCGCGCTCCAATCGTCGCGTCGTGCAAGTTCCGCGACGACTTCCTCGCATTCGCCGCGCACGACAATGTCGACGCCCAGCTTGCGCAAGGTCGGCGCCGGTGTCGCCGAACCATGTGGCCCGACCGCGACCGTGCGTCCGCCACGCCCGGCCAGGCGATTGAGGAAATCGGCCGGCACCCGCAATTCCGGCGGTGCGCAGCGCCAGAACAGATAGGTCGGCGCGGTGCTGACGACCGTCATTGCCGGCGCGAAATCAACCACGCGTTCGCAGAGCCCGGAATTGTCGAGCTTCTGCAATTGCCCGTCCAGCATCAGCACCTCATGGCCGGCCGCCTCGATCAGGGCTTTCGAATAGCCGAGTTCCAGCGGCAGATGCGGTTGGCGGCAGCCGAAATAGATGCTGTTGTCATATGTCCAGGACGGGTTGACGAGGGCTATTCTCATGCGACGTACCTCACGGCTTCGGGGCGGGGCTCGAGCCGGTGGCGCTGCAGCCAGTCGGCGAGATCGCGAATGCCCTCACGCCACGCAACCTGCGCCTTCCAGCCAAGCGCCGTCTCGATCTTGCGGGTATCGGCGACGAAGAAGGGCTGGTCGCCGGTCCGTTCCCCATCGTGGCGGACCGAGAGCTCGCGACCGGTCAGGCTGCGGATCTCGCTCAACAGCATACGCAGGCTGAGCGCGTTTTCAGGTCCGCCGCCAAGATTGAATGCCTGGCCCTTGGTGATCTCGATATGGTCCAGCACGGCCCTGTAGGCGGCGACCGCATCGGAGACGTGCAGGATGTCGCGCACCTGCCTGCCGTCGCCATAGATGGTGATTTCCCGTCCCGTCAGGGCGCTGAGCAGGAAGTGCGCTACCCAACCCTGGTCCTCGGTTCCAAACTGGCGCGGTCCGTAGATGCAGCTCATCCGCAGCACCGCCGTGGGCATGCCGTAGGATTTGGCGTAGTCGAGCACATATTGGTCCGCCGCGCCCTTGGAGCAGCCGTAGGGTGTGCAGAAATCGAGGCCGCGAGCCTCGTCGATCCCGCCGGCCTGGATCGCGCTATCGCAAGGTATGTAGCGGTCGTCGTCCGCGCGAACCGCGACGTCGGGGAGGCTGCCGTAAACCTTGTTGGTGCTGGCGAAAATCACCGGGATGCGCTCGCCGCTCAGCCGCGCCGCTTCCAGCACGTTGAACGTTCCGCGAAGATTGATGTCGAAATCCTCGTCCGGCCGGACTAGGCTCGTGGTGACGGCCGTCTGCGCGGCCAGATGGAAAATCGCCTTGCATCTCATCAGGGCCGGCGCCAAGGCATTGGCGTCCCGCACATCGATGGTCTCGACCGTAAGGCGGCCACCGTGTTTCTGGGCAAGCCATTGCAGGTTCTGTTCGACGCCGGGACGGCTGAGATTGTCGACCACCAGCACCGGCTCGCCATCCGACAACAGGCTGTCGGCCAGATTTGATCCTATGAAGCCGCTGCCGCCGACGATGGCGACTGGCGCTTCGCGTCGGTTGCGTGCGCCCGGGCTCATGACACCAACCCGCGCTCTTCGAGTTCGCGCTTCATTTCGGCGCCGCGATCGACGGCGGCCGTGTTGCGCACCCAGGAAACGAAATCCCCGAGAGAGTTCTCCAATTGCAGGGCGGGTTCGAAGCCGAGCAGCTCACGTGCCTTGGAGATATCGGCGAAGCAGTTGCGAATGTCGCCGGAGCGCGCCTTGCCGAGCAGCTCGGGCGAACGGTTCGGGGTTCCCATGGCTTCCGCCAGCAATCGCGCGACTTCGCTGATCGCATAGGCGCGGCCGCTGCCGATGTTGATGACGTGGCCCTTTGCCTGACGTTGCTGCAGCGCAAGGCGAAAGGCGCGGGCGACGTCATGCACATGAACGAAATCGCGCTTCTGTTCGCCATCCTCGAAGATCATCGGCCGCTGGCCATTGGCGAGACGTGAAGCGAAATTGGCCAGCACGCCGGTGTAGGGATTTGATAGCGCCTGGCCGGCACCGAAGACATTGAACAGGCGCAACGCGACCGCATCGATGTTGTACGCTTCGCCAAAGATCAGCACGGCGCGTTCCTGGGCGTATTTCGTCAGCGCGTAGATCGAGGCGAGGTCGACCGGCTTTTCTTCATCCGTCGGCAGCGGCGAAAGGGGTTCGCCTTCCGGCGACAGCGGATTCCACTGTCCGCTTTTGATGTCGCTTGACTTGCGCCTTGCATTGTCGATGCGCCGGCCGTCGGGCGTGGCATAGAGGCCCTCGCCATAGACGCTCATCGAGGAGGCGACGACGATCCGTTCGACCGGATGCTTGATCAGCGCTTCAAGCAATGTCGCCGTGCCGAGATCGTTGGTGCCGACATAGCGCGCGATCTCGTACATTGATTGTCCGACGCCGACTTCCGATGCCAGATGAATGACGGCGTCGACGCCTTCCAGCGCCTCGGCAACGGCTTCGCGGTCGCGAATGTCGCCCTTGATCAGTTCGGCACCTGCGGGAAGCGCGACCGCTTCACCCGCATGCACCTGCTCCAGCAGGGCGTCGAGAATGCGAACTGAATAATCCTTAGCGATGAGTTCTTGTGTGACGTGGCGGCCGATGAAGCCGCAGCCTCCTGTAACCAATATGCGTTTCACGACGACTCCTCGGACAAGTGACCTCGGCGCCCCGAACTTTTCGGCAAAAGGTTTGTTCCCTGTGCTTCAACAAAGTTCCCTTCGCGGGCTTCGCCTGAAAGCAAGCGCAACACCATCGGCCCGCGATGCGGGAACATTGCCGCCGGTATGCTGTTAGGGCGCTCGACAGCCGCCGTGACGCCGAAAGGCGAAGCCGATGATCAAGGGAGATTTCAATGTCGCAGTCCCAGACGACCACCAATCACGACGAAATTCGCAAATGGGCCGAGGAGCGGCAGGGCCGGCCGGCGGTGGTCCGCACCAAGGGCGAGGGCGGCATCCTGCGGATCGACTTTGGCGAGCCCGAGGAAGCATTCGACCCCATCGATTGGGACGAGTTCTTCCGGATATTCGACGAGAACGATCTGGCCTTCCTTTATCAGGCCAAGACCAGCGACGGAAAATCCAGCCGTTTCAACAAATTCGTCGAGCGCGATCGCAAAGGTTAAGAAGGCCTGGCGGCCGATGCAGCGGGCCCCAGAAAATCTCGAAAGTCGCTGGAACAATCGACTGCCCTATTGCTTCGGGCGCTGATCCAGAAAGGTGATCCAGCAGCCCCCAAGGGAAGCGCCTTGGCCTCGGCCCAGGAGAATTCAATGCATCAGCTTTGCGCCGCGGGCTTTGGCCACTTCTCGCATGACGTCGTTGAGCCAGTTTTCGGTGGACTGGCCAAGCTGCCGGTGGTCGACGTCCCGGATCGCTTGCTCGAGTGTCCTCTCGACCAGCCGGTCCGATGCGTTGACGTCTCCCAGCAGAAGACGCGCCGCGAGGCGCAGTTTGGGCAAAAGGGTGAAAACGTCGTCTGGCGGGGAGGGCACGGAGATGTCCGCTTGTTCGGACGCCTGCGGCGGAAAAAGGGCATTGAACACAGCCTTGCTGCCCGAGGATTTCCGCAAATTGCTGGCGTAACGGAGATGCTCGGGGATGGCGATGTCGTTGTCGCCGCTGAAGAATACGAAGGGGATACCGCGGCGCATCAACTTGTCGGCGATCGGAAACACACGTCGGCCGTTGAGATTGACGTCCAGGATTGCAGCTTCGGCTTGATCGGTATGTTCAGACGCCTGCTCGACGGTAGCGGCGGGCCCGAGAATGATAGCACCCATGTTGCTGAAAAACCTCGCAAGATCTCCAGCCATCGACCATTCGTCTTCGACAATCAGAAGATGCAACCCCCGCAGATCGCGCACGTCGTCATCCTTTCTTCGAACGGAGTTTAGGATGCAAAGAAGGCACTTCCACTTTCCTGTCATCCAGCGCCGCTTGCAACCGTTTCGCAAGCACCAGCATGCGATCCGGGATGGGCCCATCGAGACCTTCGATTAATTCAGGCGCCCCCGGCACCATTGGCGCCAGGAGTTTCAGGCCAGCAGAGCGTTTTGTCATTGAACCACCATGGATATCGGGTTCAACGTCATCCTTGCTGACTTGTTCCATCCTCCCTGCGCGCTATATGGTTGTGTCCTGTCCGATCCGACGTTGAGAGGCTTCATGTCGGTCGGGCGAAAGGGGGACAAGCCGTGACAGCCCGATCAATCAAGTTCCCCATCGTCGGCATCGGTGCGTCCGCTGGTGGCATTCCCGCAATGGAAGGGCTTTTCAAGGGCATCACCGACCGGCCCGGCATGGCGTTCGTGATCATCACGCACCTCAGTCCCAAGCGCAACAGCCTGCTGCACGAGGTCATCGACCGCTACACCGCCATGCCTGTCGTGGTGGTCGAGGACGGCGTGGCCGTCGAACCCGACCACGTCTATGTGATGCCGGAAAACGTCACTCTGGTCATCGAGAATGGCGTGCTGCACCTGCGGCGCCCCAATGGGCTTACCCAGGAGCGCAAACCTGTCGATATCTTCTTCAGCGCACTGGCCGACGACCAGGGCGAATACTCGGTCGGCGTGATTCTGTCGGGCGGTGATTCCGATGGCACCCTGGGCGTGAAGGCGATCAAGGAGCGGGGCGGGCTCACCGTCGCGCAAGCGCCGGACGGCTACGGTCCGCGCAACCCCGACATGCCGCAGAGCGCCATTGCCAGCGGGCTCATCGATGTTGCCGTGCCCGCCGAGGAGATTGGGGCGAAGCTCGAGGCTTACGCCAGGGGCTTCGACACGCTGGACGGGCTGAAGAACGAAGAGGACGACCATGCGGCCGACATAGATAAGGTCCGCGAACAGATATACGGCATTTTGCGCAGCCACTCCGGCCACGACTTTTCAGGCTATAAAACCAAGACATTCCTGCGCCGCATCAAGCGGCGCATGCAGATCGCCCAGATACAGTCCATCAATGGCTATATCGACTGGCTGAAGAAGGACCCTCGCGAGGTGATGAACCTGTTTCGCGATCTGCTGATCAATGTCACCAACTTCTTCCGCGATCCCGATGCCTTCGAATTGCTGGAGCAAAAGATCATCCCGCGGCTGTTCGAGGGCAAGACCGCGACCGATACGGTCAGGGTCTGGGTTCCCGGCTGCGCCACCGGCGAGGAGGTGTTCTCCATCGGCATCCTGCTGCGTGAACACATGGAAACGCTTTCAGCCGTTCCGCGCGTCCAGATATTCGCCACCGACATAGACGAGCCGGCCCTGGCCGTGGCGCGCGCCGCACGCTATCCCGAGGCCTTGATGCAGGGTCTTTCCCCGGAGCGCAAACAGCGGTTTTTCAACGGCGATGGCGAAAGCTACGTCATCAGCAACGAGATCCGGGAACTGTGCATCTTCTCGCCGCACAGCGTCATCCGCGATCCGCCCTTCTCGCGCATGGATCTGGTTTCGTGCCGCAATCTGCTGATCTATTTCGGCCCAGCCATTCAAAGCCGCGTTCTTCCTGTCTTCCACTATTCGCTGAAGCCGGGTGGCTATCTTTTCCTCGGCACGTCCGAAAGCGTCGGGCAGCACGAAAATCTGTTCGCCACCGTCGACAAGAAACATCGCCTCTTCCAAGCACGGGAGCATGCCTCGCCACATATCAGGCTGCCGGCGCTGATCGGGGATGTCCATTCCGGCGTCTTTCCCGCCGAAACCGCCGGCTTAAAGAAGGGCACGGTCGGCTATCCGCTGCGCCAGGCTGTCGAGGCGCAGGTGCTGGAGCGGTTCGCGCCGCCGCATGTCCTCGTCAACGCCGAAGGCGACGTCGTCTACTATTCGGCGAGGACCGGAAGATACCTCGAAGCGCCGCAAGGCATCCCCAGCCGGCAGTTGCTGACGATGGCGCGCCGCGGGCTTCGCCTGGACCTGCGCGCCGCATTGAGGGAGGCGACGACGACACGCCGCACTGTTGTGCGGGACAATCTCGCCGTCGAGGAAGACGACGAACGCGTCCAACCGATCAGGCTGACCATCGAACCCCTGGCCGAGAGGGGCAATGGTGAGCCGCTTTACCTTGTCCTCTTCGAGCCGTCGGGCCCGACCCAGGCCCGATCCGATGAGGACGGGGGCGGCCGTGACAGCGACAGCACCGCCGATCTTGAGCGGGAACTGCGCGACACAAGAGAGCGCCTTCAATCCACCATAGAGGAATACGAGACGGCCCTCGAAGAGGTGAAATCGTCGAACGAGGAACTCGTCTCCGTCAACGAAGAGGCGCAATCCACCAACGAGGAACTTGAAGCGTCCAAGGAAGAGATGCAGTCGCTCAACGAAGAGCTCAACACGATCAACGCGGAGTTGACCAGCAAGATAGAAGAGCTCGATCACGCCAACAGCGATCTGCGCAATCTGTTCGAAAGCACCGACATCGCGACCATTTTTCTCGACCGCAGTCTTGTGGTGCGGACCTTCACGCCGGCGGCCTCATCCTTCTTCAGTCTGCGCCCCTCCGACGTCGGCCGACCGCTGACGGATCTGTCGAGCCAACTCGATTATCCCGAGTTGAAGCAGCACATCGACAAGGTGTTCGAGACAGGCGAGACCCTGAACCACCATCTTGCGCGCGATTCCAGGGGCCTGTTTCACATGGTCCGCATCAATCCCTATCGGGACAAGGGCAACAGGATACAGGGCGTCGTGGTGACACTGGTCGACGTCACCACCCTGGCGCGGGCGGAAGAGCATCAGCAGGTGCTCATCTCGGAGCTCAACCATCGCGTCAAGAACATGCTGGCGGTGATCGCCAGCATCGCCAACCGGACGCGGGACAGTTCGGATACGAAAGAAGAGTTCGCGGAGGCCTTGATCGGCCGGTTGCATGCCATGTCCCGGGCCTACGGACTGCTGACCCGCGAGAGGTGGAAAGAAGCTTCGGTCAAGGAACTGCTCCACCAGGAACTCGAGCCGTTCGGCATCGAACGGATCGAACTCGATGGCGACGACGTTAGACTCGGCCCGCAACAGGGGCTTTCCCTCAGTATGGCCATCCATGAACTGGCAACCAACGCGGCCAAGTATGGCGCCCTGTCCAAGCCTCGAGGCAGGATTGGTGTCAGATGGGCGATGGACGGCGATAATTTCACGCTTGGCTGGCGCGAAAAGGACGGCCCTCCGGTCAAGGAGCCGTTGAACAACGGCTTTGGCCTGAACCTGTTGAAGGGGGAAATCGGCTACAGGCTCGGGGGCCAGGTCGACACCTCCTTCCACAAGGAAGGTCTTGAGGTCCAGATCGCTTTTTCGGCAAACCACAAGGACGCGCCGTGAGCGACAGACCGCGCGTTCTGGTGGTTGAGGACGAGTGGCTGATCGCGGAGGACGTCGCGTCTGATCTGCGTGCGGCGGGCTATCCCGTGGTCGGGCCTGTTTCGTCCGTTGCCGCAGCACTTCGGCTGGTCGAGGCCGATAAGGTCGACATGGCGTTGCTGGACGTTCAACTGAACGCCGAAACGAGCCTGCCGATCGCGGAGATATTGCTGACTCGCGGCACTCCTTTCGCTTTCGTAACGGGATATGGGCGGGGCGATCTTCCCGCCCGGTTCCGAAACTGCAAATTCGTGGCAAAACCCGCAAGCGAAGCGGCCATCCTCACTGCCGTGGCCGACCTGGCATCGCTTCGCGCCAAGAAACCGTGATCCAAAGAGCTAGCCTGTCGCGATCAATCCAGCGGCTTGTCGGTGGGCCGGGGCGTGGTGCTCGCCTGGCGTGGCCGACCGGCATTTCGGTTGGCGACCGGATTGTCCAATGGAACGCTTGACGGGCGCGACGCGCCCGCGGTCTTTGGCGTCAGCGGTTTTGCACCGGCATCCGTGTCGCTGGCATCCCTCCTTGGGTGCGGCAGGCCCTCGGCGTTGGGTGACCGGACGGCGGGTTTCGAGGCAGAATCTTCCTTGGCCATGATGGTTCCTTTCCTTGCACGAAACGATTTCAATCATCGGCACGATTGAAAGTTCCGCGACCGCGACGGCGCCATGAAGGGGAAGGCACGAGCGAAGACGAAACGGTTCTCGTGCCGATGAACGGCTCACCCATGCGGCCGCATGACCACCTTGATGCAGCCGTCCTGCTTGTCGCGAAACGTCTTGTAGAGATCGGGCCCGGCTTCAAGGCCGGCCCTGTGCGTGATCACGAAGGACGGGTCGATCTCGCCGGTCTGGACCTTGGCCAAAAGCGGTTCGAGATACCGCTGCGTGTGGGTCTGGCCCATACGGAACGTCAGGCCCTTGTTCATCGCGGCGCCAAAGGGGATATGATCGACGAGGCCGATATACACGCCGGGGATCGAAATGGTGCCGCCCTTGCGGCAACAGTAGATTGCTTCGCGCAGCACATGTGGCCTGTCGGTGCCGAGGAAGGCAGCCGCCTTGACCTTGTCGAGCATGGAGTCTGCACTGGCGCCGGCATCGGCTTCGGTACCCACGCAATCGATGCAGCGATCCGGCCCTCGGCCATCGGTCATCGCCATCAGGGCGTCGTAGATATTTGAATTGCTGAAATCGAGTGTCTCGGCCTTGCCATGTTCGCGAGCCATGGCCAGTCGTTCCGGAACCTTGTCGATCGCGATGACGCGACCGGCGCCGAGCATCCATGCGCTCTGGATGGCGAACTGGCCGACCGGACCGCAGCCCCAGATCGCGACCGTGTCGCCGGGCTCGATGCCGGCGTTTTCCGCTGCCATGTAGCCGGTCGGAAAGATGTCGGAAAGAAACAGCACCTGCTCGTCATCCATGCCTTCCGGCACCTTGATCGGGCCGACATCGGCGAATGGTACGCGCAGATATTCGGCCTGGCCGCCCCAATAGCCGCCAACCAGATGCGAATAGCCGAACAGGCCGGCCGGCGATTGTCCCATCACCTCGGCCGCTTGCTTGGCATTGGGATTGGACCGGTCGCAAAGCGAGAACAGCCCCTTCTGGCAAAACCAGCATTCGCCGCACGAAATGTTGAACGGCACCACGATGCGGTCGCCCTTCTTGAACTTGGAATGACCGCGGCCGACCTCCACGACCTCTCCCATGGTCTCGTGTCCAAGCACGTCGCCCGATTCCATGGTCGGCATGTAGCCGTCCATCAGATGCAGGTCCGAGCCGCAAATGGCGCAGCAGGTGACCTTGATGATGACGTCACGGTCATCCTCGATGGCCGGATCCTGCACCTGATCGCAGCGTATATCGCCTTTGCCGTGCCATGTGAGGGCTTTCATCCTGTTGCTCCTGCGTTGACTATTTTGAGGTATCGGCAAATGCAGCTTTCATTCAGCCGAAGTGGGCGCCACCGACGATTACCTTGCGATACTCGCAAAGGGTCTGCGTCCGCAGACAGGAAGAGATCAGTCCCTGGACGCTGAACCCGGCTCGGCCATTTTGCGGTGCTGTTCGGCCAGCGTACCTGCCGGAGTGATATGCGCGGCGGCGACCTGCAGCTTGTTCTTCCAGCCGCTGATCACTTGTTCCTCTCCCGCCATCATCGCCTCATAACCGGTTCTGGCGACATCTGCCGGATCGTCCTTCTCGTCGGTGCCGACCTTGGTATCCATCATTTCGGCGCGTTCGAAGAACCGCGTCTGCGTCGCCCCTGGCATCAGCACCGTGACTGTGACGCCGGTGTCCCGCATCTCATGGCGCAGCGCGATCGAGAAGGAATCGATGAACGCCTTGGTGCCGTTGTAGACGGCCTGGAAAGTGCCGGGCATGAAGCCGGCAATCGATCCGGTGAACAGAATTCGGCCACGGCCGCGGCGTGCCATCCTGGCGCCGAGCTCATGCGCAAGGTAGACCGTGCCGGTGATGTTGGTGTCGATGACCCGGCGAACCTTCTGCCAGTCCTGGTCGAGAAAGCCGTCGCCGAGGCCGCGTCCGGCGTTCAGGAACAGAAGGTCGATGTCGCGATCGCCGACCCGCGCAATGAGTTGATCGACGCCTTCGACGGATGCCAGATCTGCCTCGACGGCTTCAACGGTCACATCATGCGAAGCCAGAGCCTCGGCCGCCTGTTGGACCGCGGGCTCGTCGGCGGCTATGACCAGGTTATAGCCGTCCTTGGCGCATAGTTTGGCAAGTTCCCTCCCGATGCCGCTCGATGCGCCCGTCACCACGGCCAGCTTTGCGTTGGTCATCATGTCCTCCGAAGTTCGTTCCGGCCGAACCAGCGGGGTCCCTGATTGTTCCGCGTGGACCGGATCGAATGCCGGGCTGCCGAAGGGCCATGCCAGTCGACCCCCTTGGCGCGTTCAGGCACGAACAACGCGAAGATGACGAAGTGGAACAACTGAGGCCGATCCAGGTTCGGTGTCGTGCGGCGTCGTCGCTCCCCTTGTTTGGCGCCGCGCGATCGGGTTCCCCTCAGCCTGATCAGCCCGCGCGCTCCCCGGCCGGGAGGCGCGGGCTTTCTCATGAGCTTGGCGGTCGTGTTTCGAGTTCAGCTGGGAACAACCCACACACTCGGCAGTTCGGCGCGCAGGAGAAACGAAAATGCAATATGCCGATGAAATCGCGCTCAGGCGCGTGAAGATGCTGGTCGAACAATATGTATCCGCCAGAAGCAGGAGATATGACTTCGTCTCGACCGAGTTGGCGTGCAAGGCCATTCGTCAGCTGGTTCGCAGCCCCATCGACGATAGCGAGCTGGATCATTTGCTGGCTAAAAGTGCCGTCAAACAAGGGCTTTCCATCCGGTTCGATCGAATAGGTCCCTTGCAGGTTGCTTCACCCGAACTCATCCAGGAAAAGTCAGTATGAAAGCGATGTGGTTGATTTGGTCGGCATCGGCGTTGCTCGCCTTAGCGGCGTGCAACAACAATGCCGACCCCGTCAAATCCAAGACGGATACGATGAACAGCCAGCCGGTGAACAAGAATCCAACGACGGATACCAATCCGACACCGCAGTCCAGCACCGGCGGGGACCAGCAAGGCACGCAGCCGACACAGCCGGCATCACCGAAGCCATCTGGTGGTTAGGGTTTTGCCGTTGCTTGCCCGGGTAGTGACGCCGGCGAGAACCGTGAGACGCGCATGAGATCCAAAGCGACGCCGCGTCTGGTTTCGACATGATCGGCAACGGAAGTTTCATCACGCCCTTCAAATACGAACACCAAACTTCGCCCTTTCTTGAAGTTCCGGAGCATGCGAGGGCGCACGTCGCTGGCGCGACCCGGCCGAGCTCGATCCCTTACGTTTGCCACGCTGCTGCGGTGACGGCCGGCGCCCGGCCTCGGTGCCACCTGGCTGTGGAACTATTTTCGTCAGTGGCTGTTCGGCAGGCGAAGGGAGCCGCAGGATGGAACGACGCAACGCACTACTCTCGCTGGTGATAGCCGCTGTCATCATCGTCGGTTTCCTGATCGGCTTTCTCTACGTCGATGTGGGGTGGCGCACCTCGCCCCTGAAACGAGCGCCTGAGCAGAACCAGGGCGGCAACGCTCCGGCGGACACCTCACCGGCTGCAGGGGTCAAGAAAGATCCCAAGGAGAATACCGAGATGCCGGGGCAGCAGTGATTCACGGCTAGCCAACAGCCGCAACTTGGGCACCGACGGCGCCGTCTTTCATATCATTTCAGCTCAACGCGTTGTCTGTCATCCCACCGTACTGTTTTTGATGTTCCTTCTGCTCCTGGTCTGGTTGGTTGCTGGTTTCCCGGTCTGGCTCTGCCATCGCGCTTCGCATAGCTTGCGTGCTTCTCGGAACATCTCCGCAGGACTGACCATTATCGGCATGGAGAGCAAAGCTATGGAGCTTGGTGATGGGTATCCTTTCCGATCTGGACAAGAAGCTGACGGACAACATGTATGAACATGGCAGTGAGCTCACCGACGCGGTAGCGGACCTGCCGCGGCCGGTCGTTGAAACCGTCGACCGGCTGATGCTTTTCATTCAGCCCGAAGCGCGCGAGACAGTGAGAAATCAGGTTCTCGGCCTGGTCCACGAATACAGGATCGAGAACCCTGCAGATCCAACAGAGCAGGAGTGAATTAGCCGTTCTGGTCGATCGCGTGGGGCGCGGGCTGGCTGCCGCTATCGTTGCTCGTTCTATGGCTGCCGAGCCACAACCAAGCCGCAATGATGGCGGCTGCCAGGATGGCTATCCAGACTATGAGACGAGGCATTGCCGAATCCTCTGTGCAGCAGTCCATCACGTCGATGATCAGGACGGGTCGCCACCTTCCCGTGTTCCAATCCCACAATCGATGCTTTGTTCCGCTTGAATTGGGTCTCGTGGCCGGCGGGCCTCTGTCGTTGGTCCTTATGTCTCGCGGTCGGCGCCTGTCCGAGCGGTGGCGTTTGATTGACGGGCACACCGGGCGCTCTAGATCAATTCACGCCGACCGTGACTTCCATCGGCTCGGGAGACCATTCTCGTGGCGCACCAAACGCCGGCTTTGACCTTTAGTGGCCGTTATCCGAGGCTGAGTTGTATGCGCGTGCTGTTGCTCACGGGCGTCTTGGCGGGATGCTCGTCCTCCGACCAGATCGAGCAGCAATCAAAAACGGCGGCCTCCGCGGCACAGACCGTATCGGTAATGCTCGATGCCTGGATGGATGGGGCGGCGCCGTTCGCATACACAGCCGGCACGCTGCGGTCGACCGGCAAGACTCTGGCCGACGCCGAGGCACAAATCCGATCGGCCGGAACGGCTGAACCCGCCGAGCAATCTGCTTTGGCGGCAGCGATCAAGGATCTGTCAGCCGCGGTGGCTCGCGCCGAAGCGGGATTGCAGGCGGACAATCGAGCGGAGGTCCAAAACGCAAAGCAGGATCTTCGACGGGGCTCGCGCACGCTGGCCACCGCCTATGCCAGATATTTCGCGCCGAAGCCATGAAGAAGCTCGTGGAGATATCGCTTGGCGTGGTTACCAGCGTTGGCGGCTTCCTTGAAGTCGGATCGATGGCAACGGCGGCCCAAGCGGGCGCAACCTTCGGCTTCCAGTTGATCTGGGCCGTGGTCCTCGGCACCATCTGCATCATCTTTCTGGTGGAAATGGCCGGCCGGTTCGCCGCGGTGAGCCATCACACGATCTGCGACGGCATCCGCGAGAGATTTGGTTTCAACGTCTTTGTGTGGCCGTTGCTTGCCACCTTGCTGCTCAGTCTCATGGTGCTCTCCGCCGAGATCGGCGGCGTTGCCATCGCACTCGAACTTGCCACGGGCATAGGCTTCCAGTGGTGGGCTCTGCCGGTGGCTTTTCTGGCATGGCTGCTGCTCTGGAAAGGCACGTTCGGTTTCATCGAGAAAGGTGTGTCGATGCTCGGCTTGGTGACGTTGTGTTTCGTCGTCGCGGCCGTGATGCTGAAACCCGATTGGACGGCGGTCGCGGCTGGCGCAGTGCCTTCGCTGCCAGCCCACGATACCGCCAATTACTGGTTCATGGCGGTCAGCATTCTCGGCGCCTCGATATCGCCCTACCTGTTCATGTTCTATTCCTCGGGGGCTATCGAGGACCAGTGGGACAAGAGCTACCTCGGCGCCAACCGGGCCATAGCGGGACTGGGGATGACCTTCGGCGGCACTATTTCGATCGGCGTGTTGATCGTGGCCGCTCTCGTGCTGGCCACGCACGGCATCAACCAGGTCGACGACTATCACCAAATGCCATTGATGCTGATCCCGGTATTCGGCTTATGGGGTTTCATCCTGTTCGTAGCCTCTCTCGCCATTGCCTGCTTCGGCGCTGCACTCGAAGTCGCGCTGCAACAGGCTTACCTCGTGGCGCAAGGTTTCGGCTGGACCTGGGGCGAGGACCGCAAGCCGCGCGACAATCCAGGCTTCAGCGCCGTGTATACGATATCGTTGTTGCTTGCGGCCATCCCGATCATGCTTGGTGTCGATCCGTTGAGGCTCACCATATTTTCCATGGCGCTGACGGCGGCCAGCCTGCCGTTGACGGTGGTTCCATTCCTTTTTCTGCTGAACGACGAACGCTACGTCGGCGAGCATCGCAACGGCATTCTCTCGAATGCCGCGGTCATCTTCATCATCGCGCTCGGCTTTGTGCTGGCCGTGGTGACGATCCCGCTGCAGATATTCGGAGGCACATGATGGAGTTGCTGCGTGATCTCCTGGACAAGCAGGTGGTCGACCGCCGCCAGGTCAAAATCGGCAAGGTCGATGGGCTGGTGGCCGAATTGCGGCAGGGCAAGCCCCCAAGGATCGTCGCGATCGAACTCGGCTCCATCACTTTGGCGCGTCGCCTTGGCACGTGGCCGGGGCGATGGATGGCGCAACTCGCGGCAAAGCTGGGTGGCAAGCGCCACGGCGAGCCGCATCGGATCGCCTGGCACAAGGTGAAGGATATCGGCGTCGACATCGAGTTCGATATCGATGTGCGTCGCACGACGATCTTCGCCTGGCAGGACTGGTTGCGCGATCATGTCATCGGACGCATTCCGGGAGCTTGATGATGACCATCGTCAATCTTGAACATCTGGCTGGGCGACGCGTGCTTTCGCAGCGGGGCAAGAGCATCGGCTACATCGAGGAAATCCGCGCCGAACCGGATGGCGACGATTTTGTCGTTACCGAATTCCATGTCGGCGTCTACGCCGCTTTCGAGCGTCTTTCGACCTCGGCCATAGGCGTGGCCGTGCTCGATCTCTTTCGGCTGCGCCGCCGCGATGGCCTATACCGCATCCCTTGGGACAAGCTCGACATTTCTAACCCGGCGCGGCCGCGGCTGCTGTGTCCGATAACCGAACTTTCCGGCATGAAGAGCGCACCCGATCTTCGCGAATAGGCCGTCGCCGCGCTTTCTCGCAGACGTTTCACCGAAGCATGCTCGCCGCCAGAAAAACCGCGGCCGCTGCCAAAACGACGGCTGCAACGACCAACAGCGGCCAGTTGCTGCGAGGTCGTAGTTCCGGCTCGCCTTCGACCGGCCGCATCGCATTGGCGAAGCTGGCGTCATTTTCGAATTTCGGCCGGCGGGAACGTGGCGGCTCCGTAGGGATCGGATTTTGTGTGTCCGCCGCCTCGGCATCGGTCTCCATCGGAGCAACGGCAGGATCGAAGCCCGGCGTTTTGTCCTGCGTCTCTCCCCCCTGGATCTCGCCTCTGGCAGAGGCCGGTGTAGGAATTGACATCTTGGCACTGACCTCTCTCGTTCGAACCAGGCTCTGCCAAATCCGCAGCGGTGGTGCGCATAGCGCCAACGACTAGATTTGATCGCCGAGCAGAATCCTGGCGTCCTTGGCCGCAACAATGAACGCCTGTCGTGCAACCCTTGGAGGCTTTTCGCCACGCATCACCGCAAGGCAGGCCCTGATCGCGGCAAGACGCCTTTCCGACGTCGGCTTTGGCCAGTCCCGCAGCAGCACTTCGGCGGCATCGGACACAGAGACCACAACCCTGTCGCGGTCTATGCGGCCAGGTTGAATAACGATCGGTTTTCTGAAATGGCCTGTACGCACCCGCCCCTCCAAGACCTTCGCCTGTTGCTCCACGGAGCCTTCCGCGGACGGCCTCTAACGCCGCGACAGTCGATTTGTTCCAGTGCACCTGGCGTTTGGAATTTGGAATAACGACGCCTGAGCCGCTCGTCTCCACCCATGGTTTTCTGGCGCTGCCGGGTCTAGCGGCATGGGGCCTGGAGAGCGGAACAAAGCGCATCTTGGCTTGTTAGGACGCAGCGCAAATTCGCTCACCGACAAGGACAAAGCCGATGAAAACACGACACCTTCTCGCATCCCTCGCGGTTGCTTCCACGGTTCTCGCAATGCCTGCCTTCGCGGCCGACAGCGCCCAGGATTTTGTCGACAAGGCTGCCGTCGGCGGCAAGTTCGAAGTGGACTCGAGTCAGATTGCCTTGGGCAAGGCCCAGGACCAGCGCATCAAGGATTTTGCCCAGATGATGATCCGGGACCACGGCGCCGCCAACACCAAGCTGCAAGCGGTCGCCGGCGAACAAAAACTGAAGGTGCCCTCAGCGCTCGACGCTCAGCATCAGGGCGATCTGGATAAGCTCAAGAACGCGCAGGGGCCGATTGATCCGGCCTATGTCGACGCGCAGCGCAAGGCGCATGACGAAGCCGTCAAGCTGTTCGAGGATTATGCCAGCGGGGGTGACAACGCCGCGCTCAAGACTTTTGCCCAGCAAACGGTCGGCACACTGAAGATGCACCAGCAGGCGATCGAAAAGATCGCCGCCGGGCAAGATTCCGTTACGGGAGCGACAACGCCGGCGGTGAAGACCGACAATACTCCCAACGCCGCCGCCCTCGTTCCTGGTGCAAACAGCTTCACCGAAGCCCAGGCCAAGAGCCGTATCGAGAACGCCGGATATTCGAACGTGTCGAAGCTGACCAAGGACGATCAGGGCATCTGGCGCGGCCAGGCGGCCAAGGGAGGCGAAAACCTCAACGTTGGCGTCGACTACCAGGGCAACGTGGTTGCCGCAAGCAAGTGAGCGTGGATCAGGAGAAATCACATGAAAACCGTAACTGGACTGTTCGATAATTATGACGACGCGGCCGATGCGGTCGGCGAGCTTGAGGCGACGGGAGTCCCGCATTCCAACATCAGCATCGTCGCCAACAACTCGGATGACTGGTACGACGCAAATCGTTCCGAGGCCGCTGAAGACGCTGGCAGCGGTGCCGGAATCGGAGCCGTGATCGGCGGCGCCGGGGGGTTGCTCACGGGACTTGGCGTCATGGCCATCCCGGGTGTTGGCCCGGTGGTCGCGGCCGGATGGCTCGCCGCCACCGCCGCCGGTGCGGTTGCCGGTGCCGTGGCCGGTGGAGCGGCCGGCGGCATCATTGGCGCTCTGACGGAATCGGGCGTGCCCGAGCGCGATGCGCACGTCTATGCGGAAGGTGTACGCCGCGGCGGTACCTTGGTGACGGCCAAGGTGGAGGACGAACTCGTGCCGAATGCCGAGCAGATTTTGGGGCAATCCCGATCGGTGGACCTGGCCGAACGCCGCAGATCGTACGAGGCCGACGGCTGGACCGGCTTCGATGCCAATGCAGGCGAATACGTGCCGGGCGAGATCGATCGCGACGGCGGACGTGCAATCAATCGACCCTGAAAGCGGCTCACGTTCCTCTGACTGGCACGCAGCGACGAGGTCGCGGAAATCGATCTTGCCGCGCTATGCTGGGGCGCTTTGCGGCGTTTAAGCACCATCGAACCCATCTCGAGGATATCGGGCTGGGTTCGATCTCGTTTGAAGCCATGTTCCCAGCGGAATCTCCGCCGCTCAGAACAGATCGCCCCATGACGAAACGGACCCCGCCCGCAAGGCGGAACCATGGAGGGGTCGACGTTGTTGTCCCAGCGGCCGACTTGTCGGTTGGCGGCTAGGAGCCATCATTGATGACCACCGATCGATCACGCGAAGACGTCCTGGTTTCGCTCCCGTTGATCAATGCAAAGGCGGCGCCGACGCTTAAGCACGCCGGCGCGGAGGTGTTCTACATGGAAGCCGTCCGCGAGCTCACCGCCACGGACATTCCCTTTCTGGTCGCTGGAACCTATGCGGTAAGCGCCTATACCGGCGTCACTCGCCAGACCAAGGATCTCGATATCTTCTGCAAGGCCGGTGACTACGCGCGGATCCTCGCCCATTTCAAGGAGCTTGGATATGCCGTCGAAATCGTGGACGACCGGTGGCTTGGCAAGGTGTTCAAGGGCAGGCATTTCTTCGACGTCATCTTCGGATCGGCCAACGGCATGATGCCTGTTGGCGATCGATGGCTGGAGCACGCCAGACAGACCGAGTTGCTGGGCAGCCGTGTGCGGATCATCGGGCCGACCGAACTCATCTGGTCCAAATGCTTCATTCAAGACAGGGGCCGGCACGACGGCGCCGATATCGCCCACACGATCCTCAAGGCACACGACCAGATAGATTGGCACCGGCTGCTTTCCTATCTGGAGGTTCATTGGGAGGTCCTGCTGATGCAGCTCATCAACTTCAGATGGATTTACCCAAGCGAGCGCGATCACATCCCGGCATGGCTCCTCGATGAACTGCTCGACCGCCTCGCAAAGCAACGGCAATTGCCGTCCCCCAGGATGAAGATCTGCCGCGGGCGGCTGCTGTCGCAAACCGACTACGAGATCGACGTCAAGGAATGGGGCTTCGCCGGCGTCGGCGGCGTGGGAGATTTTCGTGATGCCTGACCGCCTGGAGAACGTCGCGCCGAAGGATAACGCAGGGACGCTCAGAGTTGCTGCCATGGGGGATTTGCATGTCAGGGAAGATCCCCGAACCTCGTATCGCGATCTCTTCGGCGAGATATCGAGGGAAGCCGAGATTCTCGTCCTGACGGGAGATCTCACCAATCTCGGCAAGCCTCGTGAGGCGGAGATGCTCGCCGAGGACCTGCGCAACTGCTCGATCCCCGTGGTGGCGGTGCTCGGCAACCACGACTACGAATCCGGCGCGGTGGACGACGTCGCAAACATCCTGCGCCAGGCGCACGTTCACCTTCTCGATGGCCATGCGGTCGAAATCGAGGAGGTCGGCTTCGTCGGCGTGAAAGGGTTCGTCGGTGGCTTCGGATCGCGCATGCTCGGCTCCTTCGGCGAACCCGCGATCAAGGCGATGGTCTCGGAAAGTGTCAACGAGGCAATGCGCCTCGAAAACGCGATGCGCCAGGTACGGGCGAAGCGGACGCTCGTGGTCCTCCACTACGCGCCGATCGCTGAGACCGTCGAGGGAGAACCGCTGGAGATATTTCCGTTTCTTGGCTCTTCACGCCTTGCCGAGACGATCGATCGGTTCAAGGTCAGCGCCGTTGTGCACGGTCACGCGCATCGCGGCTCCTATGAAGGCCAAACGCCCGGCGGCGCCAAGGTTTACAACGTCGCCATGCACGTGGCCAAACCGAACGGCCGCCCCTATGCCCTGCTGGAACTCTGACGCCACGGCATCGTGCGAGCATTCAGTTGGAACGCTCTGCCAGGAAGTGGCGGCGCGATAGTGCGAGCTGATCACGGTTGTTTGCCCGCGACATTATTTTGGAGTTCGTCGCCAGCGGCGAATTCGTCAAACCTCCGTCTTGTCGAAGCCCTGCCGGGCGATAATTTCTTCAGAAGGCGTGGGTGCTTCTCCCTCTCAGACAGGAGCCGACCATGAAACATCAGACACTCGACCAGCTCCAAACCGTCGCCAGGATTGAGCCGCTGGCGCCGTTTTCGGTAATGACACGTAATGAACGCATCGCGCGTTGGGCTGAACTTCTCGAGCAAAATCCCGAACGATGCCTCGGTGCGCTAACCGGCACGGAACATTTGCGTCCTGAAGCACGGGCCATCGCACGTGGGGAAGGATCGGCACTCGCGGTTGCCTTCGAAGACCCGATCTTGCGTGCATCGGGGCTGGGGGACGACACATACGGCGAGGCAAAGCGCTTCTTCGAATTGAGCGACTGGCAACTCCACGACATTGTCTGTGATTGCCACGTCGGTGCCACCATGAAAGCCCGATGGGCCGCGGCTCGGGTCCGTGCAACGATCAGCGGGAACAGGCTCTTTGCGTTCCTGAGGCGGTGCTTGATGCGGTGAGACCAAGGGGAGGTCGTTGCATGTCCGCGACGACCTCCTACACCGCCAATGCGCAAGCTATCGCCGATCGTCCTCGCGATAGAGCTGATCGGTAGCGCGGTCGCTTTCCCTGCGTTCAACCGGACCACGGTTACGGCGGGTTACCAGGACATAGGCAATCAGTATGACCAGCAACGCTGGCCCGCCGGCGACGACGATTAGCCACATGATACCGTCTGACATGGGAAATCTCCTTTCCTTCACAACCGGCAAGAAGACGATCCGTTCCGCTTGGAGCGGTTCGCGGTGCGGACCGGCCGGCGATCGGTTCCTGTCATCCAGGAGGTCCAGACGCCTCCCCGCTATTGCCGGTCGGGTTTCCTTGCGAAGACCGCAGCAGAAGGGCGAGAGGAACCAGCAGCGCCGTTGCCACCGCGCAGTAGCGAAAGACGTCGATATAGGCGAGCAGTGAAGCCTGGCGGGCGATCAACTGCCCGATCCAGCCAATGGCCTGCTGCTTGGCCTGGAGCATCGAGGAACCCTCGGCGACGAAGTGCTCGGTCGCCTGCCGTACCACCTGCTGGTAGGCGGGCGACGATTGCGCGGTGTGGCCGACAAGGTTCGCCTGATGGAGTTGTGCGTTCTGGGCGATCACGGTGTTGGAGAGCGACACGCCGATGCTGCCGCCGATATTGCGGGCAACATTGATCAAGGCCGAGGCCTGGTTGGTCTTTTGCGGCGCCAGACCGACATATGCCGCAGTCGAAATCGGGATAAACAGGAACGGCAATCCGATCATCAGGAAGATGCGGGCAAAGGCAAAGAAGCTGAAGCTGGCGTCGGGCGTAAGCGAAGTCATATGCCACAGGCCGATCGCCACCACCGCCATGCCCGCCATGATCAGGTATTTTGGCTGGACGATGCCGGCGGCAAATCCCGAAATCGGCATGAGCATCAGCATGGCGATGCCGCCCGGCATCATCGACAGGCCCGATAGCGTCGCCGTGTAGTCGAAGGCGGTCTGCTGCAGCTGGGGCATCAGCTGCGTGGTGCTGAACAGCACCGCACCGACCGCCATCATCACCAGGAAGGATGTACCGAACTGGCGGGTGAACAGCAGGCGCATGTCGACGATCGGATCGCGGTGGCGGAATTCCCATGGGATCAGCAGGGCGAAGGAGATCGCCGAGATAATGGCGAAAGTCGTGATGAAGCTCGACGCGAACCAGTCGTTGCGCTGGCCCTCGTCGAGAAAGATTTCGAGGCAGCCGAGCGCGGTCGCCACCAGGATGAATCCGACCCAGTCGATCCTGAGACCTCCTTTCAGCCGCTGCTGGCGTTCGCGTTCGAGTACCTCCGGTTCGACCAGCAGCCACTGCACCAACGCCAGTGACATGATGCCGAACGGCACGTTGATGAAGAAGATCCAGTGCCACGAAAAATTGTCGGTCAGCCAGCCGCCGATGGTCGGCCCGACCGTCGGCGCGACGATGACGGCGATGCCGTAGAGGGCAAATGCCTGCGAGCGCTTTTCAGGCGGAAAGGTGTCGGCCAGGATGGATTGCTCGCTTGGCGCCATGCCGCCGCCGCCGAGGCCCTGCAGGATCCTGAAGACGATGAGCATCTCGAGATTGGGCGCCAGCCCGCACAGCAGCGATGCCAGGGTAAACGTCGCGACGCAAAGCGTGTAGTAGCGCTTGCGGCCGATCACGCTGGCCAGCCACCCACTGATTGGAATGATCACGGAGTTGGCGACCAGATAGGTGGTGATGACCCAGGTACTTTCATCCATGCCGGCAGCCAGGCTGCCGGCGATGTTGCGCAGCGCCACATTGGCGATCGAGGTGTCGAGCACCAGCATGAAGGTGGCAATGGAGACAATGATGGCGATGAGCCAGGGATTGCGCTCACCGGCCGCGGATCGGCTTTCGCCCTGGTCGCTGGCGTTGTCGCGGCTCATCGCACCTTGACCGTCGGCACCACCGACAGGCCTGGGCCGAGCAGCACATCGGGCGGGTTGTCGAAGACGATCTTGACCGGCACACGCTGCACCACCTTGACGAAATTGCCGGTGGCATTTTCGGCGGGCAGCAGGCTGAAGGCGGTGCCGCTGCCGGCCTGCAGGCTGTCGACATGGCCATGAAAGGTCTTGTCCGGATAGGCGTCGATATCGATGTCGACCGGCTGTCCGGTTCGCATCCTGTCGAGTTGGGTTTCCTTGAAGTTCGCCTTTACCCAGACTTCGTTGGGAACGAACATCATGAGCACCTGACCCGGCTGGGTGTAGGTGCCGATGGCGGCCGAAATGCTTGTCGCGCGGCCGGCGACAGGGGCTGTAATAGTGGTACGGGTCAATGCCGTGCGGGCTTGATCCCGGCTGGCCTGTGCCTGGTGAAGCTTGGCTTCGCCGCTTTTGGTCTGTGCCTGCAGCACTGTCACCTGGCTCTTTGCCGCGGCCACGTCCGCCTCGGCGCTGTCCAGGGTTGCCTGGTCCTGTCGAAGGGTCGATGCAGCCTGCTGCGCCTGCTGCTGCGTCACCGTGCCCTTCGTCAGCAATTCGCGATTGCGCTGGTCTTCGGCCTTGGCGAAGTCGAGCGCTGCCTGGGCCAGCGCCACCTGCTTCTGGGCGGCGTCGATCTTGGCATTTTGCGCCTCGATCTGGGCCGCCACATTGGTGATGTCGGCCTGAGCGGCGGCTACGCCGGCATCCGCTTGGCTGAGCGATGCCCGGTAGTCGCTGTCGTCGATGCGCAAGAGAACGTCACCCTTGCGCACCGGCTGGTTGTCGGTGACGGCCACATCGGTGATACGCCCGGCAATCTCGGCGCTCACCGTTACCGTGCGGGCATCGATGAAGGCATCATCGGTGGATTCATACTGACGCGTATTCAGCCACCAGATCGCTACACCCATCGCAACAAGCAGAAGCAGGAGGACAATTGCCGCTGTCCAATAGGGATGGCGCCTGGGAAAGCCCAGCAGGTTCGATTTCTGCGGCCTGTCGTCCATTTGCCGATCGTCCGATTTGTCGTGCCGCGAACTTGGCTGGCTGGCGAGACGCTTGCTTTGTCCAGCCCTGTCGTCGGATGGGTCCGGCTCGCTTTTCTGAGGCTTCGTATCCACGGAACTGGCTTTCAGCAGACTGAAGGGTGATGTCCGCGATGGCGAACGCGGTTTCAACGGCAAAGCCTTGGCAAAGGTTCCTGTTTTGACTTCCCGCCAGCGCCATGGGCAGCGACGCCCTTCAGCCAGTCGGTGTGTGGCTGCTCATCCTCTTTGGCCTGCCCGATTGGGCAATAGGACCGCCCTCCCATCAACCTGGGGCGCTGAGTACCAGCATTCCCGTTTTATAGACGATAGCCGCACTTGGTGAGAGTGGCTCGAACCTTGTCGCTCGTGCAGGTGACGATGGGACATCTACCTGAAAGTTTCATCAGTCCGCAGTCTTGCCCAATGTGTCGGCGACGACCGCGCCGCGCTCACCCATGGGAACCGCCGGGCCTGTGGTCGAGTCACAGGCTGTCTGATGTTCCATTTCCGCGTTGATGGCGGCGCCGGCGATCAGGATGATGACTGAAATCCATGTCCACATCATCAGGCCGACCACGGCACCGAGCGAGCCGTATGTCGCGTTATAGTTGGCAAAATGCTGGAGGTAGAACGAGAACAGCCACGACGCGATAATCCATGCCGCGGTTGCCGCAAGCGCTCCCCAGCTCAACCATCGCCATTTCGCATGTTCCCGGCTCGGCCCGAAGCGGTAGAGCAAGGAAATGCCGGTTAGGATCGACACTACCAGGATGGGCCATCGAGATACCGCAACCACGGTTTCTGTCCAGGCATCAAGGTAGAAAAAGCGCAACAGCGCCGGGACAACACCCACCGTAAGCAGCAGCACGATGCCGATGAGCAGGGCTCCGACCGTGAACAGGATCGACATCAGATTGAGGGTAATGAACGAGCGTTTCTCACGCTCTTCGTAGGCGATGTTCATCGCGTCGAAGAGCGCCTTCATGCCGCTGTTGGCGCTCCAGAGGGCGATTGTCAGGCCTATGAAAAAGCCTGTGCCGAGAGCGCCTGCTTTCTGGCGGGCCAAGGCCTGCAACTGATCGCGGATAAGATCGAGCCCGCCCTGCGGTAGCAATCCCTGGAGGTAAGCGACATGGTCGGCGACCGTGACCGGGTCCGCGACGAAGCCATAGATCGAGATGAAGGCTGCCAGGGCGGGAAACAAGGCGAGCAGGAGATAGAAGGTTGCGCCGGCAGCCACCAGCAGAACCCGGTCCTTGTTGAACTCTTCCCAAAGTCGCCAGAAGATGTCCTTCCACCCCAGCCCAGTGATTTGAGATGGCCACGTGGCGTCGCGCCCACGGCTTCCTGGCTCCCGCCCTGCCGCGGCGTTGCTGTCCTTCGTTGTCGAGGCCGCGCGGCCGGCTGCTTCCTCATCGATCAGCGAGGGCTGCTTGTCGTTCGGCGGAGAGCCTCGTTGTGGTTTCAAAGCCATTACCGGGTTCGCTGATGTCCAAAGCGTGGCTGACAACGCGGGATGAAGACACCCGTTCCCGATGCGCGGCCGATCACGATTTTCCTCCTTCCCTGCATCTTTTGCGGCCGATCGGCGTTTGAAATTGGTCAAGTGAACGGGTGTGTCCGATGAGAACGACAACCAGGGATAAGCTCAGGGGCGAAGCGGAGTTGTCCGAGGACGCCGACCTGATCGTCAATCGAACAGCCCACTTCATTTCGGATTGGATCGAAGAACACGTCGTTGACGAGCCTATCCCTATGTCCGGCATCGATGCCGCGGAGGAACTCGCAAATCAGTGCGTGGCGGATGCGCAAGATGAGGGGATCGCGGCGCAGGACATCCAGGATGAGGTGGGCGATCTTACTGAATACATCGCGGAAACGATCGATGAAGGGAACGGCTCCCCCTTGGAAGAGGTGGCCACGGCGGCAACCAAAATCGCGGAACCTCGTTTGTCGAGTGTCAACCCGAGGAGATGGCGATGACGAGGTTCCTATCCTTTCTGATCCTGGCAACGGGTCTTGCGCTCACCGCATGTGACAACAACACCGAGCCGACGAAGGCCAACACCGACACCGTCACCAAGAACCCACCAGTCGACCAGGACGCCAGACCGAAGTCGACGACCGGTGGCGATCAGCCAACTGCCCCGGCGACCAAATGAACGTGATTTCCTATTGCTATACGCCGCTGCCGCTTGCGTGGCTGGCCTGACGGATGAGGCTCCGGTCATTCCCCTGGCGCGGCTAGGCTGATGACTGCGGACGCCAGGATTTCCGGAGGGACCGGAACCTCAATCCACTGCCGCGCATTTCGACTTCACGCGTGGAAGACAAATGTCATCCAACCATCAAGACGCTGGCCAAGGAGAATTCAGATGCAAGGTTTAGAAGCGATTTCCAGGCGCCCTATCGGCGGCATGAGCATAGAACCATTCCTCGGCACGGTGACGGTCCGGTTCTCCGACGCGATAGTCGCCGCAAGCGACCGTGCGAAAATTCTTCGGGAGGAGGGCCATGAGCCGGTCTTCTATATCCCCTTCGAGGATATCTATTTCGACCTCCTCGAGAAGACCAACACCACCAGCGAGTGCCCGTTGAAGGGAACAGCGAGCTATTGGCGTGTTCATGCTGTCGGCGGCTCGGCCGATGACTTCATGTGGGCGTATGAGACGCCGGATACCGCGGCCCTGGCCATCGCGCGTCATGGCGCCTTCGATCCGAAAAAGGCACGTATTGACGTCGATCCGAAGGAGGACAAGCGGCATACTCCACATGTCATTGAGTAGGATGCCGCCTCGACCGTCGTTCTTCTTGCTTGTCGCCATGCCGGCAAAGCCACTTCGATCAGGTTTAGCCGCGCCTCACCGCCATGCGGGAGCAAAATCACTCTTTCGCGATCAGGCTGGGTTTTGTCGCACTGCATTCGGAACAAATGCCCGGAGTGAAAGGTTAGCGGCGAAAGCCAGCCCAGGAGCGAGCCATGTCCGAAACCCTCGTCCCAAAGCCAATTAGCCTCAGCCGGAGACGTTTCATGACGGGCACGGTTTCGGCCGCTGCGGTCGCACCGCTCCTGTCTCCTGAGGCCAAGGCGGAGGAAGTGGCCGCGTCCCGTTCCAAGCTCCGGGAGCCGGTCGTCACCTCGCTTCGTATCAACAGGCAAGCTTACGAGCTTTCGCTCGACACCAGGACCAGCCTGCTCGACGCCTTGCGTGACCACGTTGGGCTGACCGGGACGAAAAAAGGCTGCGACCATGGGCAATGCGGTGCATGCACCGTGCTCGTCGACGGAAAACGGGTCCTCTCCTGCCTGAGCTTCGCGGTGATGATGCAGGGCAAGGATGTGACGACCGTGGAGGGGCTCGCCTCGCGCGACGGCGCCCTGCATCCGATGCAGCAGGCCTTTATCGACCATGACGCCTTCCAGTGCGGCTATTGCACGCCGGGCCAGATTCTGTCGGCCATCGGCTGCGTCAACGAAGGCCACGCCGGTTCCGAGGCCGATATCCGGGAATACATGAGCGGCAACATCTGCCGGTGCGCCGCATACCCCAACATCGTGGCCGCGATCGTGCAGGCTCGCGACGAAACCGGGAGAGCCTGACATGCGTCCTTTCGTTCTCGAGCAACCGGCCAACATCCCGGCGGCTGTCGCCCTCGCTTCGAACTTTGCCGCGCCGGATCGGCCGCCGACCCAGTCAGACATGCAATTCATCGCTGGCGGCACCAATCTGGCCGACTACATGAAGCTCGACGTTGCCCGGCCGAACCGCCTGCTCGATCTCAATCGTCTCTCCGAGCCGGCGCTTCGGCAAATCCGCGTCACCACCGAAGGGGTTCGTTTCGGCGCGCTGGTGCGGATGGGCGAGGCGGCTGACGATAAAGACGTCAAGCTCCACTATCCGGTCATTGCCGACAGCCTCAGGCTGGCAGCCAGCGGCCAACTCCGCAACATGGCCAGCCTTGCCGGCAACGTGCTGCAACGGACGCGGTGCGAGTATTTCAGGGAGATCTCATGGGCCTGCAACAAGCGCCAGCCGGGTTCGGGCTGCGCGGCAATGGACGGTTTCAATAGGCAACACGCGGTGCTGGGCGTCAGTGATGCCTGCATCGCCACCTATCATGGTGATTTCGCCCAGGCACTGATTGCCCTTGACGCCAACCTCCATGTCGAGGGTTCTGGCGGCGCGCGCGAAATCCGGTTCGCCAACCTGCATCGCCTGCCCGGCGATACCCCTCATGTCGAGACCGGCCTCGCCGCTGACGAGATCATCACCGCCATCGATGTGCCCGCGGGTCCTTGGACCCGGCGTTCCCGCTACCTTAAGGTTCGTGACCGCGAATCCTATGCCTTCGCCCTGGCTTCCGCGGCGGTCGCTCTCGACCTCGACGGCAACAGCGTCCGCGAGGCACGCATAGCCCTTGGCGGCGTCGCCACGGTCCCGTGGCGGGCGAGGGAAGCGGAAGCGGTCCTGCACGGCAAGATGCTGGACGAGGCAATGGCGCGGGCGGCCGCGGAGACGGCTTTCGCCGATGCCAGGCCGCGCGGCCACAATGCGTTCAAGATCGAGCTTGGCAAACGGACGCTGGTGCGGGCGCTCCTCGAAACCCGTGACATGAAGGTGTGATCATGAACGCAGCCGCTCCGCAGCCCAAGGAGAACATGGGTGCCCCGCTGCCGCGCATCGACGGGCGGCTGAAGGTGACCGGCCAGGCGAGTTATCCGGCGGACCTCGCGGCGGCCAATGTCGCCTATGGCGTGCTGGCCACCAGCAGTATCGCCAGGGGCACGGTGACGGCACTTCACCTGGACAATGCCCGAGCGGTGCCGGGCGTGCTCGACATCGTGACCTATGGCGACATGGACGCGGTGGACAAGCCGAAATTCGGCAATACCGCCGCCGCCTCGATCGCGCCGCTGCATGACCGGAAGGTCTTTCACGATGGGCAGATCATTGCCTTGGTGGTCGCCGAGACCTTCGAGGCGGCGGAGGAGGCTGCGCTGCTGATCCGCGCCGACTACGCCGAGGAGAAACCGAGTGCGGGCTTCGACAGCCCTGGAGCAACGACCATTGCCGCCGCGGGCAAAAGCCCGATGTTCAAGGAAGACGTCAAGGTCGGCGATTTCGATACTGCCTATGCCGCTGCTCCGGTCAGGATCGATGCACGCTATTCGACACCAACGCAGCACCACAATCCGATCGAACTGTTTTCGACGACGGCAATGTGGCAGGGCGATCAACTCACCATTCATGAGCCGTCCCAGAACGTCACCGGCTGGAAGGCGGAACTTGCCAGGCAGTTGAAGATCGATCCGGCGAAGGTTCGCATTGTCAGCCCATACATCGGCGGCGCATTCGGCTCGAAGGGACCGATGACGGCCCGCACGGCGATCGTCGCGGTTGCGGCAAGGCGTCTCGGCCGGCCGGTGCGTTGCGTGGTCAGCCGCATGCAGGCGTTTGGTACCCAGACCTATCGCGCCGAGACCAGACACCGGATCCGCATGGGCGCCGACAAGGACGGCCGCATAACCGCTTTCGCGCATGAGGGCTGGGAGGTGACATCGCGCCCCGATCCCTACGTGGTCGGGGGAACGTCGGCGACCGGCCGCATGTATGATTACGGCGCGGTGCTTACGCACGTGTCGCTGGTCCAGGCGGACCGCAACACGCCCGGCTACATGCGTTCGCCTCCCGAGACGCCTTACGTCTATGCGCTGGAGAACGCCATGGACGAGATGGCGGTGGCCCTGGCCATGGACCCGGTGGAGTTCCGAAGGGTGAACGAGCCAAAAGCCGAGCCGATCGGGAGAAAGCCGTTCTCGAGCCGCTCGCTGATGCAATGCTACGATCAGGCGGCGGACGCATTCGGCTGGACGAAGCGGGACGCCAAGGTCGGGTCGATGCACGACGGCGACTGGTTGATCGGCATGGGTTGCGCGACGGCAGTCTATCCGACCTCGTCGGCTCCCTGCGCTGCGCGCGTATGGCTGACCGTCGACGGCGATGTGCGCGTCCAGAGCGGCTCGCATGAAATCGGCACCGGCGTGCGCACGGTCGCCGGCCAGATGGCAGCAGAGCGCCTCGGTGTCGCCATGGACAGGGTGAGCGTCGAGATGGGCGACAGCACCTTGCCCCCGGCGCCCGTGTCGGGAGGCTCTATCTCCACGGCAAGCGTCTGTTCGGCGGTGCTCAAGGCCTGCGACGCGATCAGGACGAAGCTGTTTGCCGCGGCGACCGGCGAAGGTGGTGCGCTTGCCGGCGCCCACAATGAGGAGCTGGATATCCTCGATGGCAAAATCATTGCCAAGGGCGGCGCTTCGGCAAAGGTCGAGGACGTCTTGAAAACCATGCGGGTGGGGGCGATCGAGGAGTATGCCGAGTATGCGCCCAAGGGGGCGAGCCCCGAAGCGCTCAAGAAGCTCTATGCCGGCCAGCCGGAGTTTCACGGCGGCGAGCAGGACGAGGATTCGGTGAAATATGCATTCGGCGCGGAATTCATCGAAGTTCGCATCAATCGCCTTACCAGGGAAATCCGCGTGCCGCGCATTGTCGGGGCCTTTGCCGCTGGCCGCATCATGAACACGCGCACGGCGCGCAGCCAACTGATGGGCGGAATGATCTGGGGCATCGGCCAGGCGCTGCATGAGGCGACCGAGGTCGACAGCCGCTATGCCCGCTACGTCAATCGAGATCTGCAGGACTACCTCGTGCCGGTCAATGCCGACATCAAGGATCTCCAGGTGATTCTGGTTCCGGAGATTGACCACGAGGTCAATCCGGCAGGCGTCAAAGGCCTCGGAGAACTGGGCAATGTCGGCACGGCGGCCGCCGTTGCCAGCGCGGTCTACCATGCGACTGGCAAACGCATCCGCGATCTTCCGATCAGGATCGAGCAGCTTATCGTCTGATCTGGCCTACCCCATGGACGGTCCGATTCACGAAATATTACGTGAGGGAACGTCCTGGCCGCCAGCGTCTTTGACCCTTGAGGCGGTTGACCGCCTCGCATAACTCAAAGGAGAAGAAGATGCCCAATCAAGGTGGTAGCCATGAGCAACATGTGAAAGCAGGCCAGCAGAGCCACAAGAACATGGACGATAAGAATCGCCGTCAGCAGCAGGCGGCCGGTGACAACCATCGCCAACAAGGCGGCGACAGCGCCGGCACGACGCGTGGCGGAACCCATGAACAGCATGTGAGAGCTGGCGAGCAAAGCCACAAGAATCGCTAGCAAACCTGTGTGGCTCCGTGCCCGTCCCGAGCGCTCGGGACGGGCTCTGCATGCGACCGTGCTGGGCAGAGCCGACCCGCACAGTTCGCCGAAAGAGAGACAGATTTGATGCCCGATCCGAGAGAACCCGACCCCAACCGCGACGTACCCATGCCGGCTCCCAATTGGAAGCCCAAGCCGATCGGCGAACCGGAGCCGGAAGGATTGCCCGATGAGGCGCCGTTACCCAATCCTGACGAGAACGAAGAGCCCCCAATGCACGCGGTCGGCTGAGCGGAATCCGCCCGTAGTTTGGTCACTCCTCGTCGAAGCGGCCGCCTTCCCTTGAAGGATCGCGTGACAGCACCGCTTCCTCCACATCGTCGGGCAATGCCTCGTCGCTTTCCTGGTAGGCGTTGTCGTCATCTTCCTCGGGCAATTCGCCGTCGGCCTCGTCTTCCACCTCGACGTCATCCGGAAGGATTTTCGCGCCTGCTAGCGCGTCCCAGTCCTGCTGCTCTACCGTGGGACCTTCAGTCTCCGTCGGGTCTTCCGTCTGAACTGCGGGTTGCTCTCTTTTGCGGGGGTCCATTGTCGTTCTCCGAAATCCGGGGAGTTTGCCCCGGATCGCCTGAAGCGTCCGGGGCAACAGCTCGCCAGCTAGGCGGCCTGTTCCAGGGCACGCTCGTTGACGCCGCCCTCGCCAAGGCTGGAAAGTGCCTCGTCGGTCGCCGTCTCCTCCTCAAGGGTCTCGTTGAGGAGTTTGACCACGTCGCTCTTGCCGAGCTGTTCGGCCCAAGCGATCAGCGTCCCGTAGCGCGCGATCTCGTAGTGTTCGACGGCCTGCGCAGCCCCGACCAGCCCAGCATCCAGCGCGGGGTCGCCCTTGTATTCCTGGAGGATTTCCGAACCCTCCTCGATGATGCCGTCGATGGCCGGACAGGTCTTGCCCCTGGCAGGCTTGTCGAGGAGTTCGAAGATCTGTTCGAGGCGGTCGACCTGGCCCTCGGTTTCCTGCAGGTGTTTCTCGAATGCTGCCGAAACATCTTCGGATTCGGCGCCTTTTGCCATTTTCGGCAGCGCCTTCAGGATTTTCTTCTCGGCGTAGTAGATGTCCTTCAGCCCGTCGAGGAACAGGGCTTCAAGCCCTTTCGTTGCCGCTTTCTTCGCAGTCGCCATGATTGTCATCTCCAATTGTCGTGAAGCCCACCAGCGGTGTAGCTGGAGCACAACTTGCCGTGAGGACGGTTGTTCCAGCCATCTCGCAAAGAGGCGACCGCTGCGTCGGCTCTCATCGCGACCGGGCTTCGCAAGCGCGTCCGCGGCACGAACTCCATCACTGGATCTGTTGCATGGTACATTGACGCGGCGCCTTGTCCGGCCGCCAGCGCAACAGTTTGGTGCCATGCCGGAACCTGTCGCCGGTGACATGGTCGAAGCGGACCTCGACCACCAGTTCCGGCCGCAGGGGCTCCCATTCGCCGCTGCGCTGCGTGCTCCAGCGGCTAGGCCCGCCCGGCGCCTTGCCGGTGAAGCCGGGTCCGCCACGCAGCTTTTCCAGCTTTCGGGTGACGCCAGCCCGGTCATCCCTGCCGATGGTCGAGGTAAAGCCGACATGGTCGAGCTTGCCCCTATCATCGTAAAGGCCGAGCAGGAGCGAGCCGACCTCCTTGCTGCGGGTCAGATAGCGGAATCCTCCAACCACGCAGTCGGCCGTACGCAACCGTTTGACCTTGACCATCGCGCGTTCCCCTGGACGGTAGGGGTCGGCCAGCAATTTGGCGACCACGCCGTCGGTGGAACCATGGCCGGCTTCCTCAAGCCAGCGTCTGGCGGCCGCCGGTTCGGTCGTGCTGGGCGAGAGCCGCAAGCCAGGCTCGGCGTAGTCCTGAACGAAGCCCTCGACCGCCCGGCGTCGTTGCGACAACGGCTCGCCGAGCAGGATCGTGCCGCCCGGCGCGACCGGCATGTCGAACAGGATCAGCCGGGCAGGCGTTTGCGCGCTCAGCTTGCGGATGCGGCTTTCGGCTGGGTGAAGCCGCATCTGCAGCGCGTCGAAAGAAAGCTGGCCTTCGAGCTCGATGACGATCTCGCCATCGACCACGAAATTGCGGGCCTCGACTTGCCGCAGCATGGCGACGAGCTCCGGGAAGTAACGACCGAGCGGTTTGCCGGATTTGGCGCGCAAGTCGACATCCGTGTCGCCTTTGAAGGCGAGGCAGCGAAACCCGTCCCATTTGGGCTCGTATTGCCAAAAGCCTTCCCTATCCGGCAGAGCGTCGGCTGCCTTGGCCTCCATGGGGGGCGTGTTCAGGGGTAGGGCAAAGCTGTCCGTCATTGCCTTTACGTCGCTTTCTGGGGCACGCGCCAGCGGCGAAGCCCGCCAACCGACACCCGCGGCAGCTTCAGGCACCGAGATCGATCAAAGCCACGCCGAATTCGGCTCGCTTGCGGCGGCGCAGGTGACCCGGCGCTTCCACCACGGTAATTTCCAATGTCGGCCGAACGGTGCCTTCGAGCAGATGGCCGCCTTTGGTCGTGCCGTCGCTCAAGCCAAGCACCGCGTGGACATGAAGGCTTGGCTTGCCATCATCGCCCGTCGCGACATCACCGATCGCGCTCAGGACCTCGCATTGTTCGTCGATCGGGATTTTTCGATAGCTCTTCGCCTCCAGGTCGAACCAACCGACGGTGGCCCGTTGGAACGCGCCGATCGCCGTCAGGGAGGCGCTGCCGATCTTCTGCTCGACCGCGAAGCTGGTCAGTGCCGCGAACGCTTCCTCGCCCGGGTCGAGCACCACGACAAATGTCCGTTGGCCATTGGCCTCGTTGACGAGTCGCGATTTCATGCCGGCGTCCAATCCTCGCGGTCGGTCAGTGGGCGTGGTGTTCGGCGTTCCTCTTGCGGGTCGCCGCCGCCTTCTTTGCCGATTCGGACCGGCTGGCGGCCGATCGGGAAGCGGACGCCTTTCCGCCGCTTTTGCCGCCCTTGTGCGCCGCTGGGTGACCTGTGTGCTTGCCACGCCCGGAGCCGCCTTCCTTCTTGCCGCCACCATCGTCCTTGTTGACCGTCGCCCATGCGCGCCGCTCGGCTTCCTTGTCGGAGACGCCACGCTTCTCGTAGCCTTCGGCAATATGGTCGGCCTTGCGTTCCTGCTTGTCGGTGTATTTGGATTTATCGCCTCGGGGCATGATCGTTTCTCCTTCTCGATGGAGGTTGAACGCCAAGTCGGCGCCCGGGTTCCAATCGCGGTCAGCCTTGCCCGACACACCCTGTCGCGGCGGCTGCTGCAACAAGGCAGGTTCAACCGATCGCGAACCTGACCACCGCCGCCAGGATCAGGATGCCGACCAGTCCTGCCACGAAGATGATCCGGCGCGTGCGGGTTCGCAGGATGATCTCGCCTTGCGAAGCCTGGCGCGCGGAGAAGACAGGTCCATTTTCGCCGCGTCCGTCTTTGTCGTCTTTGCCATGCCGGTCGTCGCTCATGACCGCCTCCTGTCGGGCTGTTACGCCTCGGGCGCCGTCGCGGGTGCCGTGTAGCGCCGCCGAACGGCATCGAGCACCCGTTTGCGGCTCTCGTCAGCCGAAAGCTTGCTGTCCTTTTCCGCCTCGGCGGTTTCGCGGGCGAGGTCCTTGTCCCTGATCTGGTGGCGGAACCATTTCGAATAGTCGCCCGCGCGCAAATGGAACTCCCAGGTCTTGTCGTCTATGCCTTCGGCCATCTGAGCAAAGATCATCAGATTATGGGCCCTGAGGTTCATCGCGTCGTCGGGACCGCGGAAATAGAAGCTGCCTGTCTCATCGAGTTGACCCTCGGCATATTTGCGGCTGTGGCGCTTGAGCGACTGGCGAGGTTCTATGACCTTGACCATTGTGAGTTTTTTGCGCGCCCCCGGCCGCCAGAACAGAACCCGATCGCCCTTGGGCGTGGGAATGTCCTTCGGCGGCTCGATGCCGGTCTCATGGCAGAAGGTCTTCACCACGTCCTTCGCCTTCGGGCCAAGGGCGATGACGGCCGTCATCAGGCGCAGGGCGTCGGTCGAAATCGCCTCGGGATGGACGGTGATCAGGATCGTGCCCGGCAGTTCCAGGGAGAGCACGGCGCGGGTGTCGTCGCGCCGCTTCGGAAGAAGATGGTGCGCTTCGTCGATGATCAGCCAATGCGGCCTTGCGGTGCGGCGACGGAAACTGCCAAGGCCAGGCAGCAGGTCGGCAAAGAAGTCTGGCCGTTCGTTGACACGCAGCGCCAGCCCGTTGACGACGACATTGCTGTCGGCCTTGGCGATCAGGTCGAGCACCTGCGCCTTTGTCGGCGCGCTCGATGCATCCCCCAGCCGAACGGCGCCCTCGAGGCCGTCATAGTCACCCTCTGGATCGAAGACGCAAAATTGAAATTGGCTGTCGACGAAGCGTTCCGTCAGTGCGGTGGCCAAAGTGGATTTGCCGATGCCCGAACTGCCGGCGATGAGCACGCTTTCGGTCGGCGACAGATAAATGTCGTCACCACCGGACGATCCCAGAACAATCCCGCCATGACGCTTCGGCACGATCCCGTGGTCGCTTTTTATCAGCTTGGCGATCAGTTCCTCGACGCCTTTGCCGCGTGCGCCGCGCGTGACCAGGTCCGCGGTGCTTTTGACCGCGGGAATGGCATTGTCGACCGCAACGCTGCAGCCGCAGGCCTTCAGGAAGGCGTGATCGTTCTCGGCGTCGCCGATACCCACAACATTGTGCGGCGACAGGTGAAGGTCCTCGAGCGCGGCCGCCAGACCGGTGGCCTTGTTGACGCCGCTCGGCAGGATCATCACCGCGCCCTTGTTGAAGATGATTTCGAGTTCGAGCCCCATCTTCTTGATGACCTCGAGCACGGTCGCCTGATGCGGTTCCCAGGTGGCGACGATCGACCGTCCCACGGAAAGTGGCTTCACCCCCTGCTTTTTCAGCCTGGCGACGAATTCGGGCTCCGGCGATGGTGAGATCGCCCGCTCTTCCTCGCTGGCCGGTGTGTAGATCAGGGCGCCGTTTTCGGCGACGACCTTGTCGAACAGGCCGACATCGGGAAACACGCGCTTGAGGTCGGGCAACTCGCGGCCGGTGACCAGAAGCAGTTTACGGCCACTTTTCTTGAACCGCTCCAGTGCCGCGAGCGTCTTGTTGGAGACCGTCCCGTCATGTGCGAGGGTCCCGTCATAGTCGGTCGCCAGGGCAATGAAATACATTGCGCTGACCTCAGTAGCCGCCGACGATCGGCAGGATCTCGCCGGTGATGTAACTCGAACAGTGCGGGGAGGCGAGGAAAACATAGGCGGGAGCCAGTTCCTCCGGTTGGGCCGGCCGTTTCATCGGCGTGTCGGCGCCAAATTTCGAGACGTCGTCGGCTTCCTTGTCGGACGGATTGAGCGGTGTCCAAACCGGGCCAGGCGCGACCGCGTTCACCCTGATGCCCTTGGCGATGAGGTTGCCCGAAAGCGCGCGCGTGAAAGCATGGATGCCGCCCTTGGTCATCGAATAGTCGACCAGCTGCTTCGAGCCTTCTATGCCGGTAACCGAACCCGTGTTGACGATCGCCGAGCCCGGCTTCATGTGGGGCACGGCTTCCTGCGCCATATGGAAATAGCCATAGAGATTGGTCTTCAGCGTCGTGTCGAAATGTTCTTCGGTCAGGTCGCCGAAGTCGCTGGAATGGATCTGGAAGGCGGCGTTGTTGACCAGCACGTCGATGCGGCCGAATGTTTCGACCGTGGTCGCCACGGCATCGTGGCAGTCCTGGCGTTCACTGACGTCGGCCTTCAACAGGATGCAGCGTCGGCCTTCTTTTTCGACAGCGGATTTTGTCTCCTCGGCATCCCTGTCCTCGGCCAGGTAGACGACTGCGATGTCGGCGCCTTCGCGAGCGAACAAAACCGCGACCGCGCGGCCGATACCCGAATCGCCACCAGTGATGAGAGCCACCTTCCCTTCGAGTTTCTTTGATCCGACATAGTAGGGTGCATCGTAGAGCGGAGCAGGCTCGATCGCCGCTTCATGCCCGGGTTTCGCCTGATGTTGCTTGGGGAAGGGCGGCTCGGGATAGGGGCGCGCGCCTGCCTGCATGGCGTGCTCCGCCTTTCCGTTGCGCTTCGATTTGTCCTTGGCATCGATGCCGCGCTGGATATGGCGCTGCTTGGCGACTTCACCGGCCGTTTGTGACTTCGTCTGCATGGTCGTCTCCTCGGCTGAAGAAAGTTCAACGCGCGGCAGACCGGCGGTCTGCGCGGCGCATGGCTTGTCAGAAGGTATCGCCCCCGTCCGCGTCAGTCCTTGACATAGGCGCCGGGTTGGCGGCCCGACCTTGGAGCCTTCGCGTCCTTCGAGTGCTCGGAGATCGCCGGGCCCGCGCCGGATGTCTTCTCCGTTGCGGGGCTGGGCGTCGCCTTGCGAGGCGGGTTCTGTCCTTCTGACTGGTGTGTCTCTTCATTTGTCTGATCCGCCGGTCGCGTAAGCCCCATTCCGCCTGCCGGCGGCTTGTTGCCCGCTGCGTCAACCGAGAAATCATCGTTCGGATCCGGGCCGGTCCTGGCGGGATACTTCCGTGCGCCGGTTTCATATTCGGTTCTGTCGCGTGCCATGGCTTCCTCCGTATTTGGCTGAACGGAAAACAGCCGCCGGGCGATCAGGTTCCGAACAAACGGTGATGGTCCCCCTTTTCGCCACCGGTCGCATCGCCCTTCGCGTGCGACGGCTGCCAAGTGCATCTGGATCGGGTGACGTCATCATCCGGCATGCAGGCGGGCGATCTGGCTCCCCGGGAGAAAAATCTTTTCCGATTTCGTCCCACGGCGACCGTGAATTCCTTTTGTTCGGCAGCAATGTCTATAAAAACTATGGACATTGGCAAACTGGTTCGAAAAGATCACAGGGCATCCATCATGACCAATCCGGCCATTGTCGGCTTCTCCGGCAATTTCACGCGGCCCTCCAAGACCCGTGGCTTCGTGGACCATATCGTGACGGAGATCGCCGGACGATACGGCCTCGCCGCCAGTACCCATGACATCGTCGATCTCGGTCCCAGCCTTGGCAATGCCAAAGCCACTCGGGACCTGGACGAGCAGGCCCGCGCCGTCCTCGAGCGGATCCTGACCGCCGATGTCCTGGTGGTCGGCTCGCCCACCTACAAAGGCAGCTATACCGGGCTGTTCAAGCATTTCTTCGATCTCGTCGATCCGGCGGCCCTCAGGGGCAAGCCGGTGCTGCTGGCGGCGACCGGCGGCGGCGATCGCCATGCATTGATCGTCGAGCATCAGCTGCGGCCGCTGTTCGGCTTTTTCGAAGCCTTTGCGTTGCCGACGGCCATATACGCCTCGGAGAAAGATTTCGCTGATGGCGTGCTGGCATCCGAAGCGATCCAGACCCGCATTGGCCTCGCCGTGGACGATGTCGGTCTGGCGCTCTTCGGCCGGCAGCGCGCCAGGATAGCCGCCGAGTAGCGTGCTCGGAACATATCCCGCTCCGACCGCTGGCGCGCTGAGGCGCTTGGCTGAAGCCGGCCGTTGAACGCGCCTGCGCGCCGCAGGGCGACTTGCAGTGCACGGTCGCAAATCAGCAGGCGCTGATGCTCCGCATGCATGGACGACCACGCCCGAAGATTGTCCGATGCCAAGACCGGAGCATAGCGGCGTATTTTTCCGTTATCGGCCGAACCGGTCCTTCACCCGGCCCGAAAGGATCGCCGCTCTGACGCCAAGCGGCCAGAAGCGGTGGAGCCGGATCGGCTTCAGCCCCGATATCGGCATCGGGAAGGGAATGGTCTCGTCGCCGCGAAGGCGGTTTGCCAGCGCATTGCCCATCGCCGAGGCCATGGCAACACCGCGGCCATTGTAGCCAAGGCAGATCAGCACGCCGTCTTCCGGCTCGTGAACGTGTAGAAGATGGTCCTTGGTGACCGCGACCCGGCCGTTCCAGCCATGTGTCCACCCCGCTCCAGCAAGCGCCGGCCAGAGCCGTAGCGCATAGTCGGTGAGATAGCGGATGGCGGAAGCATCGCCGATGGGCCTCATCGGTCCCCGTCCGCCCATGAGGAGCCGGTTCTGGACGTCGATGCGGTAATAGACGGTGATGTTGCCGGCTTCGTAGACGACCGGCCTTTCGGGAAGAATTGCGGCCGCGACCGTGGGCGACAGCGGTTCGGTCGCCGCGATGGCGCTGAACACCGGAACCAGCGACTGCTCCAGGCCAGGCCACAAGTTTCCCGTGTAGCCGTTTGTCGCCACAAGGACCTTCTCGGCGCTGACGGATCCGTTTGCGGTCTCGAGGAGCCAGCGCCCGGCCTGCCTGCTGAGCGAGAGAACCTCGCTGCCGCCAAATATCCGCGCGCCGGCCTTCCGCGCGGCGGCCGCCAGGCCACGCGCGTATTTCAAGGGATGGAGGTCGCCGCCGCGAGCATCGAACATGCCGAACATGTATCTGTCCGTGCCGGTTCGCGCCGCCATCGCTTTTGCGTCAAGCAAGCCGACCGGCATCCCCCGCCGCTCGCATTGGTTGGCCGTGGCCCGCACCGCGGCTGCCGGCTGCGGCCGGATGGCCGCGCGTATGGTGCCGTTCTGCCGGACCTCGCAATCGATCGACAGGCGCTTGATGAGGCTGAAGGTGAAATCCGGAGCACCGTAGGAGAAGTCGATCATCCGCGACCCCAGCTCGGGGCCGAACATGGCTTCGATCGTGTCGGGATCGTATTTGAGGCCGGGATTGACCTGGCCGCCATTCCTGCCCGAGGCTCCCCATCCCGGCTGATAGGCCTCGAGCACGCAGACGTCGTCGCCGGCTTCCGCCAGATGCAAGGCAGTCGACAGGCCGGTCAAGCCAGCGCCGACAATGGCGACCCTTGCCCGCTGCGCGCCGGCAAGGGAGGGGTAGTTGCCGGTGCCGCCAGCCGTATCGCGATAGAGGCTCCGGGGCGGGCTGCTTTCGTTCATGGACGAGGCTCTCACGACAAGGCGGCCGGCTCGAGGGGCACGATAGTTTTCAATGGCCGATATCCCGCACGCGCGGCAGACCCAGACTTTCGTGTCGGGTACGCCAGGCAATTCTGCTTGCTTTCGGGAGGTTACGACATTTGCGACAGGGCTGCCGCCCGTGGCATCTCGTATGAAGAGCCAACTACGCGATCCTGGTGCGGCGGCTGACGTCACGTTATCGCAATCAGCTTTGTTTGTATATGCTTGTATATGTAAGTCGATCTGGTAGTCTCTGGGCTATGGAGCGGCCAAGGAGGATCACATGCGCGACGCTTCTCTTTTCGACCTCTCCGGCAGGAAGGCGCTTGTCACCGGCGCCAGCCGTGGCATTGGCCGCAGCATCGCCGGGGCGCTGAGCGCGGCCGGCGCCGACGTCGCGGTCACGGCGCGTAGCCTGGACTCGCTTGACGAGACGACGGCGGCCATCCGCGCGGCCGGCGGGGTTGCGCACGCCATTGCGCTTGACGTGACCGATGTCGACCAGTGCCGCACGGTCATCGCCGAGGCAGCCCGCCTGCTTGGCGGCTTCGACATTCTCGTCAACAATGCCGGAGTGGAAGAGGTCCGGCCCTCGCTCGACGTTGACGAGCCGCTGTGGGACCGGATCGTCGATACCAATCTCAAAGGGGCGTTCTTCTGCGCCCAGGCGGCGGCACGGCAGATGCGGGACGCCGGGCGGCCCGGCGCCATTATCAACCTCTGCTCGTTGACTTCAGAAGTCGGCATTCCGACGGCGGTGCCATACGGCTCGTCCAAGTCGGGCCTGCTCGGCATGACCCGGGCGCTGGCAGCGGAATGGGCGCAGCTTGGCATCAGGGTCAACGCCATCGCCCCGGGCTATTTCAGGACGGCGATGACGGAGGTGTTCTACGCCGACGAAGCGTGGCGGCAATCCATACTCGCCAAAATCCCGCAGCATCGTTTCGGCGATCTGCGCGACTTGCACGGCGTCGCCGTGTTCCTTGCTTCGGATGCCTCAGCCTACATTACCGGCCAGTCCATTCCGGTGGATGGCGGTTTCCTCGCATCGATCTGAGGCGGCTCGCCCAGGTTAGAGAACAAAGTCTTCCGCAATGTGACCGGCCGGCGCATTGCTCTGAACAGAAGGAGCACCCATGTCCGACATCAGCTTCCACGATCTGTCATCCCTCAATACCACGCAACGGGCCGGTCTGCTGAAACGCGCCGAAGGCGATCTGTCGGCCTTCGTCGAAAAGGTCCGCCCGATCATCCAGGCCGTCAGGGAAGAGGGTGACGCCGCCCTGATCCGTTTCGCCAGGGAGTTCGACAAGGCCAATGTGAGGGAAGGCGGACTGAAAGTGTCGGAAGCGGAGTTCGATGCGGCCTTCGACAAGGTCGAGAAGGAAGTCGTGGAGAGCATCAGGTTCGGCATCGAGAATATCAGGCATTTTCATGAGGAGCAGAAGCCGGAGACCATGTGGCTCAAGGAGATCCGGCCGGGCGCCTATGCCGGCGACCGGTATACGCCCATCGCATCGGTCGCGCTCTACGTGCCGCGCGGCAAGGGCGCCTTTCCATCGGTGACGATGATGACGTCGGTTCCGGCTGTGATTGCCGGCGTGCCGCGGATCGCGATCGTGACGCCGCCAACTTCGGATGGTTCGGTGGACGCGGCCACGCTGGTCGCCGCTCGCCTTGCCGGCGTCGAAACCGTCTATAAATGCGGCGGCGCGCAAGCCGTTGCCGCCGTCGCCTACGGCACCGAGACGGTTAAGCCGGCGCTCAAGATCGTCGGCCCGGGCAGCCCCTGGGTGGTGGCGGCCAAGAGCGTGCTGTCCTCAATGATCAATACGGGCCTGCCGGCCGGACCGTCGGAGGCCATCATCTTTGCCGACGACAGCGTCGACGGAGGCCTTGCCGCGCTCGACCTGCTGATCGAAGCCGAGCACGGGCCGGATTCTTCAGCCTATCTGGTGACGCACAGCCGAAAGGTCGCCGAGGCAGCCCTTGCTGCACTTCCCGACCACTGGTCGCGGATGACCGAACAGCGTGTGGAATTCTCGCGCGCGGTGCTGACCGGAAAGCGCGGCGGCATCGTGCTGACGGCGTCGCTGGAGGAAAGCTATCGCTTCATCAACGACTACGCGCCCGAACATCTGGAAATCCTGTCGAAGGAGCCGTTCGCGCATCTCGGCCACATCACCGAGGCGGCCGAAATCCTCATGGGCCCGCATACGCCGGTAACCCTTGCCAACTTCGTCCTCGGGCCGAATGCGGTGCTGCCGACCAGCCGCTGGGCGCGAACCTACGGGCCGCTTTCGGTGACGGATTTCGTCAAGCGCTCTTCGGTCGGCTATGTCACCTCGGCCGCGTATCCGGAACTGGCGCAGCATGCCCGCAGGCTCGCCCGCTACGAAGGCTTCAGCTCGCACGAAAACGCGGTCTCGGAAATCCGCGACCGCTATCTCGCCGGCTGAGCGGAGACGATCGCGATGAGGGCGGCACGACTTTATGGACCGGGCGACCTGCGCGTCGAGGACATCGCCGCGCCAGGCATTCCCGATGCCGGCTGGGTAAAGCTCAGGGTCGATGCCGCCGGCATCTGCGGTTCGGACCTGCACAATTTCCGCACCGGCCAATGGATAAGCCGGGCGCCCTCGACGGCGGGCCACGAGTTGACCGGCACGGTGATCGCGCTGGGCGAGGGCGTCGATACCATTGCCGTCGGCGACAGGGTCGTCGCCGATTCCCGTTTCTGGTGCGGAGACTGCGCGCAATGCCGTGCCGGCAAGCGGCATCTCTGCGCTGCGCTGGGCTTCGTCGGCGAAATCTGCGACGGCGGCTTTGCAGAACAGGCGGTGTTGCCCGCACGTCTGCTGCATGTCATCGATGGGAGCCTTGACGAGCGCGTCGCGGCGATGGCCGAGCCGCTTGCCGTCGCGCTGCACGCGGTGCGGCGTCTGCCGAAGACGGTAGGTTCGGTTCTGGTCGTCGGCTGCGGGCCGATCGGTGGTCTTGCCGCGCTGTTGCTTTCGCGAACCTTCGCCGGCACGGTGCTTGTCGCCGACCGCAACCAGGCGCGCTGCGCCCGCGTGGCGCGGGTGACGGGCGCCACGATCGTCGATCTCGACCGCGAGGCCATTGCAGCCGCGACCGCCAATGTCCCGTTGCTGGCGGCCATCGAGGCGACCGGTAGCATCGCGGCGTTCAGCCAGTTGCTCGGCGTTCTCGATCCTGGTGGTGCGATAGCGATGGTCGGCATCTTCCGTGGCCGCCTCGACATCGACCCCAATGTTCTTGTCGAACGCGAGATCGCGTTGCTCGGCTGCCATGCTTTCGCGGACGAATTGCCCGACGCTGTCCGGATGCTGGGTGAGCTGAGTGAACCGCTGCTGGCCCTGGTCGATTGCGAGATCGGTCTGGACGACATCCCAGCCGCCTATGAGCGGCTGTTGGCGGGAAGCAGCGATGGCTTGAAAACAATCATCCGCATGCGGCAACCTGCCGGAAAGGATTTTTGAAATGATCGATTTGCCCGACACGGCAAGCCCCCTCTACGAGAAGGTGAAGGACTATATCCTGACCAATATCGGGACGGGCCGGTGGGGCAAGGACCGCAAGCTGCCGTCCGAGAATGAGCTAGTGGCGTCACTGGGCGTGTCGCGGATGACGGTCCACCGGGCTCTGCGGGAGCTGACCTCGGCGGGATTCCTGATCCGGCTGCAGGGTGTGGGAACATTCATCGCGCCGCCCCGGCCGCAGTCGACGCTGATCGAGATCAACAATATCGCGGCGGAGATCGTCGAGCGCGGCAACAGCCACCGCTCCGAAGTCCTCGTTCTCGAAACGATGATGCCGAGCAAGGAATTGGCACTGTCGTTCGAGTTTGCGAAGCGGGTTTCGATCTATCACTCCGTCGTCGTCAATTTCGAGAACGACTTGCCGGTGCAACTGGAGGAGCGTTTCGTCAATCCGGGCCTGATCCCCGACTACGACAAGCAGGACTTCACCAAGACAGCGACCTATGACTACCTGATGCAGAAGACGCCGGTGACCGAGGTCGAGCATATCATCTCCGCCATCCCGGCCGACAAGGAGGCCGCACAGCATCTCGGCATCGATGTCGGCAGTTGCTGCCTTCTCCTGCATCGCCGGACATGGACGGGGGCCATCGTGGCCACGATCAGCAAGCTGACCTATGCCGGCAGCCGCTACTCGCTCGGCAGCCGCTACTCGCCTTCCAAAGCGAGCTGAAGGCGACGGGAGCGAGCTGAAGGCGACGGGCCAATGCAAGCCGCCGAGCGGGATCAACCTGAAATTTGAGTCTCTCCAACTTGTATATGCATGTATGTATTTCAGCCTTGACATCCGCTGCCGCTGCCGCTGAAATATGTCAGCGCTTCAACCATGAAGTGGCGGGCAAGACGCCGAGGCACAGTGCCGCAAGAGCAGAACCCCGCAGTCTCACCAGACCGGATGCCTGGGTAAAAAGCGGTCTGATCATCAAGGGGAACGAAAGATGACGCTTAACCTAGCAGGACAATTTCGCGCGCTCGTGATGGCCGCCGCGATCGGGCTCGCCACCGCCCCGGTGGCCCACGCAGCCGATGCTGCCATCCCGACGACACCTGAAGCTGGATCGTTCAAGATAGGCATCGAGCCCTGGCTTGGATATGGTCAATGGCACGTCGCCGAGGCCAAGGGACTGTTCAAGACAAACGGTCTGTCGGACGTCCAGATCGTCAACTTTGCCGAGGACAAGGACATCAACGCGGCGCTCGCAAGCGGCCAGCTCGACGCCGCCAACATCGCCACCCACACGGCGATGGGCATGGTTGCGGCCGGTCTGCCGGTGAAGATCGTGCTGCTGCTCGATGTCTCCATGACCGCCGACGCCATCGTCGCCGGCAAGGATGTCACCTCCATCGCCGATCTCAAGGGCAAGCAGGTCGCTTTCGAGGAAGGCACGACGAGCGACATCCTGCTCAAATACGCGCTCGCCAGGAACGGCATGTCGGTCGCCGATATCCAGCCGGTTCCGATGCCTGCCGCCGACGCCGGCGGCGCCCTGATCGCGGGCCAGGTGCCGGTCGCGGTCACCTACGAGCCGTACCTCACTGTCGCCATGGCGCAGAACAAGGACGTCAAGCTGCTGTTCACCGCCGGCGAGGATCCCGGCCTGATCAGCGACGTGCTGGTGGTGCGTGACGAGGTGATCAAATCGCGACCCGGCCAGGTGCTGGCCATGATCAAGAGCTGGGACGCCGCGCTCAAGGATTATAACGCCGACACCCCCGGCGGCCGCGCCATCATCGCCAAGGCGGTCGGTTCCGACGTCAAGGATCTCAACACCGCTTTCGACGGGGTGCGCTACTATTCGCTCGCCGAAAACAAGACGGCGCTCACCGGCGAGTTTACCACCAAGACATTCGCCGATGTCGAAGCGGCCGCCAAGAACGCCAAGCTTCTGCAGGCCGATGTGACGCCGGAGCAGATGATCGATCCGTCCTTCGTCAAGGCGGCGCAGTGACGAGATCCGGATCGCGGTGGTAACGCGGATGTCCGGGGAGCCTCCCGCGAAAACCGGCTTGGCCCGCCCGGCACGAGCGCCCGCCGCAACACAGGCAAGGCGACGCCGATCCTCCGGGATCGGCGTGCCCATCGCCCGGTCGCGTTTCCTTGCGATAGCGGTGGCCGTCTTTGTTGGCCTTGGCCTTGCCTGGTGGGCAGCGACCGGGCTGGGATGGGTGAAACCCATCTTCCTGCCGTCGCCGGGCAGCGTTGCGACCCAGATCGCCAAGCTCGCCGCCGACGGCACCTTGTGGCTCGACCTCAGGGCTTCGATGTACCGCATTTCCATCGGCTTCCTCCTCGCCTCGGCACTGTCCATGCCGATCGGCGTGCTGATCGGCAGTTTCCGTTCCTGGGAGGCGGCCATCGAGCCGCTGGTCGATTTCATCCGTTACATGCCGGTTGTCGCCTTCGTGCCGCTCTCCATCCTGTGGGCAGGCACCGGCGATACCCAGAAATTCCTGATCATCTTCATCGGCACTTTCTTCCAGCAGGTGCTGATGATCATGGACAATGTGAAACGGGTTCCCGCCGACTTCATCGGCCTTGGGCGCACGCTCGGCCTGCCGGACCGCAAGATCCTGACGCGCATCGTCGTTCCCAGCGCCTTGCCGGGCATCTGGGACACGCTGCGCATCAGCCTTGGCTGGGCATGGACCTGGCTGGTGCTGGCCGAACTCGTCGCTGCGACATCCGGCCTCGGCTATCGCATCACCGTGTCGCAGCGCTATTTCCAGACAAACACCATCATCGGCTACATCCTGCTCTTGGGCGTGCTTGGCCTCATCACCGATCAGGTCATGAAGGCCCTGGAGAAGGTGCTGTTTCGGCAGGAAGGCCACCAGCAATGAGGAACCGCCGGTGACTGTTCCCAAATTGCGCATCGCGGGTCTCGACAAGAGCTTCGGCACCGGCGAGCGGCGCACGCAAGTGCTGCGGGACATCAATCTCGACCTCGCCGACAACGAGTTCGTCTCCCTCGTCGGCACGTCGGGCTGCGGCAAGAGCACGCTGCTGTCGATCGTCGCTGGACTGCAGGATTTCGACGCCGGCGATCTCAGCATCGATGGCGCGCCGATCCTGCAGCCGGGCCTCGACCGTGGTGTTGTCTTCCAGTCCTATACGCTGCTCCCCTGGCTGACGGCGCGGCAGAACATCGAGTTTGCTCTCAAGGCCGCCGGCTATGATCGCGCCGCCTGCCGCGAGATCGCGCTCGAGCATCTCGACCTCGTCAAGCTCACGCAAAGCGCCGATCGCTTCCCGTCCGAACTGTCGGGCGGCATGAAACAGCGCGTCGCCATCGCGCGCGCTCTCTCCTATCGCCCCAAAATGCTGCTGATGGACGAACCCTTCGGCGCGCTCGATGCCTTGACCCGACACCAGATGCAGGAACTGCTGACCCAGATCTGGGAGGAGCACCGGCTCACGGTGCTGTTCGTCACGCATGACGTGGAGGAGGCCGTTTATCTATCGGACCGCATCGTCGTCATGGGGATCGGCCCGGGACGCATCATGCAGACCTTCAACGTCGACATCGAACGCCCGCGCCGGGAAGAAGTGATGGAAACGCCGGCCTTCATGGATTTGCAGCGCGGCGTGCACAAGGCGATTCGCGAGGCGTCAAGACGTCCCGAAATGGTGTAGTGCCAGCAACCTTCGTAGGCCCGCCGGCGGACAGGTATCATGGGCCGTGGGGACCGCACAGGCCGAGCGTCCACTGGATGGTTCCACAGAAGTCGTCGGCACGGCCCCGGTAGCTGCCGTAGCCATTGTAGTAGCTGTCCATCCAGTCGTTATTGTCGGCCGAATTCTCGCCGGTCCAGCCCCTGCCGACCCAACCGTGACGGTGGCCGCGTCCGCGGTTCGCGGCGTGCGCGTGGTCATTATGGGCGGCGTTGACGCGGACATAATGGTGCCTGGTGACGGCGGCATCGGCCACAGCGGCAAACGGGACGGCGCTCGCGGCCAACAGCACCACGAGGGAGCCGAGGAATACGCTTCGCTTTCTCATCAGCATGTCTCCTTGCCATTCGAGACATATGGGAAAGAACGCCCGGCTCGCTGCACACGTTCCTTCACGAAATCGGGACGGCGCTCGCTGAAATGGGCAGTGTTTGTCCGCGGCACTCGTGGTGCCGGTCAAGATTTGTTGACTTCCAGCGAAGCGGAAATGACTACCGCTCGCCGATTTGCCGGATCACAAGAGGGCCTGCGATCAGGCCCGGCTGGCCGGCAAGGCAATCTTGCCTTTGAACCGGGACAAGCCACTTTGGCCGGTAGAAGCCATCTGCATGACGGAATTGACCAGAGCATTGGAACAGCCTCAATTTGCCACCGAGCGCGACCCGAGGCTGCGGCTGATCATTCCGATCATCGTCGCCATCGCGTTTTTGATGGAGCAGCTCGATTCCACCATCATCACCACCGCGATCCCGGCAATAGCGCAAAGTCTCGACACGACGCCGGTCCGTCTGAACCTTGCGATCACCACCTACATCTTGACGCTCGCCGTGTTCATCCCGGTCAGCGGCTGGTTTGCCGACAGGTTCGGCGCGCGCAGGGTGTTCGCGCTGGCGCTTTTTACCTTCACCCTTGGCTCGGCGCTGTGCGGCATGGCCGACAGTTTCGGCATGCTGCTGGCGATGCGTGCCCTGCAGGGGCTGGGCGGCGCCATGATGACGCCGGTCGGCCGGCTGATCCTGCTGCGCAGCTTTCCGCGCAGCGGCCTGATCACCGCCATGACCTATATGACCCTGCCGGCCATCATGGGGCCGGTCATCGGGCCGCTGCTCGGCGGCCTGCTGACCACCTACGCGTCGTGGCGCTGGATATTCTATGTCAACGTGCCGTTCGGCTGCCTTGGTATCGTTGCCGCGCTGCGCTTCGTCGACGACTTCCATGGCGAGGCGGTGCAGCGTTTCGATGTCCCGGGCTTCCTGATGGTGGGGTTTGGCGTGGCACTACTGCAGTTCGGGCTGGAGAATATCGGCCGGCCGGTCATTCCCGGGTCCGCGACGGTGCTGGTGTTGGCCGCGGCCGCGTTGCTGCTGCTTGCCTTCGGGCGCTATGCGCGCCGCGTCGTGGCGCCGGCTATCGACCTGACGCTGTTTCGGTTCCGCTCGTTCTGGGTCGGCACGCTGGCGGGCGGCCTGTGCCGCGTCGGTCTCAACGGCGCGCCGTTCCTGGTGCCGCTGATGCTGCAGGTCGGCTTCGGCATGAGCCCGGTCACATCAGGCTCGCTGACATTCGTCGGCAGCTTTGGGGCGCTGCTCATGCGGCCGCTGCTGTCGCCGCTGCTGCGGCGCTTTGGCTTCGGTGTGGTGCTGGTCGGCAGCGCGCTCGTCGGCTCCGCCACCGTGGCGGGCTTCGCCCTGATGGGTCCCGATACGCCGCATTGGCTGATCGGTTTCTATGTCTTTCTGTTCGGCATCGTCCGCTCGGCGCAGTTCATGACATCCAACACCCTCTCCTACGCCGATCTGCCGGCCGACAAGCTCAGCCGCGCCACCAGTCTTGGCGGCGTGCTGCAACAGCTCAGCGTGTCGCTTGGTGTCTCGATCGCCGCGATGCTGCTGGGCCTGATTGCGGGCGAAAGCCATGTCCTGACGCCGGAACGCTTTCATCAGGTGTTCCTGCTGACCGCGATCATCCCGCTGCTCTCGATTCCGGGCTTCCTGTACCTGCGCGCCGAAGACGGCGTTCAAGTTAGCGGCCACATCAAGGGATCTCGCAAATAGGTCGTGTCGGAGGCATCAGGCAATCCGTCGGCTCGCACCCTGCCGGCACCGGCTCAGGTCGCTTTGCCGACCGAAGCGTCCATTCCCATGGCTTCCTCGGAAATGTCGTCGAAGGAAGCGTAGTTCATGTTGTAGAGGCGGGCGTAAAGACCTTTTCTCTTCATCAACTGTTCATGGTTGCCGCTTTCGACGATATCGCCATTCTGCAGCACGATGATGCGGTCGGCGCCCCTTATGGTCGCCAGCCGGTGCGCGATGACCAACCCGGTGCGCCCTTCGAGCAGCTTGACCAATGCCTTTTGGATCAGCATCTCGGTGTAGGAATCGATGCTGGCGGTGGCTTCGTCGAGCACCAGGATCTTGGCGTCGGCCACCAGCGCCCGCGCGAAGCTGATCAGCTGGCGCTGACCGAGCGAGAGATTGCCGCCGCGCTGCTCGAGTTCGGTGTCGTAGCCGTCAGGCAGTTGCTCGATGAAGTCGTGCGCGCCGACGGCTTGTGCGGCGCGGACCACCTCTTCGCGGCTGGCGCCGGTCTTGTGATAGCGGATGTTCTCCAGCACCGTGCCGGAGAACAGGAACGGCTCCTGCAGCACCATGGCTACCTGATCGCCGAGCGAATCCTGCGTCAGGTCGCGCACGTCATGGCCGCCGACCAGGACCTCACCCGACCAGACATCGTAGAAGCGGTGCACCAGCGCCATCGAACTCGACTTGCCTGATCCGGTCGGCCCGACAAGCGCGACCGTCTCGCCCGGATTGACGCGGAACGAGATGTTCTTCAGCACCGGCTGGTTCGGCCGGTAGCCGAAGGTGACATTCCGGAACTCGACCGAACCGTCCATGTCGCGCGACAGCGCCACCGCATTTTCCTTGTCGCTGACATCCACGGGCACGTCGAGCACTTCGGAAATGCGCTGGCCTGACGCCATGGCGCGCTGCATGACGCTGTATTGCATGGTGAGCGAGCGGATCGGGTCGAAGAAGCGCTGGATGTAGAACAGGAACGCCACCATCACGCCGATATCGAGACTGTGCGACAGCACCATCGACCCGCCGACGACGATCACGGTCGCCATGGCGATGCCCGTCAGTGTGTCGACGATCGGCACCATCACCTGCGCATATCTCGCCGACCGCAGATGGGCGTTGAGATTGGCCAGCACCTTCTCGTCATAGAGATCGAAATTGACGTGCTGGCGCTCCAGGCTCTGCACCGTACGCACGCCGTGGATGCCTTCGGCCAGCGCACCGTTGGCGATGGAGTTGGTCTCGTGCGCGGCCATGAAGGCGACCTTGGCGCGCGGCAGCCAGAACAGGCGCACGATGAACAGCGCCGGCATGGTCGACAGCGTCAGCAGCCCGAGCCGGAAGTCCAGCCACAGCAGGACGGTGACGATGCCGAACAGAAGCACGATGTCGCCAACCGACATCACGGACGTTTCGAGGAATTCCTGCATCGAATTGACGTCGCCCTGCAGGCGCGACATCAGCCGGCCGACCTCGGTCTTGTCCATGAAGCCCAGGGAGACACGCTGCAGGTGGCTGAACATGGCGCGGCGCAGGTCGGACAGCACGTTCTCCGCCACCTTGCCGACGACGCTCTCTTGGACATGGCTGGCCGCGTAGTTGATGAGGATGATCACGGCAAAGGCGGCGATCGCGGTGATCATCACCGAACGGTCGAGCCTGCCTGGCGCCATACCGTGATCGATGGCGTAGCGGATGACCAGCGGGATCGCCAACTGCGTCAGCGTGAACACCAGCACCGCCGCGACCGAGATGAAGATCCGGCCCCGATATGGTCTGACGAAGCTCCAGATGCGCCTGACGATGCGTGGATCGTAGGCCTTGCCGAAGACCTCTTCCTCATCGCGGTGCGAGCCGACGACGGCCTTGGTCGGGCGTCGGCTTGTGTCTTCCTTCTCGTCGTCCTGTGTCGACATCAGGCGGCTCCCTCGATCCGATCGCCGTCCGGCCGCAACTGCAGGTCGTAAAGCGCGCGGTAGCGTCCGCCGAGCGCCAGCAATTCCTCATGCGCGCCGCGCTCCACGATCCGGCCGCCCTCGACGAACAGGATCTGGTCGGCATGCATCAGCGAACTCAGCCGATGCGAAATGATGAGCGTCACGCGATCCCTGGCGAAGCGCTTCATCGCCGCCCGGATCCGCTGCTCGGTGCCGGCGTCGACCGCGGCCGTGGAATCGTCGAAGACCAGCACCGATGGTCTTAGCATCAGGCTGCGCGCGATGGTCAGGCGCTGCCGCTGGCCGCCGGAAAGCGAGGCGCCGCGTTCCCCCACGACCGTGGTGTAGCCGGCCGGAAGCCCGATGATGTAATTGTGCAGCTGGGCATATTCGGCGGCCTGGCCGATGCGGGTCTCGCGCGCCCAGGGATTGCCGTAGGCGATGTTGTTTTCGATCGAGGTCGTGAACAGGAACGCATCCTGCTGCACGACGCCGACTGCCTTGCGCAGCGATTGCAGCGTGACCTTGCGGATGTCCTGTCCGTCGATGGTGATCGCGCCCGAGGTCACGTCGTAGAAGCGCGGGATCAGGTGCGCGATGGTCGACTTGCCGCTGCCTGGCGGCCCGACGATGCCGACGGTCTCGCCGGGCCTTGCTTCGAAGGAAACGCCGGAAAGCGTCGGACGCTCGCCCGCGCCCTGATAGCGAAAACCGACATTGTCGAAGCGCAGCACGCCCTCGGCGATGACGAGCTCCCTGGCGTCGGGCGCGTCCTCGATGTCGAGCTCAGCGTCGAGCAGTTCGAACAGCCGCGTGCCGCAGGTCGAGGCGCGCGCGAAGGAGTTGACCATCAGGCCGAGCTGGCGCACCGGCATCTGCAATATGGTCATGAAGGTGAGGAACTGGGCCAGCGTGCCGACGCTGATCTGACCCGCGATCACCTTCTGGCCGCCGAACCACAGCACCAGGCCCATGGCGGCAAGGAAGGAAAAATTCATGGCGCTGGTGTTCGAGACGCGGATGTCGACGCGCTCATTGGCGAGGTCCAGTGCGTCCCGTTTGGCACGGTCGAATTTTGCCAGCTCATGCCTTTGAGCCGCGAAGGCGCGCACGACACGAATGCCGCCGAGATTCTCCTCCATCACCCGGCTCAGCACCGACAGCCGCTCCTGCAGCGTCAGCCAGGTGCTGCGCAGTCGGAGCTGCGTCACTGACGAGCGCCAGGCAACAAATGGCACGAAGCTGAGGCTCAACAACCCGAGCACGAGATCGGTGCTGATCAACAGATAGGCGCCGACACCGATCAGCACGCCAAGCAGCACCACGCGCAGGATACCGGTCGAAAAGAACATGCGCACGCCGTCGAGGTCGAGCAGCCCGAGGGTGATGAGATCGCCGGTATGGACCTTGTCGTGGAAGGAAAAGCTCAGCCGCTGGATCTTCTCGTAGAAGGCGAGCCGCAGTTCATAGCCTGTCCGGTGGCCGACGGCTTCGCCATAGTAATTCTGCGCCATGGTGAAGAGGCCGCGCAGGATGCTGACGACCAACAGCGTCAGCGCCGTATTCCACAGCGCCTGCTCGGCCGCGATGCCGGCACCCGCCGCCATCACGCCTTGCGCCTGGTCGATGGCGCGCCCCAGGAGACGCGGAATGAAAAGCTGCAGCGTCGCCGCGATGAAGGTCGAGATGAGGGTGATTGCAACCTGCCAGGGATGGCGCAGCGTCATGCGCACGATGCGCAGCAAGGTGCTGAGGCCCTTGCCCCAGGAGGCTTCCGCCACATGGGCAAATGATTTGCCGCGCTTGGCCGCGCTGGTCGCATCAGTGTGCAAGGAAATACCAGACCAATCCGGACATTAGCCCGAACGAATGTAGCAGACTCAATCAGATAGCGCGATTTTACGCGCGTCCGACCTGCCCGTTCAAGGGACCAATGGCGGCATCGCACTGTACCTGAAACCGGCAAGATCGTGTCGCAACTCGCCGCTGGTCTGCCGCCGGTGATCGATCTCGCGCCGTTCCCGGCGGATAGGTTCTGATTATTCAAAGCCTGCCGGACCAGCAGGACTCCGCTCTTGCACGAAGGAAACCGACGTGATCGCAAATGCCGACACCCGCGCCGTTGAACCGGTCGATCCGCAACGCGCCTACACCGTGCTGGTCTGCGATCTGATCGGCCTGCGCTTCGACGCCGACGGAAAGCCCGACCCGTCGGAGGTGCGTGCGCATATCGAAGCCAAGGGCGGCCGCTTTCATACGGCTGCGCTTGGCGACAAGGCCGCTCTCGAATCTGGCCGCGTGCATTTCTTCTATCAGCCGGACCTCAGCACCCGCGAAGAGCTGATCGAAGTCGCCGGCGATGGACGCTATGATGCCGTCATTGCCGCCGCGACCTTCCTGCCCGCCGAAACCGTCTTTCCGCTCGCCGGCGTCCGCATCGGCGCCGGCACCGGCAATATGGGTTCGCACTCCTGGGGCGGCGGCAGCGGCGAAGGCGGTACGGCCGTGCTGATGAATACGCCCGGCATCAACAGCCGCGCCACGGCGCAGATGGTGATGAAGGCGATCCTGAAAGTGCTGCCGGATCTCCCGGTGGACTTGCTTCACAACCGGGTGGCGCGCGGCGCCTTCGACACCGGCAGGGAGCTGCGCGATTTCCCGACCGAAAAGCTCGAAGGCAAGACGATCGCGATCGTCGGCTACGGCAATATCGGCAGGGAGGTGGCCAAACTTGCCCAGGCCTTCGGCATGCGCGTGGTGATCCACGCACGGCCCCGGCATCGGGACTGGATAGAGGCCGAAGGCTTTGTCTATGCGGCGGATCTCCTCGATGCGGCTGATGGTGCCGATGTGTTGAGTGTTCATGTCGGCCTGGGCAAGCAGGATGCGCAGACCGGCCGCTACGCCAATGCCGGGCTCATCGGCGCGGATGTCCTGTCGCGCGTGAACAAAGGCGCGGTGCTGGTCAACTACGATCGCGGCGAGCTTGTCGACGTTGCGGCCCTCGGCGAAGCCTTGTCCTCGGGCAGGGTGCGTCATGCCGCGATCGATGCCGACCTGTTCAAGGATGCCGCGACCGGTCGCCTTTCCGGACCGATGCTGCCCTATCTGGGCCTCGTCGAGAAGCACAGCGGAAAACTCGAGCTTCTGCCGCATGCGGCAGCCGATACGGATCATCCCTCGCGCGTCGCCGGCGCCAAGCAGGCCGTCGACCAGATCTTCGATGTCATCTGCCGAAAGTCGGTGACGAACGCAAAAGGCAGCGTGCCGCCGGCCTATCTTTCCCTTGGAGCAACCACGCCTCCAGGCATTGGATTGGTGACCTCCGGCCAGCTCTTGAAACTGACCGCTAGCGAATGTTCCGAGCTGGCGGATCTCTGCGATCGGCAAGGCCGGTTGTGGAAGGCTCTCTCCGATAACTCGCCTGCCGAGCGAGGCGCCGTTGTCGCCGAGCAGGGCGAGGACCTTGTCCGGTTGATCGACCGCTTCTGCCTTCTGGCCGAGAACCTCAATCTCAGGGGGACCTTTCCAGCGATAAGCCGGAACTCAGTCTCGGGGACCCGCCACCATCCGGGCGACCCGCGTCATGTCCGCGCTCATCTCGCGGTCATCGTCGAGCGGGCTGACGAGCGCACGCACGGCGGCATAGGTGCGCCGTGGTCCTTCGCCCATGCTGTCGACGACGCCGCGCAACTCCACGCCCGTCGCCGCGAAGATCAGCTCCATCGCCACGAGATAGCGCAGGCGTTCCACAATCTCGGCTGTCTTGGCCACCACCCGTGGTGCCATCGACGACTGGTCCTCGATCCCGTCCGATACGGCAAGCGGGCTGAGCGACATCGGGTTGGCCAGATGCCGGATCTCGGCCTCCAGCGCGGCAAGCGGTTTCTGCAATTCGGCGTAGCCCTGGCGGCTGCCGCCCCTGGCCGACAGGAAGCGCGGCAGTTCCGCCACCGTCGGCGACATCAGCTTCATGCAGCGGTTGGCGGTGCCCACGGCGCAATGCGCAAGCGCCTGGCCGAGCTGCTCCCAGGCCAGCGTCATCGCGGTGAGGTCGAAATTGCCGTTCGAGACGAGGCGTCCGTCCTCGGGTAGGATCACCGGGTTGTCGCCGGAATGGGCCAGTTCGATCTCCGTTGTCAGCTTCGCCTGTTCGAACGCATGCAACAGGCCGCCCCACACCTGCGGCACGCAGCGATAGCTGAGCGGATCCTGGAGCCGCCGCGCGGCGTTCTCCCTCCAGAGCCCGCTTCCAGCGAGTTCCGCCCGCAGCCGCGCCCCGATCTCCCGCTGGCCGAACGCCGGTCGCGCCGACAGCGCAGCTTCATCGATGGCGGTGAGTGACGAGCGGAACGCTTCGTGGTTGAGTGCCACCGCGGCCAGCGACCAGTCGATGAGGTGGGCGACATCCTCCAGGCAGAGGCAAGCCGTGCCGGTCGACAGGCTGTTGGCGACGATGATGGCATGGCCATCCTTCTCGCGCAGGTCGAGCCGTTCGAGCCCGGCGAGCGCGAGCGCCTCGGCCGACGGCATGATCCTGCCCTGGAACTCCGTCTCGCCGTCGCCGCGCAGCGCTCGCGCCATGTGGCCGAGATGGGCAAGGTCCGCCGCTCCGATCGATCCCCAGGTCGGGATCACCGGATGGACGCCGGCGTTGAGTGCCGCCACAAGGCCCATCACCACGCGTTCGGAAGTGCCGGTGCCGCCGGCGGCCATTCCCGAAATGCGCGCGGCCATCAGCGCGCGGACCGCCTCGGTGGGAAGGGCCGGGCCGATGCCCATGCTGTGGCTGAGCGGCACGCTGTGTTGGAAGGCGATCAGATCGGCCTGCGCGAGCGGCGTGTCGACGCAGGCGCCGAGGCCGGTGGTGACGCCGTACATCGGCTTGCCGAGTTGCGTCAGCTGCTCGATGAGCGCGCGGCTCGCCCGGATGCGGCGCATCGCCTCCTCGCCCAACATCAGCCGCGCATTGCGCCGCGCGATCTCGGCGACATCCTCGATGCCAAGCGGCTTGGCGTCGAGCAGTATCATTCGGGCTGTCATGTCTCGCCTGTATCCGTGACCGTATGCCCGGGCCGACGGCGCGGCGGGCGTCGCCGTTTGTGGCGGCTTACCGGCTGGTCTGCAAGCCATTCCGATTGTGGCGGCAGCAGGCGAGGGGAGCTTCAGGCGAAATGCAGGTTTCGGCAGGTCACTTCGCGACGGCGTCGGGCACCACCACCAGCTTGCCGACGAAATCCTTGGCGACGAAATCGGCTTGTGCGCGGTGGAAATCGGAGAGTTTGTAGACGCCGCCGACAAGCGGCCGGATCTTGCCCTGTTCGATATAGCGAATGATGCGGCGGAAATCGGAGCGCGTGCCCTGGCTCGATCCGTGCAGCTGCAACTGTTTCAGATACATGGTCCTGAGATCGAGCTGGACGACCGGGCCGGCGATCGCGCCGGCCGTGGTGTAGCGGCCCTCCGGCCTCAGGACGCGCAGCAGATCGTTGAAGATCGCGCCGCCAACGAGATCGGCGACCACATCGATCGGCTGGCCGCCGGTCGCCTCGCTCACGGCTTGCGGCAGGTCCGCGACGCCACGGGTGACGACCGCCTCGGCGCCGATGTCGAGCACCGCCTGTTCCTTGCCCTTGCCGACGACGGCATAGGGAATGGCGCCGCGCGCCCGCGCCAGTTGCACGATGCCGGAGCCGACGCCGCCCGACGCGCCGGTGACCAGCACCCGCTCGCCTGCCTTGAGCCTGGCCCGTTCCAGCATCTGTTCGCCGGTGAGGTAGGCGCAGCAGAAGGTGGCGAGTTCGACGTCGCTCAAAATGGTGTCGACAACATGCGCGTTGTCGGCCGGCACGGTCTGATACTCGGCATAGCCGCCGTCGCGGCCATGGCCCATATAGTCGATGTCGGCCAGGGAATCGTCGTCGCGGTTGTAGATGGAGAAATCGACCATCACCCGTTCGCCGATTCGATCCGACGAAACGCCTTCGCCGACGGCAACGATGGTGCCGACAGTGTCGGTGCCCTGGATGCGCGGGAAGGTCAGCGTGTTGCCCTGGCGGCGCCAAGTCGAAACGGCGGCCGCGTCCTCTTCCGTGCCATAGGCGCCCTGGCGCACCCAGACATCGGTATTGTTCATGCCGCAAGCGGTGACTTTCACCAGCACTTCACCTGACGCAGGCGCGGGCACTTTCACATCGGTTCGGTAGACGAGCTTTTCCGGTCCGCCGTGCCCGGTGAGCAGCACGGCGGCCATGGTGGCGGGGACGGTTTTGGTCATGGCATTCATCGGTCGTCTCAGAGATTGGCAAATACGCTGTTCACGGCATCGGCGGTCTTGGCCACCACGATGTCGGCTTCCTCGCGGGTCAGGCACAGCGGCGGCGCGAAGCCAAGAATGTCGCCCTGCGGCATGGCGCGGCCGATGACGCCGCTTGCGGCAAGGGCCGTGGCGACCTGCGGCCCAATCTTCTGCGAAGCATCGAAGAAGACACGGTCGTCACGGTCTTTGACGAATTCCACCGCCGCCAGCATGCCGTCGCCGCGCACCTCACCGACGTGTTTGTGACCCCCGACGGCCTTGGCCAGTTCGGCACGGAAATAAGCGCCGGTCTCGCCGGCATTCCGCACCAGGTCCATCTCATCGATCAGTTCAAGATTGGCGACGCCGGCGGCAACGCAGATCGGATGCGCCGAATAAGTCCAGCCATGGCCGAGCGAGCCGAGCTTGTCGGAGCCTTGCACCAGCACCTGCCACATCTTGTCGGCCACGATGACGCCCGACAGCGGCGCATAGGCCGAGGTCAGGCCCTTGGCGATGGTGATAAGGTCGGGCTTCATGCCGTAATGGTCGGAGCCGAACATGGTGCCCAGCCGGCCGAAGCCCGTCACCACCTCGTCGGCGACCAGGAGCACGTCATACTTCTTCAGCACCGCCTGGATCTTTTCCCAATAGCCGGCGGGCGGCGGCACGATGCCGCCGGTGCCGAGGATCGGCTCGCCGATGAAGGCGGCGACGGTTTCGGGCCCTTCGGCGAGGATCATCTCCTCGAGCTTGTCGGCGCAATGCTGCGAGAACTGCTCCTCGCTCATCGAGCGGTCGGCGCGGCGGAAATAGTAGGGCGCCTCGGTGTGCAGGATCGGCGCGCGCGGCAGGTCGAAGGCATTGTGGAAGAGCTCCAGCCCGGTCAGCGAGCCCGTCATGACACCCGAGCCGTGATAGCCGCGCCAGCGCGAGATGATCTTCTTCTTCTCCGGCCGGCCGAGCACGTTGTTGTAATACCAGATCAGCTTGATGTTGGTTTCGTTGGCATCCGATCCGGAGAGGCCGAAATAGACCCTCGACATGCCCTTCGGCGCGCGGTCGATGATCATCTTCGCCAATGTGATCGAGGCCTCGGTGCCGTGCCCGACATAGGCGTGGTAATAGGCCAGGTTCTTCGCCTGGGTCGCGATTGCATCTGATATCTTCTGGCGGCCATAGCCGACATTGACGCAATAGAGGCCGGCGAAGGCATCGATGCTCTTCCTGCCATTGTTGTCCCAGACGGTGACGCCTTCACCGCCGGCCATGATCCGCGTCGGCGATTCACCGCGTGCGTGCGTGCCCATATGCGTTGAGGGATGGAAGAAATGGTCGCGATCCCATGCGGCGAGTTCGTTGGATTGGTCGAGCATTTTTAACTCCTTGAAAGAGATCCGGGTGCGAGCCTACGCCACATCCAGGCAAAGGTATTTGAGGTCGGTGAAAGCTTCTAGCCCGTGGCGCGAACCTTCGCGGCCGATGCCGGACTGCTTGACGCCACCGAACGGGATCGGCGCGCCGGTGATCTTCACACGGTTGATGGCGACCATGCCGTAGTCGAGCGCGCGGCCCATGCGCTGCTGGAGCGCGCCGTTCTCGGTCACCACATAGGCGACCAGGCCATATTCGGTCGCATTGGCGCGTGCGATGACTTCGTCCTCGCTGTCGAAAGGCGTGACGGCGGCGACCGGACCAAAGGTCTCTTCGCGCATGATCAGCGCGTCGTCGGCGACATCGGCCAGCAGCGTCGGCTGGTAGAAGAGCGGTCCGGCCTGATGGCGCTTGCCGCCGGCGAGGCAACGCGCGCCGAGGGCCACGGCGTCGGCGACCTGTTCCTCGACCTTCTTGACGGCGCGCTCATGCATCAGCGGCCCGATGTCGATGTCATCGGCCAAGCCATTGCCGGCCCGCAGCGCCTCGACGCGCTTGGCGAAAGCGGCGCAGAAGCGGTCATAGAGCGGACGCTGGACATAGATGCGGTTGGCCGCAAGGCAGTCCTGGCCTGATGTGGCGAATTTGGCGTCGATGGCAATGGTGACCGCTTTGTCGAGATCGGCATCGGCAAAGACGATCAGCGGCGCGTGACCACCAAGCTCCATCACCAGCCGCTTCATCGTCGGCGCGCTTTGGGCGGCGATCAGCCGGCCGATCTCGGTCGAGCCGGTAAAACTCATGGCGCGCACGCGCGAATCTTCGCACATGCGTCCAACGATCGTCGCGGCCTTGCCGGTGACGATGTTGAAAACGCCGGCCGGCAGTCCGGCGCGTTCGCCGAGTTCGGCCAGCGCCAGCGCCGAAAGTGGCGTCTCAGAAGACGGATGGGTAACGATGGTGCAGCCGGCGGCAAGAGCGGCGGCTGCCTTGCGGGTCAGCATCGCCGAAGGAAAATTCCACGGCGTGACCACGCCGACGACGCCGAGTGGTTCGCGCCGCACCATCATTTCCGCGTTCGGCAGATGGCTGGTGACGCTCTCGGCGTTGAGGCGTTTTGCTTCCTCGGCATACCACTCGATGAAAGAGGCGGCGTAGTCGATTTCGCCAAGCGACTCCTTGAGCGGTTTGCCCTGCTCAAGCGTCATCAGCAAAGCGAGGTCGTCTTTCGCTGCGATGATCAGCTCGAACCATTTTCGCAGGATTTTGGAGCGCTCCTGCGGCAGCAGCGCCCGCCAGGCCGGAAAGGCGCGCGCGGCGGCGTCGATGGCTTTTGTCGTCTGGCCGGCATCGAGCGCTGCGACGAAGGCCACGGTGGTGCCGGTCGCGGGATCGGTGACCTCGAAACTCTCGGCCGCCTCGCTTGCCGTCCAGTGGCCGTCGATATAGGCGAGTTCGCGCAGCAGCCGGCGGTCGGCGAGCCGGTCGAGCGCTTCGTGGCGATGCGAGCGGGCGAAATGCGCGGACATGGTCGAAGCCTCCCGGTTCGGTTTGATGCGGGGAGACTACCCATCACCGGCAGACAGAGAGGCTGTTTGGACGCCTGGCCGTAGAGAGAGTCTCTCTATTGCGGCGAGGGGCAGTCGATCTCTCCGGTCTAGGTCGACGCCGGCAGCAGGTCCGCTATCGGCAGCGCGACATCATCCTTCACTGTCTTGATGACGATGTAGGTGAAGTAGCGGTCGATGCCGATCTCGCGATCGAGCAAGCCGTCGACCAGCCGCTGATAGGCGTCGATGTCGCGCGCCATCACCTTCAGCACATAATCGACGCCGCCGCCCACCGACCAGCAGGCGACGATCTCGGGAATGTCGCGGACGACGCGCTCGAAGCGGTCGAAATCGGCCTGGCGATGGCTGGCCAGCGTCACCTCCATCAGTACGGTGGCGACTGGCGCCACAACGCGCATGGCGATCCGGGCATGATAACCCGAGACGATGCCGGCCTTTTCCAGCTTGCGCAGCCGCATCCAGCACGGCGTCGGCGACAGCCCGACCTGCTCGGCCAACGCCAGCTTGGTGATGCGTCCATCACGCTGGATGGCGTCGAGGATTTTGAGGTCGATCGCGTCGAGTTTCGCAGCAGTCATCAGCGCTCACTTTTTCGTCGATCGTACCATGACGGCGCATTATTTCGATTGTCAATTGCACTGATTTCGATCTCTAATAAGTCATGACATTGTGGCACCCTGATCCCGCGCTCATCCGGCGGCCGGCCTATCAATCGTTGGCCGACCAGTTCGCGCGCGCCATCCACGACGGCCGCCTCGCCAACGGCACGCGGTTGCCGACCCACCGCCGCCTGGCCGACGACCTCAAGCTTTCAGTGCAGACGGTCAGTCGTGCCTATGAGGAACTGATCCGGCGCGGCCTGATTTCGGGCGAGATCGGCCGCGGCAGCTTTGTGCAGACGCAGCGCCGCGAACCGGAGCCGCCTTATCTGCCGGAGCGCCTGGGTGAAGTCATCGACCTGTCGATCCTGAAGCCGGTCTGCGAGCCGATGCACCTGGAGCAGATGAAGCAGGCGCTGGGCTGGCTCGCCGAAAACCTGCCTTCGAGTTCGGCACTGTCGTTCCGGCCAAACATGGTGTTCCCGCGCCACCGTGCCGTGGCGGTCGAATGGCTGAAGCTGTGCGGGCTGGACGCCTCCGCGCAGAACATCAGCCTCACCAATGGCGCCACGGCCGGCATGACGGTGGCGCTGATGAGCGTGGCGCCGCCCGGCTCCACCGTTGCCACCGAGGCGATCGGTCATCATACGCTGGTGCCGCTGGCGCGCTATCTCGGCTTCAATCTTCAAGGCCTGCCGATCGACAGCAATGGCCTGATTCCGGAAGCGCTGGACGAAGCCTGCCGGCTGTCCGACATCCGCGCCGTCTTCGTGCAGCCTTCGGTAATCAATCCCACGGCAACGCTCATGGATGCGGAGCGTCGCGAGCAGATCGCGGCGGTGGCGCGCAAGCACGACATCGCCATCATCGAGAACGACGTGCTGGGTCCCTTGGTCGAGGATCGACCGCCGCCGGTCGCCGCTTTCGCGCCGGAACGGACGCTCTACGTCACCTCCTTCACCAAGATCACCGTGCCCGGCCTGCGCATCGGCTATCTCGCCGCGCCCGATCGCTACGTTGCCGCTGTCGCCAACCGGCATCTAGTCTCGAACTGGATGGCGACACCGCTGGTGGCCGAGATCGCCACCAAATGGGTGACCGACGGCACCGCGATGGAGCTGGTGCGCTGGCAGCGCGCGGCGTTGCGGCGGCGACAGGACATCGCGGGCGAGGTGCTGGCCGGCGTCGACTACCGTGCCCGTCGCGACGGGTTGCATATCTGGCTGCAACTGCCGGCCGACCGTTCCGAGGAAAGCTTTGTCGCCCAGGCTCGGCTGCAAGGCGTGGCCATTGCGCCGGGCACCTCCTTCCGTATTTCGGATACGCCCTGGCATCCGGCGGTGCGCATTTCGCTGGGTTCGACCACCGAGGGGGAACTGCGCGCGGGTCTCGGCGTTGTCACCAAGCTCTTGCTTGGCGATCCGGAGCATCTGCTGCTTGCAATCTGAGCATGCCGCCCAATACACCAAGGCGTTCTGACAAAGGCATGTCCAAAAAGCCGGCTGGGATTGACCGGAAAATGTGCGCAATCAGAATAATTGTCATGATATTATTTTCCCAATTGACATGATTTGGCGCGTTCCGCATCGTTAGGGCACCAGGCTTCTCCAGCACGGGGAAATTCATTTGTCCGCAACCGCGCCCATCATCAAGATCGACAGCATCTCGAAGAGCTTTGGCAGCTTCAAGGTTCTGGACGGCCTGTCGATGCAGGTCATGCCGCGTGAGAAGCTGGCGCTGATCGGCCCCTCCGGCTCGGGCAAGACGACGATCTTGCGCATCCTGATGACGCTGGAGCGCATCGACGGCGGTCACATCCAGATCGACGGCGAGCAACTCTACCACATGGAGCGCAACGGCCAGCTGCTGCCGGCCGACGAGCGCCATCTGGCGCGAATGCGCCAGAAAACCGGCATGGTCTTCCAGCTGTTCAACCTGTTTCCGCACAAGAGCGTCATCGATAATGTGACCCTAGCGCCGATGCTGACCAAGGGCACGCCGCGCGCCGCGGCGCAGAAGCGGGCGATGGAACTGCTCGAGATGGTCGGCATGGCCGACAAGGCGAAGGCGATGCCGGCGCAGTTGTCAGGCGGTCAGAAGCAGCGCGTGGCGATCGCCCGTGCGCTTGCTTTGCAGCCGAAGATCATGCTGTTCGATGAGGTGACGTCGGCGCTCGACCCGGAACTGGTCGAGGAGGTGCTCAGTGTCTTGTGGCGGCTCTGCGCCGAGACCGACATGACCATGCTGCTGGTCACCCACGAGATGGGTTTCGCCCACGACTTCGCCGACCGGGTGCTGTTCTTCGATCGCGGCAGGATAGTCGAGGAAGGCAAGCCCGACGAGATTTTCCGCAATCCCAAGCAGGAGCGCACGCAAGGGTTCCTGAAGAAGATCATCGCGGCCGGACATCGTGTCTGACCGCATGCCAAAGGCGGCGATGCCGTCCCTATGGGCGGTTGAGCCGTCCTAAGATCACGCAAACCAAGACAAGAACAAGGAGTTGGGAACAATGAAGAAACTTGGAACTCTGGCCGGCGTCGCCGGTCTCGCGCTTTCGGCGGTTCTGGCCGCCTCGATCACGGGTTCGGCCGACGACAGCAAGCTTGAACAGCTGAAGTCGCAAGGCTTCGCTCGCTTGGCCATCGCCAATGAGCCGCCCTATACGGCTGTCGCCGCCGACGGCAAGGTTTCGGGTGCCGCGCCCGACGTCGCGCGCGAGATATTCAAGCGGCTGGGCGTTGCCGATGTCGCCGCCTCGATCTCGGAATATGGCGCCATGATTCCCGGCCTGCAGGCCGGCCGCTTCGACGTCGTCACCGCCGGCCTGTTCATGAAGCCGGAGCGTTGCGCCGCGGTTGCCTATTCCGAGCCGGTTCTGTGCGACGCCGAAGCGATGCTGGTGAAGAAGGGCAATCCGAAAGGCTTCAAGAGCTACGAGGATGTCGCCAAGGACACGTCAGCCACCATCGGCGCGCCGGGCGGCGGCACCGAGGAGAAGCTTGCGCTCAACGCCGGCGTGCCACGCGAACGCGTCATCGTCGTGCCGGACGGCCAGAGTGGCCTGAAGATGGTGCAGGACGGCCGCATCGACGCCTATTCGCTGCCTGTCCTTTCGATCAACGACCTGATGAAGAAGGCCGCCGATCCGAACCTCGAAGTCATCGCCCCGGTGCAGGGCGCGCCGGTCTATTGCGACGGCGCGGCCTTCAAGAAGGGCGACGAGGCGTTGCGCGATGCCTTCGACGTCGAACTCGCCAAGATGAAGAAGTCGGGTGAGTTCGCAAAGATTATCGAGCCCTACGGCTTCTCGGCGGCGGCGGCTATGTCGACCACGCGCGACAAACTCTGCGCGGCGAAATAAGGGCGTCTTTCTTGCCTTCTCCCCGTTCACGGGGAGAAGGTGTCACGAAGTGACGGATGAGGGGCGGCGCCATATTTGGACAAGCTAGCGCTGCCCCTCATCTGCCTGCCGGCATCTTCTCCCCATAAACGGGGAGAAGGAAGCTGAAACCAACGTTGGAAACTTCAACTCTATGACCCAGTGGTCCGGCTATTTCGGCCTGATATTGCAGGGAGCGCTTGTCACCATCGAGCTGACGCTGATGGGGTCGGTGCTCGCCCTGATCATGGCCTTTTTCGCCGGCATGGGGCGCCTGTCGCGCTTCTTCGTGCTGCGGGCCCTGGCCACGGCCTATATCGAGTTCTTCCGCGGCACCTCGATCTTCGTGCAGCTGTTCTTCGCCTATTTCGTGTTGCCGCTGGTGGGTTTCGAACTGACCCCGCTGCAGGCCGGTGTGTTGGCGCTGGGCTTGAACGTGGGCGCCTATGCAGCCGAGGTGGTGCGCGGCGCCGTGCAGTCGATCGGCCGCGAACAGCATGAGGCCTGCGTCGCGCTCAATCTCGGCCGTTGGCAAGGCATGCGCCACGTCATCCTGCCGCAGGCGTTTCTGGTGATGCTGCCGACCTTCGGCAACAATGCCATCGAGCTGCTCAAGGCGACATCGGTGGTCTCGCTGATTTCGCTCGCCGACCTGACGTTCCAGGCACAGGTGGTGCGTGCCCAGACCGGCAACACCATGGTGCCGTTCACCACGATCCTCATCATCTATTTCATCCTGGCGCTGCTCATCTCGTGGGGTGTGCGCTCGCTGGAACGCCGCATGGCGCGCGGCCTCGACGGAGTGCGCGTCTGATGGCCAGAGCATTCCTGATGGATTGGGTCCACTGATGGATTGGGACTGGGACTTTGTCCGGCAGATCCTGCCGACCCTGATCCAGGGGGTGAAGATCACCATCCTGGCGACGCTGCTCGGCTCGGTACTGGCCGCGATCGTCGGTCTGGGCATCGCGCTGGCGCGCCGCTCGCCGAACAAGGCGCTGTCGCGCACCGTCGGTTGGGTGGCCGAATTCATCCGCGGCACACCGCTCCTGGTGCAGCTCTATTTCATCTTCTACGTCTTGCCCGACATCGGCATTCTCTTGCCGCCGCTGGTCGCCGGCGTCATCGGACTTGGCTTGCACTACGGCACCTACACGGCGGAGGTCTACCGCGCCGGCATCGACAATGTGCCGCGTGGTCAGTGGGAAGCCGCCAAGGCGTGCAATCTCAGCGCGCGGCAGACCTGGTCCCACATCATCATCCCGCAGGCTATTCCGCCGATGATCCCGGCGCTGGCCAATTACTTCATCGCCATGTTCAAGGAGACGCCGCTGCTCTCGGCGATCACAGTGCTGGAGCTGATGAACCAGGCGAAAAGCGTCGCCAACACCTACTATCGCTACCTCGAGCCGATCACGCTGGTCGGCGCCTTCTTCCTCGCCATCAGCCTGATTTCGGTCGTGCTGCTGCGCTGGCTGGAACGCCGCTACGGCAAGATCGAAAGATAAAAGATGAAGCCCTTGTCCGAGATCAAGCTTGTGCCCGACCGGCCAGCGCTCGATGAGCGTCCGCTGGAGCGGCGTGTCGGGCTGATCATCCTGGCCACCGACCACACGACCGAGCCGGATTTTCGCCGCATGGTGGCGAGCGAACGGATCGGCGTCTATGTCGCGCGCATTCCCTACGCCAACCCGACGACGCCTGAGAACCTGCGCAAGATGCAGCCGGCGCTGACGGCGGGCGCTGCCTTGATCCTGCCCGACGAGCCGCTCGACGCCATCTGCTACTCCTGCACGTCGGCCTCGGTGGTGATTGGCGATGCCGAGATCGAGAAGGCGATCCAGGCCGCCAAGTCAGGTATACCCGTTGTCACTCCTCCGATGGCTGGCATGCGCGGGCTGAACGCCTTCGGCGTGCGCCGGATCAGCATCCTCACGCCCTATACCGTCGAAACCTCCAGACCGATGGCGACCTATTTCGCCGAACGTGGCTTCGAAGTCCTAAGCTTCACCTGTCTCGGCTTCGAGGACGACCGCGAGATGGCGCGCATTGCCCCGGCAGCCCTAATCGATCTCGCGCGCCGGGCGACGCATCCGCAAGCCGACGCGCTGTTCGTGTCCTGCACGGCACTGCGCGGCGCGCTGGCGGTCACCGGCATGGAACAGGCGATCGGCCGCCCGGTGGTGACCAGCAATCAGGCGACCGCCTGGAACTGTCTGCGCCTTTGCGGTGATGAGACAGCCCATCCCGAATTCGGCCGTCTGATGACGCTGCCCTTGCCGCGCGGTTGACGACCATGGCGACCGTCACCCTTGGCGATATCCGTGCCGCGGGCGAGCGAATTGCCGGCAAGATCGAGCGCACGTCGATCGTGCTTTCGGCAAGTCTCTCCGAAAGGCTGGGCGTCCCGGTTCAACTCAAGCTCGAGCACCGCCAGACCACCGGCAGCTTTAAATTGCGGGGCGCTTCCAACGCCGTCGCTTCGCTCAGCGCAAGGGAGAAGGCGCGCGGCGTCGTCGCGGCATCGACCGGCAATCATGGCCGTGCGCTTGCGCATGCGGCAAAGCTCGAGGGCATGCGTGCTGTGATCTGCATGTCTCGACTGGTACCCAGGAATAAGCTGGACGAAATTCGCCGCCTCGGCGCGGAAATCCGTATCGTCGGCAACAGCCAGGACGATGCCCAGCACGAGGTCGAGCGGCTGGTGACGGAGGAGGGGCTTGTCATGCTGCCGCCCTTCGACCATCCGGCCATCATTGCCGGTCAAGGCACGCTCGGGCTGGAGGTGATGGAGCAGGTCCCGGATGCCGCTCTGGTGCTGGTGCAACTGTCCGGAGGTGGGTTGGCCTCGGGTGTAGCGGCCGCCGTCAAGGGCGTCCGTCCCGGAACCAGAGTCGTCGGCATCTCGATGGCGCGCGGGGCGGCAATGAAGGCCAGCCTGGATGCGGGCCGCCCTGTGCTGGTCGAGGAACTGACGACGCTGGCGGATTCGCTCGGCGGCGGCATCGGCCTCGACAACCGGCTGACCTTCGCCATGTGCCGCGACCTGCTCGACGATGTCGTCCTGCTCAGCGAGGACGAAATCGCTGCCGGCATTCGCCACGCCTATGAACAGGAACGCGAGATCGTCGAGGGAGCCGGTGCGGTAGGCATCGCGGCGCTGCTCGCCGGCAAGGTCAAGGCGGAGGGGCCGGTTGTGGTTCTGCTTTCCGGCCGCAACATCGACATGCAACTGCATAGGAAGATTGTCTGCGGGGAAACGCCATCGATTTCGGAGCGCGCCGCATGAGCACGATGACCATCCTCACCGAAGCTGAACTGCGCACAATCGTGACGCTCGATCTCGACGCCGTCGCCTGTGTCGAGAACGCTTTTCGCGCGCTAGCCACGCTGCCGGTGGCGATGCCGCCGATCCTGCGGCTCGATATCCCGCAGCATCGCGGCGAGGTTGACGTCAAGACCGCCTATGTGCCTGGTATCGATGGGTTCGCCATCAAGATCAGCCCCGGCTTCTTCGACAATCCCAAACTTGGCCTGCCCAGCGTCAACGGCATGATGGTGCTGCTGTCGTCGAAGACAGGGTTGGTCGAGGCCTTGCTGCTCGACAACGGCTATCTCACCGATGTTCGCACCGCTGCTGCGGGAGCCGTCGCGGCCAAGCATCTGTCGCGGCCGGACTCGTCGGTCGCCTCGATCTTCGGCGCCGGCGTGCAGGCTGGGCTGCAACTGCAAGCGCTGACGCTGGTGCGGCCGATCACGCAGGCCCGCATCTGGGCGCGCGATGCCGCCAAGGCCGAAGTGACCGCGGCCACCTTACGCGAAAGGCTCGGCATCGACGTGCGCGCCGAGACTGACGCAGCCAACGCTGTTGCCGGTGCCGACATCGTCGTCACGACCACCCCGTCGACCGAACCACTGATCAAGGCAGGGTTTGTCTCGGCCGGCCAGCACATCACCGCCATGGGTTCGGACGCCGAGCACAAGAACGAGATAGCGCCGGCGATCCTGCGCATGGCCGATCTCTATGTCGCCGATAGCGCGAAACAGACGCGGCGCCTGGGCGAATTGCACCATGCCATCGCGGCGGGCGTGATGGCTGGAGACGCGGAGGTGACCGAGCTCGGCCAGATCATCGCCGGCGCGAGGCATGGCCGGCGCTCGGCCAGCGACATAACCATCGCCGATCTGACCGGCACGGGCGTGCAGGATACGGCGATCGCCACGCTCGCTCGCGACCGTGCGCTGGCCGCGAAAGCCGGAACGATCTTTGAAAGCTGACGCCGGCCGCAGGAGCATGATCCGGAAAATGGCAACCGGTTTCCCCAGCATCATGCTCAATCAAAAAATTCCCTGGAGCCAGATTCAACGAGTTGAAACGGGCTCCAGCCCCAACAAACGAGGACCAACAAAATGCAGCCGAACCTGAAATTCTCGCGAAGCGAATATGCGGAACGCCTCGCCAAGACGCGGAAAGCCATGGAGGCGAAAGGCGTCGATCTTTTGATCGTCAGCGATCCCTCCAACATGGCCTGGCTGACCGGCTATGACGGCTGGTCCTTCTACGTCCACCAGGCGGTCATCGTGCCACCATCGGGCGAGCCGGTCTGGTACGGCCGTGGCCAGGACGCCAACGGCGCCAAGCGTACCGCCTACCTCGCCCATGACAACATCGTCGGCTATGCCGATCACTATGTGCAGTCGACCGAGCGCCACCCGATGGATTTCCTATCGGGTGTGCTGACCGATCGCGGCTGGGGCAAGCACACCGTCGGCGTCGAGATGGACAATTACTGGTTCTCCGCCGCCGCCTTCGCCTCGCTGCAGAAGCATTTACCCAACGCCCGCTTCGTCGATGCCACCGCGCTGGTCAACTGGCAGCGCGCGGTGAAGAGCCCAACCGAGATCGACTATATGCGCAAGGCCGCTCGCATCGTGGAGGCGATGCACCAGCGCATCGTCGACAAGATCGAAGTCGGCATGCGTAAGAACGATCTCGTCGCCGAGATCTACGATGCCGGCACGCGCGGCGTCGGCGGCATTGGCGGTGACTATCCCGCGATCGTGCCGCTGCTGCCCTCGGGCGCCGACGCCTCGGCGCCGCACCTGACCTGGGACGATAAGCCGATGAAGTCGGGCGAGGGCACTTTCTTCGAGATCGCCGGCTGCTACAACAGGTACCATTGCCCGCTGTCGCGCACCGTCTTCCTCGGCAAGCCGACGCAGGAATTCCTCGATGCCGAGAAGGCAACGCTGGAAGGCATGGAAGCTGGCCTTGCCGCCGCAAAGCCGGGTAATGCCTGCGAGGACATCGCCAATGCCTTCTTCGCCGTGTTGAAGAAATACGGCATCGTCAAGGACAACCGCACCGGCTATTCGATCGGGCTTTCCTATCCACCGGACTGGGGCGAGCGCACGATGAGCCTGCGCCCCGGAGATCGCACCGAACTCAAGCCCGGCATGACCTTCCATTTCATGACCGGCCTGTGGCTGGAGACGATGGGGCTGGAGATCACTGAATCCATCCTGATCACCGAAACCGGTGTGGAGTGCCTGGCCAACGTGCCGCGCAAGCTGGTGGTGAAGGATTGAGCCCGATGTCCAGTCTTCGCCCGTCGCCGGTCACGCCGACCGTCGATTTCGATCGTGACGGCGTCCAGCATGGTTTCCTGCGCCTGCCCTATAGCCGCGACGACTCGGCCTGGGGCTCGGTGATGATCCCGATCTGCGTCATCCGCAACGGCAAGGGGCCGGCGGCGCTGCTGACCGGCGGCAATCATGGCGACGAGTATGAAGGGCCGCTAGCGCTCTACGAACTCGCCCGCACGCTCGATCCCAGCCAGGTCAGCGGCACCGTCATAATCGTGCCGGCGATGAACTATCCTGCTTTTCGGGCCGGCACGCGCACCTCGCCGATCGACAAGGGCAACATGAACCGCAGTTTCCCCGGCCGGCCCGACGGCACGGTGACGCAGAAGATCGCCGATTATTTCCAACGCGAGCTGCTTCCCCGCGCCGACATCGTCTTCGACTTCCATTCCGGCGGCAGGACGCTGGATTTCGTACCGTTCTGTGCCGCCCACACTTTGCCCGACAAGGCGCTGGAGCAGAAAGCCTTTGCCGCGGTGGCGGCATTCTCGGCACCATTCTCGATGCGCATGACCGAGATCGATGCGATCGGCATGTATGACACGGCGGCCGAAGAGATGGGCAAGGTCTTCGTCACCACCGAGCTCGGCGGTGGCGGTACGTCGCGAGCCGAGACGGTGCGGATCGCGCGGCGCGGCATCCTCAACGTGCTGCGTCATGAGGGTATCGTCGCCGGGGCGGCCGAGACGGGCATAACGCAGTGGCTGGACATGCCCTCGGGCGATTGCTTCTGCTTCGCCGAGGATGACGGCATGATCGAAACCATGGTCGATCTCGGCGAACCTGTCGAAGAAGGCGCGGTGGTGGCCCGCATCCATTCCACCGGCCGCACCGGCGTCGCGCCGCGGGAAATCCGGGCCAAAATGTCGGGCACGCTGGCGGCGCGGCATTTCCCTGGCCTGGTCAAGGCCGGCGACTGCGCCGCGGTGGTCGCCGTAAAGGTCGATTGACTGATTTCTCCGCCCGGACCATGCCGGGCGGACCCACTCTTCTGCTCGAGCTGTCGAATCCGGATTATCGCACCCGCTCGCAGAGCGAACACCGCGATCTGCTGACCGCCTGCCGCCGGCGCGATGGCAAGAAGGCGGTGAGCGTTCTGAGACAGCATCTTCGCGAGGGAAGCGACACGCTGGTCAACGCGACGGATGGCGGCGGGTTGTCGCGAAAATTCTAAGCCTGAAGGGCAGGGGGCAGCCCGCAATCGTGGCGCGTGGTTGCCACCGCGCCGGTTCGCTGCCACATATTGCAACATCAATGCTTGACACGAGGATGCCATGTCTCCCGTCAGCCGCCTGCCGGCACGTGCCCTTGCCCCGCGCCGCCATGACGAGATCCTGCGGCGGCTGGGCGCCCAGGGTTCCGTTAGCGTCGCCGAACTGGCTGGGTTCTTCGACGTCTCGCGCGAAACCATCCGCCGCGATTTGAAGCTGCTTTCCGACCAGGGCAGGCTCGGCATCGTGCATGGCGGGGCCGCCCGCTTCGAACCGAGCGAACCCGCGATGAGCCAGCGCAGCCAGGAAAATGCCCAAGGCAAGGCCGCGATCGGCAGGGCGGCCGCCAGGCTGGTCAGGGATGGCATGGTGGTCTTTCTCGATTCCGGCACCACCACGTTGGCCATCGCGCATGCAATGACGGAACTGCGCGATCTGACGATCTGCACGGCCAGCCTGAAGATAGCGCTGCATCTATGCCATGTTCCCGGCATGCGCGTGCACATGCTGGGCGGCGAAGTCGACCCGGGCGAGGAGGCGGCTTCCGGCATCGACACGCTCGATGCGATGGCGCGCTTTCGCGTCGATATGGCCTTTCTGGGTGGCGGAGCGCTGTCTCCGGTCGGCGAGGTGACCGATTTCACCCGCGCCGGGGCCGAACAGCGGGGCCGGATGATTAGCCTCGCCGGCAAGGCCTATTTCGTGCTCGACAGCAGCAAATTCGGCAAGCTGACGCCGCTCAGAATTCCGAATTTCGAACGTGCCACTGGGGTAATCGTCGACACCGACCCCGAATTCGCGCTTGCCGAGGCGCTTTCGCACAGGGGGCCTGAACTCATCGTTGCAGCTTGATGTGATATTTTGTGATATTATGAGTTGATATTTGGTTTTCCCATGGTAATGTCTCGGCCATCCCTCAAATGGCGGAACGCTCATGGCACATGAATTTCCCACCCAGGCTCGAATTGTCATTGTCGGCGGCGGCATCATCGGCTGCTCGGTCGCCTATCATCTGACCAAGCTGGGCTGGAGCGATGTGGTGCTGCTTGAGCAGGGACAGCTCAGCGGCGGCACCACCTGGCACGCGGCCGGTCTTGTCGGTCAGCTGCGCAGCCATTCCAACATGACCAGCCTGATCCGGTACTCCACGCAGCTCTATAGCGAACTGGAGGTCGAGACCGGCCTCGCCACCGGCTGGAAGAACTGCGGTTCGCTGTCCGTCGCGCGCACCACCGACCGCATGGCGGTGTTGAAGCGCACGGCCGCGTCGGCGCGTGCCCAAGGGGTCGAGATCGACGTCATCTCGCCTCGCGAGGCAGCCGAGCTCTGGCCGGTGATGGCGACAGACGATCTGGTCGGCGCCGTCTGGCTGCCCGGAGACGGCAAGGCCAATCCCACCGATCTCACGCAATCGCTGGCCAAGGGCGCGCGCAATGGTGGCGTCAAAATCTTCGAGCGGGTGCAGGTCACCGGTATCACGGTGAAAAATGGCGTCGCCTGCGGCGTCGAGACGGACCGCGGCGACATCGCCGCCGAGATCGTCGTCAACTGCGCCGGCCAATGGGCGCGCAAGGTCGGGCTGATGTGCGGCGTCTCGGTGCCGCTGCATTCGGCCGAGCACATGTACATCGTCACCGGCCGGATCGAGGGTGTGCATCCGGACCTGCCCGTGATGCGCGACCCCGATGGCTTCATCTACTTCAAGGAGGAGGTCGGCGGTCTGGTGATGGGTGGCTTCGAGCCGCACGCCAAGCCGTGGGGCATGAACGGCATTCCCGAAAATTTCGAATTCGCTCTGCTGCCCGACGACTGGGACCAGTTCGAGATCCTGATGGAAAACGCGCTGGTGCGCGTGCCGCAGTTGGCGCGGGCCGAAGTCAAGAAATTCTACAACGGTCCCGAGAGCTTTACGCCGGACAACAATTTCCTCCTCGGCGAGGCGCCGGAGTTGAAGAATTTCTATCTCGGCGCCGGCTTCAATTCGATGGGCATTGCCAGTGCCGGTGGCGCCGGCAAGGCATTGGCCGAATGGATCGTTAACGGCGCGCCGACCATGGATTTGTGGCCGGTCGACATCAGGCGCTTCGCCGCTTTCAACAACAATCCGCGCTGGCTGCATGACCGCGTCAAGGAGACGCTCGGCCTGCACTACGCCATGCCGTGGCCGAACCGCGAATTGGATACCGCGCGGCCGTTCCGCCGCTCACCGCTCTATGATCGGCTCGCCGCCAAGGGCGCCTGCTTCGGTTCCAAGATGGGCTGGGAGCGTGCCAACTGGTTCGCGGCGCCAGGAGAGAAAACCGGGAACGACTATGCCTTCGGCCGCCAGAACTGGCACGAGGCCGTGCGGCGCGAGATGAAGGCGACGCGCGAAGCCGTCGCCATCTTCGACCAGACCTCCTTCGCCAAGCTTCTTGTCCAGGGCCGCGATGCCTGTGCCGTGTTGAACCGCATCTGCGCCGGCGACATCGATGTGCCGGTCGGCACATCGATCTACACCGGCGTGCTCAATGCGCGCGGCGGCTACGAAAGCGATCTCACCGTGATGCGGCTTGGCGCGGAAAAATTCCTCATCGTTACCGGTTCCGCCCAGGCGGTCCACGACGCCGACTGGATCGTCAAGAACATTCCGCCGGATGCGCATGCCGTCCTGACCGACGTCACCTCGGCCTATGCGGTGCTGGCGTTAATGGGGCCGCGTTCGCGCGATCTCCTCGGCAAACTGTCGTCGGCCGATCTTTCCAACGCCGGCTTTCCCTTCGCCACTATCCGCGAGATCGATATCGGCTACGCCACTGTCTATGCCAACCGCATGACCTATGTCGGCGAACTCGGCTGGGAACTGATCGTGCCGGCCGAATTCGCCGTCGGCGTCTACGAGGCGTTGCACGAGGCCGGCGGTGAATTCGGCTTGGCCGACGCCGGCTACTACGCGCTCGACGCCTTGCGCATCGAAAAGGGTTTTCGGGCCTGGAGCCGGGAACTGACGCCCGACATCAACCCGTGGCAGGCCGGGCTTGGCTTTGCTGTTGCCATGGACAAACCGGGTGGGTTCATCGGCCATGACGCGCTTGTTGAGGCAAAGTCGTCGTCGGCACCGGCAAAGCGTATCGTGCTCCTTACGCTCGACGACACCGAGCCGATGCTGTGGGGCGGCGAGTTGGTCCTGCGCGACGGCAAGCCGGTCGGCGAGGTCCGCTCGGCCGCCTATGGCCACACGCTTGGCCGGTCAGTGGCGCTCGGCTTGATCGAAAACGAAACCGGCGTGGATGCTGTGTTCCTGAGCGGCGGCCATTTCGAGATCGATCTAGCCGGCGTACGTTATGCGGCCACCGCGCATCTGCGCAGCCCCTACGATCCGAAATCGGAGCGGGTGAAAGCCGATGTGGTGGAGATTCGTGCCGCCGCTTAGTCCGTCGACATCGAGCGCGCCATGTCGAGAAAGGCGCGCACCAGTTTGCCGCCGCTGCGCTCGCGCAGGCAGATCAGCGCCTCGTCCATCAAGGTCTCGGGCGCGTCGATGGTGATCGGGATGAGCCGCGAGTCCTGGCCGAATTCGGCCGCCGAGACAAAGCCGATGCCGGCGCCAGAGGCGACGATCTCGCGCACGGCTTCCCGGCCTTCTGCCTCGATCACAGGCCTGAGTTCGATCTTCGACGCGGCGGCCAGGTCTTCGAGCTTCTGGCGCGTCTTCGAGCCGCGCTCGCGCATGACCAGGGATTCCTGTGCGAGCTGCTTGAGCGTCAGCGATTTCTTCCCCGACAGCGGATGGTCGATCGAGGTGAAGGCGATGATGGGCGTCGAGTTCAGTTTCAGCACTTCGAAGTCGCGTCCGGCGGGCACCTCGCCCAGCACGCCGATATCGGCATCGTAGCTATAGAGGCTGCTGATCACCGTCTCGGTGTTTCCGGCACGCACCGAGACCTGCACTCCGGGATAGCGGGCGCGAAAGCTGCCGAGAATGTGAAGCAGATGATGCGCGGCATCGGCGACGATGCGCAGCGTGCCGGAACGCAGGGCGCGCGACTCGGTCAGAAGCTCAAGCGCCTGCTGCTCGGTGTCGAACATGCGGTGGGTTATTTCGAGCAGTTTCTGGCCGGAATGGGTCAGCGTGACCTGCTTCTTGTTACGATTGAACAGCAGGACATCATACTCTTCCTCAAGCTTGCGCACCTGGTCCGATATCGCCGGCTGGGTCAGGAACAGCGCTTCGGCCGCCCGCGAAAAGCCGCCGGAGATCGCCACCTGATGAAAGGCCCGCAACTGAACATAGCGCATCTTCTTCGTTCCCGAGCCTCTCTGATTACCAGCAGCCTATCATAAGCCCTGCTATGCAAAAGCCGGAAACAAACGATTCGGTTTATGTCTTGGAATGGGCCTGCCGGGTTTCACGAAGCTGTCACGAGCGCCATGCAGCTTCTGCTGTCTGTATCGGATCATCACTGAAATCGATACATCGATACAAAATAACGATTTTACAAATAGGTGCCCTCAGCCAACAATGGCGCCAGATAAAAAAAGCAGCGACCTGTCGGAGGACATCATGCTCGCCGAAACGAAATTTGCCGCGGAGCCGCTGGCCAGGCCGGCGCTGGGCGAGCCCTATCTGTTGACCCCCGGGCCGCTCACCACGGCCTATTCGGTCAAGCAGGCGATGCTGCGCGACTGGGGATCGTGGGACGGCGACTTCCGCGCCATGACATCAGACATGCGCCGTCGCCTACTGGCGCTGACCGGCGACACCAACGGCGAGTTCGACTGCGTGCCGATGCAAGGCTCAGGCTCGTTCTGCGTCGAGGCGATGCTGGGGTCGTTCGTGCCCAGGGATGGCAAGGTTCTGGTGCTGGCCAATGGTGCCTACGGCCTTCGTGCCGCGCAGACCATGCAGTATCTCGGCCGGGCCTATACGCTGATCGACAAGGGCGATTACCTGCCGCCGCGCGGCGACGAGGTGGCGGCAGCGCTCGAAGCCGACCACGCCATCACCCACGTCATCGCCATTCATTGCGAGACCAGCTCCGGCATTTTGAACCCGGTCGCCGAGATCGCCGCGGCCGTCCATGCCAAGGGCCGCAAGCTGCTGGTCGATTCCATGAGCGCGTTCGGCGCCGTCGCGCTCGACGTCAACGAGATCCGCTATGAGGCGATGGTCTCGTCGGCCAATAAATGCATCGAGGGCGTGCCCGGCTTCGGCTTCATCATCGCCCGCAAGAGCGAACTCGAGGCAGCCAAGGGGCGCAGCCATTCCCTGTCGCTCGACGTCCACGCCCAGTGGGCGCATATGAACAAGACCGGCCAGTGGCGCTACACGCCGCCGACGCATGTCGTCGCCGCTTTCCTGGAGGCGCTGCGCCAGCATGAGGCGGAAGGCGGCGTTGCCGGCCGTGGTGCCCGCTACACCAGGAACCGCGACGTCATGGTGTCGGGCATGCGCGAACTCGGCTTCGAGACATTGCTCAAGGACCGCTGGCTGTCGCCGATCATCGTCACCTTCTTCAACCCGGCCCACGCCAACTTCGCCTTCGATCGCTTCTACGAACTGATGAAGGACAAGGGCTTTATCATCTACCCCGGCAAGCTGACGGTCGTGGACTCCTTCCGTGTCGGCTGCATCGGCCAAATGGACGAACATGTCATGCGCCGCGTCGTCGAGGCGGCGGCGCAATCGCTTGATGAAATGGGCGTCGACACCGCAGCTCCGCCCGCCGCGGCAATCGCCGAGCGCGCCAAACTCGCCGCCTGAAGCGGCCGATTTCGAGGATTTTTGATGAACCAGATGTCTCCCATCAACGTCGCGGTCAACGGCCGCACCTACGCCTGGCCGCGCGTGCCGGCGATCGCCATCTGCCTCGACGGCTGCGAGCCGGCCTATCTCGATGAAGCGATCAAGGCCGGGCTGATGCCGGCCCTGGTCAGGATCAAGGAGAAGGGCACGGTGCGTTTCGCACACTCGGTCATTCCGAGCTTTACCAATCCCAACAATTTGTCGATCGCCACCGGTCGCCCGCCCTCGGTGCACGGTATTTGCGGCAACTATCTCTACGAGCGCGAGACCGGCAAGGAAGTGATGATGAACGACCCGCGCTTCCTGCGCGCGCCGACCATCTTTCAGGCCTTCTATGATGCTGGCGCCAAGGTTGCCGTGGTGACCGCCAAAGACAAGCTGCGTGCGCTGCTCGGCAAGGGCCTATCTTTCGGCGAAGGGCGTGCGCTGTGCTTTTCGGCGGAGAAGTCCGATACGACCACGGTTGGCGAGCACGGCATCGACAATGCCTCGAAGCATTTCGGCCTGCCTGTGCCGGAAGTCTATTCGGCCGAATTGTCGGAATTCGTCTTCGCCGCCGGCGTCCAGTTGCTGAGGGAATTCCGCCCCGACATCATGTACCTGACGACGACGGACTACGTGCAGCACAAATACGCACCGGGCGTGCCGCAGGCCAACGCCTTCTACGAGATGTTCGACAAGTACCTGACCGAACTTGATGCGCTGGGCGCCGCGATCGTTGTCACCGCCGACCATGGCATGAAGCCCAAGCACAAGGCCGGCGGTGCGCCCGACGTCGTCTACGTCCAGGACCTGCTTGACGAATGGCTGGGCAAGGATGCCGCCCGCGTCATCCTGCCGATCACCGACCCCTATGTCGTGCACCATGGCGCGCTGGGCTCTTTCGCCACCGCCTATTTGCCTGATGGCGCGGACCAGGCGGGCATCATGGCGCGGCTGGCCAAGGTTGACGGCATCATGCTGGTCGTCGATAGCAGGACGGCCTGTGAGCGCTTCGAACTGCCGGCTGACCGCATCGGCGACATCGTGCTGGTCTCGACCGAGAACAAGACGATCGGCACATCGGAACATCGTCATGATCTGGCGGCGCTGAACGAGCCGCTGCGCTCGCATGGCGGGCTGACCGAGCAGGAAGTGCCGTTCATCGTCAACCGCGTGCTGCCGGATATGCCCAATGAGCCGGCGCTGAGGAACTTCGACGCCTTCTACTACGCCACGCTTGCCGCGGCGCTCGCGTGACGGATGGGTCGGGTGCCGGTAGGTGTCGCCTCCATGATGGCGCTGGTCGACCCCCACTCCGTCGAGCTTCGCTCGACACCTCTCCCCCGATCGACGGGGGAGAGGAAATCAGGCGAGGTCGGCGCCACCACGCTTTTAGGCTAAGCCGCCGCTAGCCCTGGCGGCCTTCCTCTCCCCCGTCGATCGGGGGAGAGGTGGCCCGAAGGGCCGGAGTGGGGGTCGACCCCTCGCCGCGACGTACCCAAGAATCTGCCGGAGCAGAGCACATGACCAAGCTTGACCCTGCCATCAAAGTTCGCCACGAGCCGATGCGCATTGCCGGCAAGAAGGTCGATGCCGGTGGTGTTGTCGAGGTGCGTTACCCCTGGAACGACACCGTCATCGGCACCGTCCCCGCCGGCCGCGCCGAACACGCCCGCCAGGCGTTCGAGATCGCTGCAGGCTACAAGTCGAAGCTGACGCGCTACGAGCGCCAGCAGATCCTGTTCCGCACGGCGGAAGCACTGGCGTCGCGCCGGGAAGAAATATCCGATCTGATCACGCTCGAGCTCGGTATCTCCAAGGCCGACTCGCTCTACGAAGTCGGCCGCGCCTATGATGTGTTCACGCTGTCGGCGCAGATGTGCATCCAGGACGATGGCCAGATCTTCTCCTGCGACCTCACCCCGCACGGCAAGGCGCGCAAGATCTTCACCACGCGCGAGCCGCTGAAGGCTATCTCGGCGATCACGCCATTCAACCATCCGCTCAACATGGTCTCGCACAAGGTGGCGCCGGCCATCGCCACCAACAATTGCGTGGTGGTGAAGCCGACCGAACTGACGCCGATGACGGCGTTGGTGCTGGCCGACATTCTTTATGAAGCCGGCCTGCCGCCGGAAATGCTTTCGGTGGTGACCGGCTGGCCGGTCGACATCGGCAACGAGATGATCACCAACGAGAATATCGACTTGATCACCTTCACCGGCGGCGTGCCGGTCGGCAAGATGATCGCCCGCAGCGCCGGTTACAGGCGCCAGGTGCTGGAACTCGGCGGCAACGATCCGCTGATCATCCTCAACGATCTCTCCGATGACGATCTGGCCAAGGCCGCCGATCTCGCGGTCGCCGGTGCGACCAAAAACTCCGGCCAGCGCTGCACGGCGGTCAAGCGCATCCTCGTCCAGGAAAGCGTCGCCGACCGCTTCGTGCCGCTGGTGCTGGAGCGGGCCAAGAAGATCCGCTTCGGCGATCCGATGGACCGCTCGACCGATCTCGGCACCGTCGTGCATGAGAAGGCGGCGGCGTTGTTCGAAGCGCGCGTCCACATGGCGGCCGAGCAGGGGGCAGAGATCCTCTACAACCCGGGTCGTCAGGGTGCGCTGCTGCCGCCAATCGTCGTCGACCGCGTGCCGCACACATCCGAACTGGTGATGGAAGAAACGTTCGGGCCGATCATCCCGATCGTGCGCGCGCCGGATGACGATGAAGCACTGATCGCGTTGTCCAACTCGACCGCCTTCGGCCTGTCGTCGGGCGTCTGCACCAATTCGTTTCCCCGCATGCAAAAATACATCGCCGGCCTGCAGGTCGGCACGGTGAACATCTGGGAAGTGCCGGGCTACCGCATCGAGATGTCGCCCTTCGGCGGCATCAAGGACAGCGGCAATGGCTACAAGGAAGGCGTCATCGAGGCGATGAAGAGCTACACCAATGTGAAGACATTTTCGCTGCCTTGGTCCTGACCGGATCACATAAGCTGGCGGAACAAACCGAGGGAGCGTCCCACGCTCCCTCATTCGCATTTCGGAGACAATGATGGCCGCGATATCAGAGCTTGTGCATACCGAAGGCGATTCCAACACGACGGCGGCGCGCGGCCGCTGGGATACCGGCCAGAACGACCCCCGCATTCGCGGCCTGCTCGATCGCGATGCGGCCGCGTTCATGCACCAGAGCCTGTCCAGCCCCTGTCTTTCGACGATCGCTAGGGCGCAAGGCATCTGGATCGAGGACACCGCCGGCCGCCGCTTCATGGATTTCCACGGCAACAGCGTGCATCACCTCGGCTACGGCCACCCAAAACTGGTGGCGGCGATCAAGAAGCAACTCGACGACCTCTGCTTCGCGCCGCGGCGCTTTACCTGCGAGCCCGCCGTCGAACTGGCCGAAAAACTGGCCGCGCTGGCTCCCGGCGATCTCGGCAAGGTGTTGTTCACCACCGGCGGCTCCGATGCCATCGAGGTCGCGCTGAAGATCGCGCGCGCCGCTACAGGTCGCTTCAAGACGGTGTCGTTCTGGGACGCGTTTCACGGCGCCGGTTTTGGCGCGGCAAGCGTCGGCGGCGAGGCGACGTTCCGTTCGCATATCGCAGGCCCGATGATGACCGGCACCGAGCACGTCGCGCCCTGGGACGGCTATCGCTGTCCCTATGGCCACGATTCCCTGGAGGCATCGGGGCTCGCTTGCGCCAACATGATCGCCTATGTGCTCGGCCGCGAGCAGGACGTGGCGGCTGTCGTTGCCGAGCCGATGCGCGCGACGCCCAATCCACCTCCGCCCGGTTTCTGGAAGCGCGTGCGCGAAGCCTGCGACAGGCACGGCACGCTGCTGATCTTCGACGAGATACCAACCGGCCTCGGCAAGACCGGCAAATTCTTCGCCCACGAACATGACGGCGTGACGCCCGATATCGTCGTTCTCGGCAAGTCACTCGGCGGCGGCATCCTGCCGATCGCCGCCGTCATCGCCCGCCGCGATCTCGACGTCACCGGCGGCTTCGCCATCGGTCACTACACCCACGAAAAGAACCCCGTGACAACGCGTGCGGCGCTGACGACCATCGACATCATCCTGGAGGAGGGGCTGGTCGAGCGTTCGGCTGAGCTTGGCGGCCATATGCTTGCACGTATGCAGGACCTGATGGCGCGCTCGCCCCATGTCGGTGACGTCAGGGGCAGGGGGCTGATGGTTGGCGTCGAACTCGTCGAGGACCGGGCCTCGCGCCAGCCGGCGCGGGACCTCGCCGAACGTGTCTTCTACACCTGCCTGGAACAAGGCCTGAGCTTCAAGGTGAGCCACGGCAATGTGCTGACGCTCTCGCCGCCGTTGGTTATCTCCAAAACTGATCTCGACCGCGCGCTCGACATCGTCGAGACCGCGGTTCTGGCGGCCTGACCATGAAGGTCGTCCGCACAGACCGCGAACTCGAATGTCCTGAAATTGATACCGGCCTACGGGCGAGAGGCGTCGACCTGGTGACGCTGCCGGATGGCATTCCCGAACCCGATCTCGCCAACGCGGTGGCCGACGCCGATCTCCTGCTCATGTGCTACACGCCCATCACCGCGCGGGTGATCGACGCCGCTCCCAGGCTGAAGGGTATCGTCAAATACGGCGTCGGCATCGATGCCATCGATATTCCCGCAGCGATGCGGCGCGGCATTCCCGTGGTCAACGTGCCCGACTATGCCGAGGAAACCGTTGCCGAAGGTGCCTTCGCGCTGATGATTGCGCTCGCCAAGCGGCTGCCGGGGATCACCCAGGCAATGACGCGAGACGGCTGGATCTGGCCCGAACAGCGCTGGCTGGGACGCGATATATCAGGCGCCACGCTTGGGCTGATCGGCTGCGGCAAGATCGGCCGCAGCATGGCGCGCATGGCCGGCCGGGGATTTCGCGCGCGCGTCGTTGGTTTTGATCCCGGTGTCGATGCCGCGACGATGCGCGCCGCCGGCATCGAGAAGGCCGACGACCTGCACGCCGTGTTGCGTGCCTGTGATTTCGTTTCGTTGCATTGCGTGCTGAATGACCAGACACGCGGCCTGATCGGCAAGCATGAGCTCGCCTGCCTGAAACCGTCGGCCATCATCGTCAATGTCTCGCGCGGTGCGCTGATCGATGAGGCGGCGCTCGTCGAGGCGATCGTTGCCGGTCGCATCGGTGGTGCCGGGCTCGATGTCTATTCGGTCGAGCCGCTGGCGAGGTCAGGCCATCCGATGAGCGCATTGTTTGGTCGCGACAATGTGATCCTGTTTCCGCATCTTACCTTCTTCACCTACGAGGCGATGCGCCGGCTGGAAGACGACACGCTCGCGCGCTGTTTCGAAATTCTCGAAGGCCGGCCAGTGACCATCCGCTCGCATGATCCGCGATTGCGGGCGCAGACCGCAGGCATTGTGTTCGGCCGATAACCTATATTTTCAAACCGATAGCCGCCATCGGCGCAGCATATTGTATCCACGACATCGATGCGACAGTTCCATGACAAATATCAGAGAAAGTTTGGGTCTCATAAAATAAATAGATTTTACTTATCGATGCCCAATCCCCAGAGTTGTCACAACGAAGACATCCAACCGGCTCAACGTCCGCCAGAGACCCAAAGGCCGGTTGGTCCTAGTGCATCGCAGAATGTGCCTTCAATCAAAGGGGAACTGGTTATGAAATCAAGAAACGCAACCATGGTCGGGGCCTTCGCCGCATTGCTCGCGTCGGCGGCTCTCATTGGGCCGGCACTTGCCGACGGCGTCGTCACCGTCTACTCCGCCGATGGGCTGCATGATGGCAATGGCAGCTGGTACGAGACCGAATTCGCAGCCTTCACCAAGGCCACCGGCATCACCGTTCAGTATATCGAGGCGGGCTCGGGCGGCGTCGTCGAGCGCGTCGCCAAGGAAAAGTCGAACCCGCAGGCCGACGTGCTGGTGACCTTGCCGCCCTTCATCCAGCGCGCCGCCGCGGACGGTCTGCTGCAGGATTACAAACCCGAAGCCGCATCCCAGATCGACGGCGGCACCGACAAGTATCGGCCGCTGGTCAATAACTACATGAATTTCATCTACAACAGCGCCGTGCTGTCCGAAGCGCCGAAGAGCTATAACGATCTGCTCGATCCGAAGTTCAAGGGCAAGATCCAGTACTCGACCCCCGGCCAGGCTGGCGACGGGACGGCCGTCATGCTGCAGATCATCCATGCCTTTGGCGGCGAGGATGCCGGCTTCGAGTTCATGAAGAAGCTGCAGGACAACAATGTCGGCCCGTCCGCCTCGACCGGCAAGCTGACCGCGCTGGTCAACAAGGGCGAGCTGCATGTGGCCAATGGCGACCTGCAGATGAACATGTCGCAGATGGCAGACAATCCCAACATCAAGGTGTTCTGGCCCGCTGGCCCCGATGGCACCCGCTCCACCTTTGCGCTGCCCTACGAAATCGGCCTGGTCACCGGTGCGCCAAATAGCGACAACGGCAAGAAGCTGATCGACTTCCTGCTGTCCAAGGAGGCACAGGCGACTGTAAGTTCCGTTGCCCTCGGCATGCCGGCCCGCAAGGACGTGACGCCGTCCGACGCCAATTTCGCCAAGCTGCAGGAGGCGATGAAAGGCCTGACCATCTGGTCGCCGAACTGGGACGAGGCGCTGAGCAAGCTTCCCGACTATGTCAAGAAGTGGAACGAAGCGACCGGAAGTTGATCCGCACGGGAAGCAATCCGGAGAACAATGCCATGTCGGCCGCCGCCTTCACGGGCCCTAGTGTCACGGACATCGACGCCGCGAAGGTTCGCGGCGCCGGCTCGAACGTCCACTTCGACAAGGTCGTTGTCGCCTATGGCGCCCATGTCGTCCTGCATCCGCTGACCCTCGATATCGCGCCTGGCGAAATCCTGGCGATGATAGGCCCATCCGGCTCCGGCAAGACGACCGCTCTGCGTGCCGTTGCCGGCTTCGTGCGGCCGGCAAGCGGCCGCATCCGCATCGGCGCCACCGACGTCACCGATCTGCCGCCCTATGAGCGTGGGCTCGGCATGGTGGTGCAGAACTACGCGCTGTTCCCGCACATGCGGGTCGAGGACAACGTCGCCTTTGGCCTCAGGGCACAAGGCGCCGACAAGGCGCTGATCGGCGAGCGGGTGAAGGATGCGCTCGCCACCGTCGGCATGGCGACGTTTGCCCGGCGTTATCCGCGCGAGCTTTCGGGCGGCCAGCAGCAGCGCGTCGCGATTGCGCGGGCGCTTGCCGTGCGGCCGCGCGTGCTGCTGCTTGACGAACCGCTTTCGGCGCTCGACGCGCAGATCCGCCGCAACATGGTCGAGGAGATCGCCCGCCTGCACCGCAGCCTGCCGGGCCTGACCATCCTCTACGTCACCCACGACCAGACCGAGGCGCTGACGCTTGCCGACAAGATCGCCATCATGCGCGACGGCAGGGTCTGTTCGCATGGGCCGACGACCGAACTCTATCGCCGTCCGCCAAACCGCTTCACCGCCGAGTTTCTCGGTCGCGCCAACCTTCTGCCGGTGACGGTTGCCGATGCTGCCGGCCCGAAAGGCTTTGCCATGGCCAGGCATGGCGATGCCGTGCTCGCCGGTGCCGGTCGCGGCGAGAAGGTTGGCGACAAGAGCCTGCTTTGCATCAGGCCACAGCATCTGAGCCTGACGGCCGACAGCGAGCACACCAACCGCATTGTCGGCACGCTCAGGGAAGTGCACTGGCAGGGTGAACTCACGCATCTGGTGCTCGATGTTGACGGCACGCCGGTGCGCGTCTCGGCAACGAAACTGCCAATGGCCTTGCCGGAACCCGGCACAGAGGTGCCGCTGTTCTTTGCGCCGGCCGATACGTCGCTTCTTCCGGAAGACGCCGGTGTCTGAAGCGCTCGCCATTGGTATGCCGACGGCCAGAAAGCGAGAGCCGGGCCGGCTGTGGATCGTGCCGCCGGCGGCCCTGCTGGCACTGCTGTTCTTCTACCCGCTGGCGTTGATTGTACGCCAGGCCTTCCTCGACGACAGCGGCGTCGCCAATGTCGCCGAGATCGTCCGCGTCCTGCATTCGCGCTTCTTCCTCAACGCGCTGGTCAACACGGTGACGATCTCGGTCACGGCGACGGCCGGATGCCTGGTCGTTGGCCTGGTGCTGGCGCTGATCCTTGCCTTCGTGCCGTTTCCAGGCAGCGGCTTCATCGCCAGGCTGATCGACACTTTCATCGCCCTGCCGACCTTCCTGGTGACGCTGGCCTTCACCTTCCTTTACGGCTCCGCCGGCATGCTCAACTCCGGGCTGATGGAAGCCTTCTCGCTGCCGCTGCCGCCGGTCGACTTCCTTTATTCGACATGGGGCGTCGTTCTGGCCGAGGTCACGGTCTACACGCCCTTCATCCTGCGGCCGCTGCTTGCCGCCTTTTCGCTGGTCGATCGCGGCCAGATCGAAGCGGCAAGCGTGCTTGGCGCGCGACCGTTCCGCATTGTCCGCCAGGTCATTCTGCCGGCGGCGGTACCCGCGCTCATCGCCGGCGGCAGCCTCTGCCTGCTCCTCACCGTCAACGAATTCGGCATCGTCCTGTTCATCGGCGCCAAGGGCGTCATCACGCTGCCGCTGCTGATCTATGGCAAGGCGATCCAGGAATCGGCCTACCAGGTCGCCTGCATCATCGCCGTGGTCAACATAGCCCTGTCGCTCGGCCTGTTCGGTCTCTACCGGTTCGCTGCCGGCCGGTTGGGAGTCTAGCGATGCTGGTCTGGTCGCGTTCCGGTCGCTTCGTCATCTGGGTGATCTTCGCGCTGGTCTTCGGCGTGCTGTTCCTGGCGCCGCTGGCGGTGATCCTGCTGTCCAGCTTGGCCGACCAGTGGAACGGCGTGCTGCCCAATGGCTTGACCACGGAGCACTACACCGATGTCGCGCGCGGCGCGGCCTGGAACGCGGTCAAGGCCAGCCTTGTCACCGGCTTCCTGGCCAGCGCGCTGGCGCTGGTCAGCGGCACCTGGGCAGCACTTGCGCTGCGCATCCAGGGCGCCACGCTGGCGAGGGCACTCGGCCTGCTGTTCTTCATCCCGAGCGCTGTGCCTTCGGTGTCGGTCGGCCTTGGCCTGCTGGTTGCGTTCAGCCATCCCCCGCTGTTGCTCAACGGCACGATCGCAATCGTCATGATCGCGCATTTCGTGCTGATCTCGGCTTTCACCTTCGGCAATGTCTCGGCCGGGCTTGCGCGGCTGTCGCCCGACTTCGAGCAGGTCGCGTCGAGCCTTGGCGCACGCCCTGCCTATCGGCTCCGGCATGTCACGCTGCCCTTGCTCGCACCCTATCTGGTCGCGGCCTTCGGGCTGAGCTTCGCGCTGTCCATGGGCGAGCTTGGCGCGACCGTGATGGTCTATCCGCCGGGTTGGGTGACGCTGCCGGTGTCGATTTTCTCACTGACCGATCGCGGCGACATCTTTGCCGGGGCGGCGCTCACCATGATCCTGGTGGCGGCAACGCTGGTCCTGCTGCTCGGTCTGGAGCGCATCACCAAGCGCGCTACCGGCGCATAGCGCACATTGCCTCAGGCCGGCTGGCGTTCGACGATGTAGATGTGGTCGGCCGCCAGCACCACCTCGCCGCGCTGGTTGATCACTTCGCAGCGCTCGATCACGCGTCCGGAACCCGGTCGCTTGGGGTCGTCCTCCTTGGCCGCGATGGTGGTGCGTGTGCGGATCGTGTCGCCGATGAACACGGGCTTGATGAACCGCAGCCGGTCGTAGCCATAGGAAAAGGCGACGGGATTGATGACCGTTGCCGTCAGCCCGATGCCGACCGAGAACACCAGCGTGCCATGCGCGATGCGCTGGCCGAACGGCGTTGTCTTCATGAACTCGGCGTCCACGTGGTGCGGGAAGAAATCGCCGGTGTGACCGGCATGGACGATGAAGTCGGTCTCGGTAATCGTGCGGCCGCTGGTCAGCCGTGTCGAGCCGATCTCGTAATCCTCGAAATACTGGGTCTGTTCCATCAGGGCCTTTCCGCGACCGGCGTCGCCGGCGCCGCGCTCGAACGATAGGCGGCTTCCACCAGCGCCATTGTGTTCCATGCATCCTCGACCGAACTGATCAGTGCTGCGTCTTCGCCGGATGCAAAGCGCTGAACATTTGCCATGCGCCCGACAAAGGCGTCGGGAAACCACTCGCCGGCCAAGGGCACCGCGATCCAGTCCGATCCGCCCTTCGGATAGATTTCCAGAATGTCCGGCTCGCCCCGGGGATAATCGAGATTGAGACCGAGCTTGAGATAGGCGGCACCCTCGGTGCCGCAGACGCGAAATTCGCAGGCCTGATGCCGGCGCCCGAACTTGTGGTCGTGGTTGATCGATAGCGCGCAGCGCACGGTGTCGCCATAGTCGAGAATGGCGCTGGTGCGCGTCTGCGCCACGGAATGATTGGGATGGCCCAGCGTCTTGGCATGCACGCCCTTGGGGTCACCGAGCAACTGCCGGATAAGGTCGAGATAGTGGATCGAGTGCATGGCGATCTCGACGCGCGGCGCCTTGAGCAGGAATTCCCACAACTGCCACGGCGTCGCCAGCGCCAGCCAGGCGTCGAAATCGACGACCTCGCCGAGCCAGCCCTTGGCGATGGCGTCCTTCAGCGCCAGCATCATCGGCGCGAAACGGAGCTGGAAATTCACCGCCGCCTTGAGCTTCTTGGCGCGGCAGATTTCGAGGATTTCGCTTGCCTCGCCGAGATAATTGCCCATTGGCTTCTGGATCAGGGCGACCGCACCGCCGGGCAGAGCCTTCAGGATATCGGCGTGCCGCCCCGGTGGCGTTGCCAGATCGAAGATCGCGTCCTTAACTCCGGCGGCTTCTTGCACCGAGCGGAACGCCGTCACGTCCCATTTATCGGCCAGGGCTTGCGCCTTGGCCTGGTCCGGATCGTAAAGACCGGCGATCGGAAATCCCGCTTTTCGGTAGGCCGGGAAATGCGCGTCGCCGACAATCGACCCTGCACCGAAAGTGACGATCGGTCGGGGTCGTGAGGGTTTGGCCCAGGCCTGGACGAGTGAGGCAGGGTCGAAACCGGCCTCAGTCATGGTGGAAGACCTCGTCCATCGAAGCCCACCATTCACCCTCCTTGCGGGTCGCAAGCGGCTCCTGGCAAGGTATGCAGACGGCCCACCATTCCTGCGTCCTCGGATCGGCCCCCATCTTGGCCATGTCGGCCTCGTAGTCGGTGCCGTGGTATTCGAAGGTGCTGAACAGCAGGTTCTCCGGCCGCTTCAGGTAAATGGAATAGTTCTTGATGTTGCATGCCGAAATCATGGTCAGCACGTCAGGCCAGACGGCGGCATGGAGGCGAACATAGTCCTCGACCTTCTCCGGCTTCAGCCCAAGCACAAATCCCATCCGCTGCATATCAGCTCCTTATCTCGTGATCGCCGTGGTGAATTCGGCGATGCTCATGGCCTTGACCGCGTCCCAGTCCCAATCGATGCCGATACCGGGCTCGTCGGGCGCCAGCGCATGCCCATCCTCGATGCGCATGTGCTTGCCGGTCAACTGGTCGAGTTGCGGAATGTACTCGACATACCTGCCGTTCTGAACAGCGCAGGTCAGGCTGACATGCAATTCCATCAGGAAATGCGGGCAGACTGGAATGTCGAAGGCCTCCGCCGCATGGGCGATCTTGAGCCAGGGCGTGATGCCGCCGATGCGGCCGACATCGACCTGCACGATCGAGCAGGCGCCTTTCTGCATGTATTCGCGGAAGTGCCTGACGGAATAGAGCGACTCGCCGATGGCGATCGGCGTCGGCGTCGAATTCGACAGCCTGACATGCCCGTCCATGTCGTCGGCCGGCAGCGGCTCCTCGATCCAGGCGAGATCGAGTTCTCGAAGCCTCGCTGCACGCCGGATCGCCTCGTCGACGGAGAAACCCTGATTGGCGTCGGTCATGATCTCGTAGCCGTCGCCCACTGCCTTGCGCACCGCCGACAGCCGCGCGAGATCCTCAGAGCCGTGCGGCCTGCCGATCTTCACTTTCGAGCCGCGAAACCCCTTGGCCTTGGCGGCCACCGCATCGTCGACCAGCGCCTGCGTCTCGATGTGCAGCCAGCCGCCTTCTGTCGTGTAAAGCGGGCAGCGGTCCTTGGCGCCGCCAGCGAGCTTCCATAGCGGCAGGCCCTGTTTCTTCGCCCTGAGGTCCCAGAGCGCTGTGTCGATCGCCGCGATGGCGATTGCCGTGATGGCGCCGATCGTGGTGGCGTGGGTGGCGAATTCGAGATCGTGCCAGATCGCTTCGATCATATCAGGATCGCGGCCGATCAGGCGCGGCACCAGATGGTCGGACAGGAGCCGCATCACCGACGAGCCGCCGGTGCCGATCGTGTAGCTGTAACCAGTTCCGACCGCGCCGTCGGAATCGGTAATGGTGACGATTGGCGTCTCTTGGCTGACGAAGCTCTGGATCGCGTCGGTGCGTTTGACCTTGGGCACAAGGTCGACCATGCGCAATTCTATCTTTTCGATCTTGGCCATGTCGGTCAGCTCCGCAATGTCTTTCCGGTCTCAGCGGCAAACAGATGCGCCTGCGACAGGTCGAGGCTCATGGCGACGCGCTCGCCTGGCTTCAGCAGCCTGGGGTTCAGCATGCGAGACACCCAGTCACCGCCGTTGAACTCGACGAACACCAACGTCTCGTTGCCGAGCGGTTCGGTGACGGTGATCGGCAGTTCGATCTGATGCACGTCGGCCGCGCCGCCGGAGCTGATACCATGGCCGGTCGGATAGATGTCGTCTGGCCGCAACCCGAACACGACCTTGTCGCCGCCAGCGACATTGGCCTTGAACTGACCGGGCAGGGGCAGCTTGGCGCCGCTGGCGAAAACCAGCTGGCCGTCGTCGACCCTCGCTTCGTGCAGGTTCATCGGCGGCGAGCCGATGAAGCCGGCAACGAAGCGCGTGGCTGGCCGGCGGAACACTTCATCTGGGGTGCCAACCTGTTCGATATGTCCGTCGCGCATGATGACGATACGGTCGGCAAGCGTCATCGCCTCGACCTGGTCGTGGGTGACGTAGATCACCGTTGATTGCACCTTGGCGTGCAGCTTCTTGATCTCGGTGCGCATCTGCGTTCTGAGCTTGGCATCGAGATTGGAAAGCGGCTCGTCGAACAGGAAGACGTCGGGGTCGCGCACGATGGCACGACCCATGGCGACGCGCTGGCGCTGGCCGCCGGACAGTTGCGACGGCCGACGGTCGAGCAAAGCATCGAGCCCCAGGATAGCCGAGGCCTCGGCGACGCGGCGATCCATGTCGTCCTTGGCGGCGCCGGCGATCTTCAAGGAGAAGCCGAGGTTTTCGCGCACCGTCATATGCGGGTAGAGCGCATAGGACTGGAACACCATCGAGATGTTGCGCGAACGCGGCGGCAAATCGTTGACGACGCGCCCGCCAATCTCGATCGAACCGGCGCTGATCTCTTCCAGCCCGGCTATCATGCGCAGCGTCGTCGACTTGCCGCAGCCGGAAGGACCGACCAGCGCGATGAATTCGCGGTCGGTGATGTCGAGGTCGATGCCATGCACGATCTCGATATTGCCGTAGCGCTTGGTCAGCTTTTTGAGGGAAACCGTTGCCATGAGATCAGCCTTTCACCGCGCCGGAGGTCAGGCCGCCGACAAGGTGCTTCTGGACGATGAAAGTGAGGGTGAGCGCCGGAATGATCATCACCACGGCGAGCGCGCACATGCCGCGCCAGTCGATGGTGAACTCGGCCGTGTAGTCGAGCAGGCCGACCGGCAGCGTCTTGGCGCTGACCGAGCGGGTCAGTTGGGAGGCCAGCGCGAACTCGTTCCAGCAGGTCAGGAAGGCGAAGATCGCGGCCGATGCGATGCCTGGTCCGGCGAGCGGGAACTCGACCTGCCAAAAGGCCTGCCAGCGCGTGCAGCCGTCGATTTGTGCTGCCTCGGCGAGATCCTTCGGCACCTGGCGAAAGAAGCCGTCGATCAGCCAGATGGTGAAAGGCACGTTGAGCGCGACATAGGCAAGGATCAGCCCGAAATGCGTGTCGATGATACCGAGCCGCACATAGAGGAAGAACAGCGGCAGCGACAGCGCGATACCGGGCGCCGTGCGTGTCAGCATCAGGCCGAGGAAGACGCTCGATTTACCGCGAAAGCGATAGCGCGCGAAGGCATAGCCGCCCGCCATGCCGATGGCGACCGCGATCACCGTCGAAGTCACCGATATGATCAGCGAGTTGCGGAAATATTCGATGACAGGAATGCCGCCCTTGCCGATGCCTGAGAACATCGCGACATAGGCGTCGAACGAAATATCCTGCGGGATCCACACAGGCGGCTTGGCCATGATCTCGACCGTCGGCCGCAGCGACGACAGGACGATCCACAGGCCCGGCAGGCAGATGGTCAGCATCGCCAGGAACAGGCCGATGCGATAGACGATATCAAGCAGCCTGCGCTTAAGGCGGGCGGAAGAATTCTCGTCCATCTTCACCACTCCGCGCCGATTTGCGTGCGCGCCGCGGCGAGCTTGTTGAAGAAGTAGACTGTGAAGGCGATCGACAGCAGGATCGAGAAATAGGCCATGGCGTTGGCCATGCCCATGCGCCCGTCGCTGTAGGCGGTGCGTGCGACCAGAATCCACAAAAGCTCGGTGCGGCCGGCCGGGCCGCCATCGGTCATGATCTTGACGATGTCATAGGCACGCGCCACGTCGAGCGAGCGGATGGTCATGGCGATGTAGGCGAAGGGCATGACGAACGGCCAGGTCACATAGCGGAAGGTCTGCCACGGCGTGCAGCCATCGACGCGCGCCGCCTCGATCGGCTCCTTGGGCATGGCGAGCAGCCCGGCGAGGATCAGGATGGCGAAGATCGCCGTCGACGACCAGATCTCGGCAACCGAGATGGCGATGAAGGCGAGGTGGCCCTCGATCAGCCACGGAATGGCGTCTCTGGTGATGCCAAGCGACTGCAGCGCATTGTTCACCAGGCCGATATTGTCGTTGAACATGAACTTGAACTGGAAGCCGACGAGGATCGGCGAGAACATCATCGGAAACATCATCAGCGTGCGCAGGATGCGCTGGCCGCGCGTCGCCTTCTCAACCAGCATGGCGAGACCAAGGCCAAGCAGCATTTCAAGATTGAGCGCGATCGTCAGCAACAGGACGGTACGGCCGAATGCCCACCAGAAATCGGTGTTGGCCAGGATCGACAAGTAATTCCTGAGGCCGATGAAGACGAAGAACGTCTCGGGTTTGGTCAGGCGGAACGGCGTGAAGCTTGAATAGAGCGACAGAAGCAGCGGCACCACGACGACCGCCGCCAGAACGACGATGGCCGGAAGCAGCAGCAGGAATGGCGCGGATGGCTTGAGGCCCTTCATCGGGCTCCTCTGGTGTCTGGCATTCAAATTTGGGCAGAGGCCCGACATGATGAAACGGGCAACGCCGGCAAAAGGCGATCGCCTCCCCCATTCACGATGGGGAAGGCAATCTTGGGAGCAATGCTTACAGTTTGCCAGCGTCCTGCAGGATCTGCGTCGCCTTGGCGGCGGCTTCGTCCAGTGCCTGCTTGGAGGTCTTGTCGCCGAGAATCGCGGCCTGCAACTCGGGATAGACGGCGTTCGAGATCTCGATCCACTCAGGCGTCTGCGGCACGGCGAAGGCGTGCTTGGCTTCTTCCTGGAAAGCCGACAGAACCTCCTTCTTGTAAGGGTCGTTGGCGGCTTGCTGCAGGTCCCAATCCCAGACCGCGGTGCGCGTTGGCAGCGGGCCGGCGGTGGCCTCGAGCTTCTGGCTGTCCTCGTTGGTCAGCCACCATACGAGCGATGCCGCTGCCTCCTTGTTCGGGCAGTTCTCGGTCACCGAGAAGCCATGGAAGCCCGACCAGCCGGTGCGCACCCCGGCGGAGCCTTTCGGCGCGACCTTGACGCCGACATTGCCCGCGACTTTCGACGATTTCGGATCGTTGAAGAAGCCAGCCCAGCCCGGCCAGTCCAGATTGATGGCGACGGTGCCCGAGGCAAAGCCCTGGCCGAGATCGTCCCAGAGGTAGTTGGTGGTTCCGGCCGGCACGGCCTTGGCCTTGTAGAGGTTGACGAACCAGTCGAGCGCCCGGACGCCGGCTTCGGAATTGAAGACCGGCTTGCCGTCCTTGTCGAGATATTCGCCGCCCTCGGCGACGACCATTTCGTAGAAGCGGCCATTGATCGCCTCTTCCTTGCCGGCAAACTGCGTGCCGTAGAAATTGGGAGGGTTGGCGAAGAACTCAGCCTGGTCGGTGACTTCCTTCCAGGTGTCCGGCGGCACCAGGTCATAGCCGTATTTGGCCTTGAACTTGGTCTTGTTGTCGGCGTTCTCGTACAGGCTCTTCTGGTAGTAGAGCGCCGAGACGTCGAACTGCGCGCGCGGCAGCATTTCCAGCTTGCCGTCGATGGTTGCCGCCTTGATCGTCGACGGCACGAAGGCGTCGATCTCCGACTTCGGCAGGAGCTTGCTGAGGTCGGTGTAGAGGCCGGTGTATTGCGGCGCGAAGGAGGAATGATTCCAGCCGACGCACCAGTTGGTGCTGCCCGAGGCGATGTCGGACTTCAATTCCTTGTCGATGTCGAAGCCGTTCTTCTTGGTCAGGATGTTGACCTTGGCGCCTGTCGCCTTCTCCCATTCGGGAATGCGCTCGTAGAGCTTCTCATATTGCTGGCCGCCGATCAGCTTCACGTCGACGGTCACGCCGTCGAACTTGCCGGGCAGGTCGCCGGCAAGGGCGGTGCCTGCGCCTGACGCAAGCATCAATGCGCCGGCGCATACGCCGGAAAGCAGTCTGTTCATTGGTATCCTCCCTGGGTGCGCCTCGGTGGCGCCCGCAACTCGTCACGTGACAAGAAATGCTACATTCATATACAAACAAAACATTCATCCGTACGTCAAGGCGAAATTTGTTTCCGCCTGGCCGCGTTCCTGCGTATATGAAGAGTTGAATTCACTGGAGGGATGAGCCATGGACGACAGCGAAGACGAACGTTATCGCGCGCCGGCGCTCGACAAGGGGCTCGACATCCTTGAGCTTCTAGCGGGCGTGGACGGTGGCCTGACCCAAGCGGAAATCGCCAAGAAGCTCGACCGCAGCCCCAATGAATTCTACCGCATGCTGGACCGGCTGGTGCGGCGCGGCTACGTCACGCGGCTCGATGGCGACCGCTATTCGCTGACGCTCAAGCTGTTTGGCCTGGCACAATTGCACGCGCCGGTGCGGCGGCTGGTTTCCTATGCGACGCCGCTGATGCGCGAACTGGCCGAGACCTCGCAGCAGGCCAATCAACTCGTTGTTTTTGATCGCGGTTCCGCCGTGGTGATAGGCCAGCAGGAGGCGCCGAACTACTGGGGGATTTCGATCCGAGTCGGCTCCCACATCAGCCTGTTCGACACCGGTTCAGGCCATGTCCTGCTCGCCTTCCGTTCACCGGAAGAGCGGCAGATGATGATCTCGGAGCACGTCCGCAGCACCGACAAGACCGCGCAGCCGGCCGAGTTCTTCGCCCGTCTCGACCAGATCCGCGACCGCGGCTACGAGATGATGGCTTCCATGCAGACCGCGGGCGTCTTCAACCTTTCCGCTCCGGTGCGTGGTTCCGACGGCAAGGCCATAGCGGCGCTGTCGATCCCCTACATTACGGTCGTCAACGCGCCCTCGGCACCCGACATCACCCGCACCATCGAGTTGCTGCTCGCAACCTGCGAGAAGCTGTCGCACCTCGCTGGGTCGGCCGTCGGTTCATCGGCCTGAATTCTTATTTGAATGAAGAATTCCTCCGTGAGAGGATCGAAAAAGCTACAGGGAGGAGCCCGCCATGATCATCGACACCCATTTGCATCTCATCGATCGCTCGGCGCTTCGCTACCCCTGGCTTGCCGGCGTACCGGCACTGAACCGCGATTTCTCCTATGAGGAATACGCCACGGAGGCAAAGCGTGCCGGTGTCGAACGCGTGCTGCACATGGAGGTCGATGTCGACCCGGCCGACATCGAGGCGGAGACCGCCCGTGTCGAGGGCCTCTCGCGGCAAGCGGGCAGCATGCTCTCTGGGGCGATAGCATCCTGCCGTCCCGAAGACGCTGACTTTGCCGCTTATCTCGAGCGCCAGCGGACAAACCCCTTCGTCAAAGGTTTCCGCCGCGTCCTTCACGTCGTCCCGGACGATCTTTCGGAGGGCGCACTGTTCCGTGACAACATCAAGCGGCTTGGCGGCACCGGCCTGACCTTCGACCTCGTCGTGCTGCCGCATCAGATTCCCAAGGCGATCGCGCTCGCCGAACTGGCGCCCGACGTCCAGTTCGTCCTCGACCATTGCGGCGTTCCCGACATCAAGGGCGGAGCCGAGCATCCCTGGCGCGAACACATGAGCGAGATCGCACGGCGCCCGAACGTGATGGCCAAGATTTCCGGCGTGGTCGCCTATGCCGACGCCGCCAATTGGACCGTCGATACGCTGCGGCCTTACGTCGAACACACCATCAATTCATTCGGCTGGGACCGCGTCGTCTGGGGCAGCGACTGGCCGGTCTGCACGCTTGGTGGCGGTCTCTCGACCTGGATCGCGGCGACCCACGCGCTGCTTTCGGGTTGCAGCGTTTCGGAGCGTGACAGGCTGTTGTCGGGCAATGCCCGCAGGCTTTGGTGGTTGAAATAACGACCTCGCTCAGCTCTCGCCAGGCGAGGGGGAACTGGCCCGGAACAGGCTGATGAGATCGGCAATGACCTGGCTGGAACGATGACCTGAGGTCAGGCCGGAATTGATGCGGTCTGACGCCGCCTGCTGGAACGCCATGTAGCCGTCATGGCGCGGCCGCACCCAGGCGCCCTCCAGCGTCGCGCGCGTGCCTCGATAGAAGTTGCCGGCCACTTCATTGATAGTCTGGTCTTCCCAGGCAGCCGCATGGCCCGGCTGGCCGCCGGCGGCGGCATAGATGCCACGCTGGACATCGCCGCTGGCGACCCAATAGGCAAAATCGATCGCTGCCTCTTTAGCCTTGGAGAAGGCTGATACCGCTATGCCTGTGCCGCCGAGCGCCGAGCCGATCGGACCATTGGAACCGACCGCCGGGATGTCGGCAAAAGCCAACCTGTTGGCGCGAAAACCCGACGCCGCATAAGAGACGTAGCCATAGATCAGCGGCGCGCAGACAATGCGGGAACCAGCCTCGGCCATGCGTTCCGAAACGGCGATCGGGTCCATGTCGAAGCACGTCGGGTCGACCAGCGCGGCGATCTCACGCATCGTCTCGAAGACTTCGCAGCCCGTCTCGACAGCGATGAGATCGCCCGACGGATCGGTCGCGCAGGGATGCCCGAGATTACCGGCCAGCGTGTAGAAGGTCATCAGGCAATGCGGCGGTCGCAGCGGCAGCAGCACGCGGCCTTGCCGGGCGAGATCGAGCACTTCGCTCCACGTCGCTGCCGGCGCATCGAGCGCGTCCGGCCGCCAGGCCTGCACTTGGCTGGCCGCATCGATCGGAAACGCCCATTGCCGGTCTTGCCATGTGTAACTCGGATAGGACTGGCCAACGCTCCCCGACGCAAGCGCGGCGCGTTCCGCCTCGCGGCCGGCGACGTCGAGAGGCTCGAGGCAGCGCTCCGCGGTGATCTGGCCGACATGCGGATGGTCGATGACGATGAGGTCGTAGGCGCGCGCCAACTCCTCGACCGGGAAGGATTCGAAATCCTGCAGCGAACGCTTGTCCCATTCGATGGCAACTCCCGTCCGCTCGCGCCATAGCGCCGAGCAGGCAACCATGGGATCATAGCCACGCGGATGGCTCCAGGTCATACCCCTAAGCTTGAGGCTCACAGGTCGAACTCCTCGCGGATTTTTGCGCTGTGCTCGCCGATACGGGGTGCCGCGCGGTCGACCTTGGCCCTGATACCGTCGACCCTCAGCGGCGAACTGGTGGTGAGGATCGAGACGTCGTCCTCGCGCGTCACCGTCTGCAGCATGTCGAGGGCCTGAAAACCCTCGCTTGCCAGCATCTCCGGCCAGGTCAGCACCTTGGCGCACCAGATGTCGGCGGGTTCGAGAATGGCCAGCCAATCGTCGATGGTCTTGGTCGCGATCCTCTGGGCGATGATTGCCTTGATATCGTCGCGCGCGGTGAACCAGGATGCCGGCTTGTCGCGATAGGGAGCCAATTCATCGAGCGACAAAAGGTCGGCCAACTTGGGGATCGGCGTCATGGCGATGGCGAGATAGCCGTCCTTGGCCGGATAGACTCCGTAAGGCGCCGAGAGATAGGCATGCGCGCTGCGGAAGCTCGAGCGCCTGGGCAGGCGGCGCCCGTCATTGAGATGCGTGGTCAGCACCTCGAACTGGAAGTCGACCAGCGCTTCCAGAAGGCTGGTCTCGATATGGCTGCCCTGGCCTGTGATGCCGCGCCGCACCAGTGCGGCCAGGATGCCTTGCGCGCAGGCCGCACCCGCCAGCATGTCGCCGATGGCGAGGCCGAACGGCACCGGTCCCTGGTCTTCGTCGCCGTTCAGCCACATCACGCCGGAGCGCGACTGCGCCAGCAGATCCTGGCCCGGGCGCTTCACCCACGGGCCATCCTCGCCATAGCCGCTGATCGAGGCATAGACCAGGCGCGGATTGATCTGGCGGACGGTCTCGTAGTCGAGCCCAAGGCGCTCGATGACGCCCGGTCGGAAATTCTGGATCAGCACATCGGTCTTGGCCAGCAGCCCGCGCAATGTATTGAGGTCCGCCTCGTTCTTCAGATCGATGGCGAGGCTTTCCTTGGCCCGGTTGATGGCATGGAAGATGGTGGAATCGCCGCCGATCTCGGTGTCGCTGAGATAGAGCCGGCGCGACAGGTCGCCGCCGTCAGGACGCTCTATCTTGATGACGCGGGCGCCGAGATCGAGCAGCCTGAGCGAGCAGTAGGGTCCAGACAGGAACTGGCTCATGTCGACGACGACGAGACCGGCAAGCGGCAATTCGGCTGCTGCCGGCATTTCTACTTCTCCGTCTTGCCGACGAAATCGGCAGGGTTGCGGTACTTCACCGTCTGCAGATGCTCGCAATAAAGAACGAGCTCGCCTTCGCCCTTGAACACCTCGTAGCTGGCGCGGATCAGCCCCATCTCCTTGTAGCGGGGGTGTTTGTCGAGGTTGGAACGGATCGAATAGATCGTGTCGCCGATGAAGACAGGCTTTATGAATCGTAGCTTGTCATAGCCATAGGAAAAAGCGTTGACGCAGTTGGTGGCGACCAGCCCGAGGCCCGCCGAGAAGACGAACGCGCCGGCAATCAGCCGCTTGCCGAAAATGCCCTCGCTCTCGGCAAACATCTGGTCCTGCACGTAAGGATGGATGTCGAGCACCAGTGCGTTGAAAAGGTGACTGTCGCCCTCGGCCATGGTGCGACGCAGCGAGCGGATTTTCTGGCCGACCGGCCAGTCCTCATAGAACCAGTTCTCGGCGTTCCACACCGGGAGGGCGGCATGATCGGCGGGCATATTCCTGGGATGCGTCGAGACAACGCCAACGGTTAGCGCGAAATCGCTCATGGCGTAGTCCACCGGGCTCGCGAGAGCGCCCATCCAGCCATTCGAGCACGCTTCAAAGCGCCTGGGTGCACGACGTCTCCTCCCGTCAATCTTCTTTTGTAAATACTATTTTCACATATGAGGTTACGTTGCAAGCGAGGACAAGCGAAATTTTGGCGGTCCCACGGTACTGAGCACCGGCGGGCAGGGAGGGAAAACATGCGCAAAGCCTGTCTGGTCTTCGTCGGCAGCCTGAACCGCGAAGCGCCTTATTTTCAGAGTGCGCGAGGCGTCGGCCTTGGTGTCTACAGCTTCGACGAGGAAACGCTGCAAACAAGAAAGCTGGCCGAGACGAATAATGTCGACAACCCTACCTTCCTGTCGGTGACACCGGATGGCTCGCGCATCTACGCCAATTCGGAAGTCTTCACCTGGCGCGAGGGCACGGTCTCGGCCTACAGCTTCGATCGCGGCTCGGGCACGCTCGCCTATTTGAACAAACAGCCTTCGCTGGGCAGCATCACGGCGCACAATACCGTCACGCGCGACGGCACCAAACTCCTGGTCGCCAATTACGGTATGGGCGAGGGTGGTCCGGACCGTGCGGTGGCCGTGTATGGTTTCGACGGGGAGGGCGCACTGTCCGCGCCATTGGCCAGCGTTTCGCACAAAGGCACCGGCCCCAACGCGACGCGGCAGGAACGCTCGCATGCCCACAGCGTCACCGAAACCATTGCCGGTGGAACGGCAATCGTCGCCGATCTCGGCATCGACCGGCTGGTGTCCTATCGGATCGGACAGAACGGAAGTCTGGTGAAGCTCGCAGAGTCCGCGCTCCCTCCGGGTGCCGGCCCGCGTCACATTGCCTTGCACCCGAACGGCCGCTTTGTCTTTGTCATGAACGAGCTGGATTCGACCGTCGCGTCGATGGCGCTCGACAATGCGACCGGCAGGCTATCGATCATCGACACCAAGCCGGCGGTGCCGGCCGAGGCCCGCGACAGCAATCACTGCGCCGATATCCAGATCTCGCCGGACGGCCGTTTCGTCTATGGCGGCAACCGTGGCCACGACAGCGTCGTCATCATGGCGGTCGACCAGCAGACCGGCAGCTTAAGTCTTGTCGGCTATGTCCCTTGCGGAGGCGCCACGCCACGCAACCTGGCGCTGACGCCTTCGGGCGGCCATCTGTTCTCCGCCAACCAGAATGCCGACCGCATTTCGATCTTCGTCCGCGACGCCGGCAACGGCATGCTGACCAATACCGGGCGCAGCATCGAGATCGGCACGCCGATGTGTGTCAAGATCGTCGCGTGACCGCCGGCCAGCAGACTAGCCGGGCTCAAGCCTCTTGGATGGCCGAGAGCTTCCAGGTCAAGCCATTCTGGCGCGTGAACGTCCACAACTCGGTCGTCTCCGTCGGATGCTCTTCGTCGCCCTCGACGACCTTGCCGCTCGCCCGTTCGCGCATCACGTCGCGAGACTCGTAGCGCAACGCCGCCGTGGCGTAGTCGCGGTCATCCTCGCGCCAGCTTTCCGCGATGTCGGCCTGCAGCAGGGTGACGTCGGACACTTCGTTCCTGAGACCTTTCCGGGCATTGTCGGCCAGCTCTTCCGAGAGATAGGATACCATTTCGGGCGTGACCGACCGGCGCAATGCCGCATGGTCTTCGCGCCCGAACGCTTCCTGGACATCGGTCAACAGCTGCTGGAACGCGTCAAGGTCGGCCTGGGCCAGCGTGATCTCTTCGGATCGGGTGGTTTCGTAGCCTCCGCCCGATCCCCCGCCAAACCCGGGAATTGTGAAGGAGCCAGCGCTGCTCGTGTTCTGCTGTGCCGTTGCGCGGTTCTCGAACCGTGAAGCTTGGGCATCGCCCATGCCGGCGAGCGCGGGCGCGGGGCCACGCGCGGATTGCGACCGGAAGAACCTGATGGCCAGCATGATCGCGCCACCGATGAGCAGGGCCTGGAGCAGGAATCCGAACATGCCGGCGAGGCCGCCGAAACCTTGGCCAAGGAGCAGTCCGATCAGGCCGCCGATCAGCAGGCCGCGCATCATCGTTCCACCGAAGCCGCTCATGAAGCCGGGCCTCTGCAGGCCGGCCTGCGGTTGCCGGGCAGCATTGTTGACGCCGGTGTTGGGTGTCATCGAACGCTCGACCGGAGCGGTCGGCGCCGGCGCGGTCCGGGTCGGCGGTGCCGATTGGAACGTGCGTGTGCCGCGGCTGCCGAAACTGCCGCCGCGCCGCGCCTCGGCATGATCGATCGCGACCATGGAGAATGCAAGGAACAGGCCGGCAAAGAGGGTGACAAATCGGCTTGTGCGGGAAATCATCGGGGTGACCTTTATCGCTGTGGTTTCGGGCGTCTTCGGCAAAGGGCCGGCCTTGGAAAGACCGGCCTCATGGTCAATCGAACAGCTCTTCGAAAAATGATTTCTTCCGCTTCGGATAGCGGTGGCCATGCGAGCGGGAATAGTCGCCATCGCGGTCCCGGCTGTGTTGCGGCTGGGCAAACGGCTGCGGCGCGGGCGACGCGTCCCTGCTGGACCGTTCGATGATCTTGTCGAGTTCGCCACGATCGAGCCAGACGCCGCGGCACTGCGGACAGTAGTCGATCTCGATCCCCTGGCGTTCGCTCATCACGAGGGCGACGCGGCAGGAGGGGCAAACCATGCCAAGGAGGGAAGATGTCATGCGGGGCTCCTAACCAGAAAGGAATGAGCCCGCTTAACCGAAACGAATGGAAACGGGCCCGTTGAAGCGGTCCGACATCACGGTCGCCAAAGCGACAGTCAGAGGGGCCCGGCCCGCACACGGGAGTTAGGAATGCGGGGCGAAGCCTTCAAGGGGCAATGTTGCCGGTGAGAACGATTTGCTGCTCAAACAGTCACCACGATCTTGCCGAACTGCCCGTTCGATTCGAGATAGCGATGCGCCTCGACGATCCGGTCGAAGGGAAAGATCCTGTCGATGATCGGCCTGAGCGCGCCGTCCGCGAGGCCTTCGAGGATGAATGCCTTGGCCGCCTCCAACTTCTCCGGGTTGCCGGTGATCTCATGCACGAGATAGCCGCGCAATGTCAGTGTCTTGCCTAGTACCGCAGGCAACGGGAACGGCGTCGGCTGGCTGCTGAGGCCGCCATATTCGATCAGAATGCCGCCGCGCGACATCGCCGCCGTCAGCGGCTCTAAGATCGGCCCGCCGATCGCATCCAGCACCACGCGCACGCCTTGCGGCCCGGCGATCTGGCTCAGTCTGTCGGCAAGTTCCTCTTCCTCAAGGACCACGACATGCGCCGCGCCGGCGTCGAGCAGAGCCTGCCTCTTCACTGATGTCCGCGTCACCGCGATCGTTATCGCGCCAACGCTGTTGGCGATCTGGATCGCCGCAAGCCCGACGCTGCTCGAAGCCGCCGTGATGACGACGACCTCTTCGCGGCGCAGCCTGGCGATGTCGATCAGGGCGCCGTAGGCGGTGAGGTACGGCATCCAGACCGCCGCCGCGGTTTGCCAGTCGAGGGACGCCGGATGCTTGACGATGAGCCCCGCGGGAAAGGTGACAAGCTCACCGTAAGCCGGCCAGCGAACCATCGATTGCGGCGGGATGACGCTCACGGCGTCACCATGTGCCAGCCCCATCACGCCTTCGCCAATTGCCTCGATGACGCCCGCCGCTTCCAGCCCAAGCCCGGAGGGCAGGACGGGTGTCTCAATGTAGCTGCCCGCGCGCAGCAGCGCCTCGGCGCGGTTGAGGCCGAGCGCCTTGACGCGGATCTGAACCTCGCCCGGACCCGGTGGCGGAAGGTCGACCTCCTCGATGCGCAGGACCTCGGGACCGCCATGCTGGTGGAAGCGAATGATACGGGCCATTTGGCTCACTCCAAAATATTTGACACTGAATGAGCTATGACGCGAAAGCTTTGTGCGATAAACGGCTGTTTGGATTGTTCAGTAGAAACCAGGAGTTTCGAATATGGATAGGCTCGAGAGCATGGCCGTGTTCGTCAGGGCGGTCGATCTTGGCTCGTTCGCGGCGGCGGCCACCGCGCTCGATCTATCCGGACCGATGGTCGGCAAGCATGTCCGGTTTCTCGAGGAGCGGCTTGGCATGCGTCTGATTAACCGGACCACGCGCCGCCAGAGCCTGACCGATTTCGGCCGCGCCTATTATGAGCGGTGTCGCCTGGTGCTGGCCGAGGCCGAAGCCGCCGATGCGCTCGCCGCCGACCAGCTCTCGGAACCGCGCGGAAAATTGCGCGTCACCATGCCGGCGCATTTCGGGCGCCATTGCGTCACCCCCGTGCTGCTGAAGCTGGCAGGGCAATATCCAATGCTGCAACTCGACCTCTCGCTCAGCGACCGTTTCGCCGATCTTGCGGAGGATGGCTATGACCTCGCCATCCGGACCGGCGGTCTGGATGATAAGGCTGGCGTGATCGCGCGTCGCCTTGCACGCCAGGACATGGTCGTCTGTGCCGCGCCTTCCTATCTTGAAATTCATGGCGAGCCACGGCGGATCGAGGACCTCGCCGATCACCAGGCGATTGTCTACCGCCGGCTCGGCATGATCGTTCAGCCGTGGCTATTTCCGCGCGAGGGGCAGACTGCGCTCGAGGTAACCCCAAACGGCCGGCTGCGGCTCGACGATCTGGATGCCATCGCCGATGCCGCCGTCGACGGCATGGGACTGGCGTGGTTGCCTTACTGGCTGGCTCGCGAGCGCATCCAGGCCGGCACGCTGGTCGAGTTGTTGCCGGACCAGTCGCGCTATCCCTACGATTGCCATGCGCTCTGGCTGCGGACGCCGCATCTGTCGCTCAAGGTCCGGCTGGCCGTCGACGCATTGGCGGCCACCTTGCCGAAAATGATGGCGTGATCGCCAACAGACGACTTGCGCTCTTTGAGGCGTCGCATTCCGATGCCATATGAAGGTGGCTTATGGAATGCGCGCATCGCAGGAGAGACGGTTGATGACCAAGGGTTCGGATCTGTTCGTGGCGGCCCTCGAAAATGAAGGGGTCGAACGAATTTTCGGCATTCCGGGCGAAGAAAATCTCGACATCGTCGAATCCATCCGCCGCTCGTCGATCCAGCTGATCCTGACGCGCCACGAGCAGGCGGCGGCCTTCATGGCCGCCACCTATGGCAGGCTCACCGGCAAGCCGGGTGTGTGCATCACCACGCTTGGCCCCGGCGCGCTCAATCTGACCACCGGCTCTGCCTATGCGCTGCTCGGCGCGATGCCGATGATCATGATCACCGGCCAGAAGGGCATCCTGTCGTCCCGGCAGGCGCGCTTCCAGATCGTCGACATCGTCGCGGCGATGAAGCCGCTGACCAAGCTGTCGCGCCAGATCGTCTCGCCTAGGATGATCCCGTCGCTGGTGCGCGAAGCCTTCCGCGTCGCCCAGGAAGAGCGCCCCGGCCCCGTGCACCTCGAATTGCCGGAAGACATTGCGGCGGCGGAATGCGAGCCGATCGCGCTGGTGCCGACACATCCGGTCGAATTGCCCCTGGCCAGCGCTGGCGCGCTCGATCGCGCCGCCCGCATGATCATCGAGGCCAAGCGTCCGCTGCTGATGTTTGGCGCCGCGGCGTCGCGCCCGCGGGTGACTCCCGATGTCGCCCAGTTCGTGCTGCGAACGCAGATTCCCTATTTTACCACGCAGATGGGCAAGGGCACGGTACCCGGCGGCACCGAACTCTACATGGGCACGGCGGCTCTTTCGGAACGCGACTACGTGCACGAGGCCATCGAGCAGGCCGACCTGATCATCACCATCGGCCACGACACGGTCGAGAAGCCGCCCTTCATCATGGGGGCGAAGGGGCCGAAGGTCATTCATGTCGGCTACCAGACGGCTGATGTCGAGCAGGTCTATTTCCCGCAGGCCGAGATCGTCGGCGACCTCGGCCCATCGCTGGCGCTGCTGGCGGACCGCGTCGAGGGCAGGATTCCCAACGCGCAGGCCCTGCTGCCACTGCGCGAAGGCATTTTGAGCCGCATCGCCGCGCGCGCCACCGAAGACCGCTTCACGCCGCAGCGCATCGTACATGACGTGCGCGCCGTGATGCCGGCGGATGGGATCCTCGCGCTGGACAACGGCATGTACAAGATCTGGTTCGCGCGCAACTACCGCACGCGCATGGCCAACACGCTGCTGCTCGACAATGCGCTGGCCACCATGGGCGCTGGCCTGCCGTCGGCGATGATGGCGGCACTGCTCTATCCCCGACGCCGTGTCATGGCCATTTGCGGCGACGGCGGTTTCATGATGAACAGCCAGGAACTGGAGACTGCTGTCCGGCTCAAGCTCAATCTCGTCATCCTGCTGCTGGAAGACCACGCTTATGGCATGATACGCTGGAAGCAGGCTGTCGACGAATTCCCGGATTTCGGCATGACCTTCGGCAATCCCGACTTCGTCAAATACGCCGAAGCCTATGGCGCCAGGGGCACCAGGGTTGGCGCGATAGCCGACCTGCAACCGGCGTTGGAACAGGCCTTCGCCGGCGGCGGCGTGCATCTCGTCGTGGTGCCCATCGACTATTCCGAAAACACCAGGGTGCTCGTCGACGAATTGCGAGAGCGACTGCCGGCGCCAAAGGCACCCTGACGGCAGCGGCAAAGCCGCCGTCAGGATCGGTTGATGCCTACAGCTTGCAGTAAGGCGTTACCGGCGCGATCGTGCCGAAATCCTTGACGATCTCGTAGCCGATGCCGTCCGCCGCCGCCTTGCCGACATAGGAATGGCAGAGTGTGTGGTTGTTGCTGGCATCGACCCGGATCTTGCCTTGTGGCGCATCGAACTCGATCGTCGGCAGCGCCTTGAGCACATCGTCGTCCTTCAGCGAGCCGGCCTTCTCCGCCGCCAGCGCGTAGAGATGCAGGCCGTTATAGCCGGCCTCGCCGATGCCATTGACCATCTTCTCCTGGCCGAATTTTTCGCGGAAGTTCGCGATGAACTTCTTGTTGACCGGGTTGTCGAGCGCCATCCAGTAGGGCTGCGGCGCGTAGGTGCCGGCGGCGACGCCAGGCGGCAGCGCGTCCTTGTTGAAGACCTCGTCGAGCGGTGCGATCAGAGGCTGCTTGATGTCGAAGCTGCGATACTGCTTGAGCTGCGTGACGGCGTCGTTGCCGACCACCATCGACCACACGACGTCGGGCTTCAGCGACTTGATCTTCTGGAAGGCCGGGCCGAAATCCGTGGTGCCGAACGGATAATAGTCGGCGCCGACAATCTTGCCGCCGGCCTTTTCATAGGCGGCTGTGATCGCCTCGGTCATTTTCTGCGGCCAGGCATAGTCGGACGCCATGATGTAGATGGTCTTGCCGAGGTTTTCGGCCACCCACGGCATCATCGGGTCTACCTGCTGCATCGGGATAGGTCCGGTGGCGACGAAGTAGCGATTGCATTCGCCGCCCTCGAAATTGGTCGGGTAGAAGAACAGCTTCTTGGCCTTCGAGGTGACGGAAAGCGTGGCGCTGCGCTCGGGCGAAATGATCGTTCCCATGATCACGTCGACCTTGTCCTCGTTGAGGAGCTTGCGGGCCTTGTCGATGGAGCCCTTGGTCGTGGTCTGGTTGTCCTCGATGAAGAGCTCCACCTGGCGCCCGCCAATGCCGTTGGCGGCGTTGAGTTCGGCGGCGGCGAGCTTGTAGCAGTTGAGCAGCGTCTCGCCGAGGATCGCCTGCAGCCCGGTGATCGGGATCGACAGCCCGACCTTGACCGTGTCTGCGGCGCGCAGGATTCCCGGCGCGCCGACCATTGCGAAGGCGGCCGCGGCGCCGCCGGATTTCAGAACAGTTCTTCTGTTTATCATTGTTGTGTTCCCTTCCAGTCCAGGCGCGCCCCATGCACGCCTTACAAAGCCAAGAGGTCCTTCAGCAGGGTCTCGTCGGCGAATGCTTCCGGCGTGCCCTCATGCACGATCCTGCCCTTCTCCATCACCAGGCAGCGGTCCGCCGCCTTAAGGACGAGATCGAGATTCTGCTCGACCAGGACGATGGCGATGCCGCGCTCGCGCGCGATGCGCGGCACCAGCTCGGCGATCGACTGCACGATGTTCGGCTGGATGCCTTCCGAAGGCTCGTCGAGCAGCAGCACCGACGGCAGGCCGCACAGTGCGCGGCCTATCGCCAGCATCTGCTGCTGGCCCCCCGAGAGCGTACCGGCGGTCTGCGCCTCGCGCTCGCGAAGGATGGGAAAATAGCCAAAGATGTCGGCTGGAATGTCGCCGTCGCCACGATCCTTGGCGGCGCGCGTGCCGACTTCCAGGTTCTGCCGCACCGTCAGCTGGTTGAAGATACCGCGGCCCTGCGGCACATGGGCGATGCCCGCCCGCGCGCGGCGGAAGGCCGGGGCGTTGGTGAGATCCTGGTCGCCGAGAACCACCGCACCGCCGCTCGCCTTCAGGCCCCCGGCGATGACGCGCAGCAGCGTTGTCTTCCCGGCGCCGTTGCGGCCGAGCAGGCCGACCACTTCGCCCGCCGCGACGCCGAGGTCGATGCCGTTCAGCACCGGGAGCAGGCCGTAGCCGGCCGACACGGCAAGTGTCCGCAGCATGGTCAGCGCCTCCCCAGATAGACGTCGCGGACCATCTCGTCGGCCTCGATGTCGTGGAAGGGACCGCTGCGAAGCCGGCGACCCTGGTGCAGCACCAGCGTTTCGCAATTCAGCGCCCGCACGAAGCGTATGTCGTGCTCGACGGCGACGATCGAGAACTCGCCCTTCAGCCGCAGCAGCATTTCGGCCGTCGCCAGCGTCTCCTGCGGCGTCATGCCGGCGGTTGGCTCGTCGAGCAAAAGCAGCCGTGGCTCGATGGCCAGCGCCATGCCGATCTCCAGCCATTGCTTCTGGCCGTGCGCCAGTTCGCCGGCCAATGTGGCAGCACGATTGGTCAGCGCGACCAGTTCCATCAATTCACCGATTGGCCGCGCCGGGGAGGGGGCACCCCATCGTGCGACCTTGAGGTTGTCCTCAACCGAGAGGCTCGGGAAGACCGACGGGATCTGGAACTTGCGGGCAATGCCGAGCCGGGCGATGCGATGCAGCGGCAGGCCGGCAATGTCGCGGCCGAGGAAATGGACGCTGCCGCTGGTCGGGCGCAACGTGCCGGTCAGCACGTTGAGGAAGGTACTCTTGCCGGCGCCGTTCGGGCCGATGATGCAGCAGAGCGCCTTGTCGCGGACCGTCAGGTTCAATCCTTCGAGGGCCTGCAACCCTCCGAAGCGGATGCCGACATTTTCGGCTTGGAGCAGGACGTCGCTCATCAGGCCTGGCTCCTGCCTTTGAACAGGCTCTTCAGCCGCGCATAGATCGACAGGATGCCGTCCGGCAGGACAAAGACGATGATGACGAAGACGCAGCCCAGCAGCAGCGGCCACAGGCTCGGATTGAAGCTGCTGATCGTCTGCTGTGCGCGCTGGATGAAGATTGCGCCCAGCACTGGGCCAAGCAGCGTGCCGCGCCCGCCGACCGCCACCCAGACAATGACCTCCGTCGACAGAAGCAGTCCGGACAGATCGGGGGCAACCAGCCCGGCCATGCAGACATAGAGCGCGCCGGCAAGCCCGGCGATGGCTGCCGAAAGGATGAAGGTGACGAGCAGCCGTAACGGCGCATTGTGGCCGAGTGCCGCCGCCCGGACCTCATTATCCTGAATGGCGGTCAGCACCGTGCCCCAGCGGCCACGGCTGATCGACCACAGCGACAGAACGGCCACCGCCACGATGACCGCGACGAAGATATAGCTCGACAGGTCCTGGCTGAGATCGACATGCCGGCCGCCAAGATCGAATTCGATCGGCGGGATCCCGATCAGGCCGCTGTCGCCGCCGGTGACCGAACTCCAGGAGATGGCCGCCTGCTGGCAGATGACGCCCATGGCCAGCGTGACGATGGTGAAGTAGCTGCCGCGGATGCCGCCGAAGAACAGGAAGTAACCGATGATGGCGGCGACGAAGGCAGCCCCCGCAATGGCGCCCACGATGCCGAGCAGGCTGCCGAAAGGAATCGCGTCATTGAGCGTGACCAATGCCATGATGTAGCCGCCGATGCCAAAGAAGGCGGCGTGGCCGAAACACAGGATTCCGGTGCGGCCCCAGAAGAAGTCGAGGCTCGCCGCGAACAGGCCGAAGATCAGCGCGTCGCGGATCACCGTCAGTTGGTAGCCGTCGGCGAGGAAGGGATAGAGGATCGCGAGCGCCACGCAGACGGCGAAGATCAGCAGCCAGTTGCGGTCGCGGGCGATCATCGCGACGCCCCGTTGAACAGGCCGTTGGGCCGCACCCGCACGGCGACGATGGCCGCCAGCAGCACGACCGCCTGCGCCAGCGATGGCGAGATCTGGTAGTTTAGGATGCTGGTCAGCCCGCCGACGAAGACGCTGCCGGCGACGAGGCCGCCAATCGAGCCGACCCCGCCGACGATGACGACGAAGAAGGCGTTGGCGAGATAGTTCACCCCCATCTGCGGCAGCACGATCGCCAGCGGCGCGACCAGTCCCCCAGCCAGCCCCGCGATTGCCGCGCCGAAGGTGAAGGCGATGGCGTAAGTGCGGCGCGTGTTGATACCGACGCCCTCCGCCATTTCGCGGTTCTGGATGACGGTGCGGATGTCGAGCCCGAACGACGTCCGGCTGATCAGCAGGATGACGCCGAGCAGGGTCAGCATGGCCATGGCAATCAGGATCAGCCGGTAGGCCGGATAGACGGTGAAGAAGAGGTCGAGCGTGCCCTCGACCGGCGGCGTCACCGGCTTGGCGCCGAGGCCAAAGGTCAATTCCAGCCCTTGCTGCAGGATGAGGCTGACGCCCCAGGTGGCAAGCACCGTCGACACCGGCCGCGAATAGAGGTGGCGAATGACGGCGAATTCCAGGATGCAGCCGACCACGGCGCCGGCGATCGGCGCCGCAGCCAGGCCCAGCCAGAACGAGCCGCCCATACTCTGGATGAAGTATACCGCGAAGGCGCCGACGGTCACAAACTCGCCATGCGCCAGATTGGTCACGTTCATCAGGCCGAAGCTGATGGCGAGCCCGAGCCCGACCAGCATCAGGATGCTGATCAGCGTCAGCGCATTGAGCAATGTCGTGATGGCGAAATCCATCGCTTCAGGCCGCGCTGGCGAGGCGTTGGCGCAAGCCCGCGAGCAGGCCCTCGGCGGCATCGATCACCGCCGCCTGATGCGGCTGCAGGTCCTGCCCCGCCCACTCGTCGATATGGTCCGACAGCGGGTCGACCACCTCGGTGCGGTGATTGGCCAGCGTCTCGATGACGGCGTGGCCGCAGAATGGCACATAGCCCTCGGAATAGCCGCCTTCATGGCTCATCATCAGCCGTCCGTTCGAGACTTCGGCCGCAAACGCCACCATGCGCGCGGCAAGGCGGCGAAAACATTCGCTGTTGAGCATCATGCGGCCGAGCGGATCGAAGCCGGACGCGTCGAAACCGGAAGCGACGATGACGAGGTCGGGCTTGAACGCGCGCAAGGCAGGACCGATGACGCGGTCGAACGTGGCTTCATAGGCGCCGGTGCCGCTGCCGGCCGGCAGCGGGACGTTGATGTTATAGCCTTCGCCGGGTCCCTTGCCGTTGTCGACGAGCGCGCCGCGTCCGGTCGGGTACAGATTGTCCTGATGGAGCGAAATCGTCAGCACCGACGGATCGGAATAAAACACCGTCTCGGTGCCATTGCCGTGATGCACGTCCCAGTCCACCACGGCGGCGCGGCCGAGCAGGCCCTCGTGCTGCAGCCGCCGCACGGCGACGCCGATGTTGGAAAACAGGCAATTGCCCATGGCCTGGTCGGGTTCGGCGTGGTGCCCCGGCGGCCGCGCCAGCGCGTAGGCATTGTCGACGCGGCCGGTCAGCACGGCGCGCATCGCGGCATAGGTGGTGCCGGCGGACAACAGCGCGATGTCGAAACTGTTGAGGCCGATCGGTGCCTGAGGCCCGGCGAAACCGGATCCGCCTTCGCTCAGCATCCTGATATCATCGACGTGGCGCTGCGTGTGGACGCGCAGCAGGTCTTCCACCGTTACCGGTTCGGCAATGATCGGAACCAGATGGCCTGCCAGGCCGCTGACTTGGATGAGATTGTTGAGCCGTCGCTTCGATCCAGGCGATTCCAGGTGGCGCCCGGGTTCCACGAAACGGCCGGGAGGCATCATGTCGGCGCTGGAGCCGGTATCATGCCACATCAGCTGTTCGTGAAAAACGTAGCCTGTCGCCATCCGCGGCATCCTCTAAAAACCAGACGCTAGCAGGCTAACAATCGCCCGGCCCGACCCTAAAGAGGGGCCATGTCAGTCATCTATGCCCCTCCTTTCGGAGGGGTGCGGAGGTTTGCGGCGACCTGCGCGGCGCGCACTGCCTGGACGCGGTTCGATACCGAGAGCTTGCCGAAGATGTTTTTCAAATGCCACTTCACAGTCGTTTCGCTTACCGACAGTGCAACGGCGATATCGCGATTTGACATGCCTTCCGACAGAAAGTGCAGCAGCTCGGACTCGCGCTGGGTGAGCTGTTCTTTCTCGACCGTCGGGGCGGCTGTTTTGCGCGTCGTCACGGGCATCGTCTGCGCGGCATCGATGATGCGCGTCGCATAGGCCGACAGTGACGGGTCGGCCTTTGCCCGGGCCGCCCGCAGCCGCATCAAACCCTCGACGACAGACTTGCCTTCGTCGACGAAGGAGCGGATGAAGCCCGAGGGTTGCGCAAGGCGCAATGCTTCGTGCAGATGGCGGTCTGCTTCCCGCTGGTCATGGCCGGCGCTCTTGGCGCGCAGGATCAGCGCCAGTATGTGCCGGCGCATGCGCCCGCTGCTTTTCGTTCGCTCCAGCAGCGCGTCGAAAATCGCCGCCGCCGCCGCGTAGGATTTTTCCGCCGTAAGCAGCCGGCCTTCGGCGAAGAACTCGAATTCATTGGCGACGGTAGAGGCGGTTTCAGCGCTTTCGCGGCGATGCTCGTCGAGCAGCGCGCGGGCTTCCGGGGTGCGGTTCTGGTCAAGAAGCAGCCGGATGCGATCGTGCACCAGCACCGAAGCGAGGCGGCGGTAGACGGAGCCGCGCACGCGCTGGTAGACGCGCTCCAGCATGTCGAGGGCGGCTTGGCCGCGACCGGTCAGCTGCAGCACCCGGGCATAGGTCGGCACGCTGGCCAGGGGATAGACAATGACCGCTGCGCCCTCGATCAGCGGCCCGAGATTCTCGACCAGCGCCAGTGCTTCGCCGGATGCGTTGGTCTCATAGGCGAGTTCGGCAAGCAGCGTTCCGGCGAGGGCCTCGGCATAGGAGTTGGCGCCGATCCGCGTCCTGGCCTCGATGATCGCGTTGCGCAGCAGCCGTTCGGCCGCGGGCAGGCGGCCGGCCGAGCGCTCGATGACGGCCATGTAGCAGTTGGCGATGGTGACGCCGAGCAGGCTGCCGCTTCGCTCATGGGCCTTGCGCGCCGCGTCCACAGCAGCGCGTGCCCCCTCAAGGTCGCCCAGCGCGTAGAGATTGTAGCCGATGACGTTTGCAGTCGCGCCTTCCATGAACCACGCGTCGGGGGCGATGATGCGCAGGGCCGCCAGTGCGGTGTCGCGCGCGTCCTCGAACTGTTCCAGCGTGCTGTGCACGGCCGCTGCAAGGACCTCGAGTTCCGCCTCGATGGTCGTGCCGGTCAGCGTGCCCGGGTCCTTGCTATCGGTCGGCCCGGTTTCGACGAGCTGGCGCGCATTGGCGAGGGTCTGCTGGGCAATCTCGGGCTGGCTGCTGTGCACCGCAAGCCACAGCACGACGAGTTGCAGCCGGATGCGCTGGTCGATCAGTTTCCTTGGCAGCAGCGCCAGCAGCTGGCGCACATAGAGAAGCTGGCATTGGGCGATGAGTTCGAGCGCGTTGTTCTCGATGAACACCGCGGCGCGGGCTTCGTCGCCGGCGGCGAGCGCATGGCCGATGGCCTCGGTCAGCATCTTGCGTTCGCCAAACCATTCCGAAGCCGCCAGGTGCAGCGGTGCGATCATCTCCGGCTCGCGCCGTTCCATTTCACGGCTGAGGAAGTCGTGGAAAAGGTGATGATAGCGGAACCAGCGCCGTTCCTCGTCGAGCGGCACCAGGAACAGGTTGCGGGTCTCGATCTCGGTGATGGCAACCTCGGCGTCTGCCGCCCGCATCACCGCCCGGCAGGCCTCGGCGCTGAAGCGCTCGAAAATCGAGGAATAGAGCAGGAATTTCGCCAGCGCCGGCGGCAGTTCCAGGAACACTTCTCCCATCAGGAAGTCGGCGACGTTGCGGTTGGCGCCGGTGAAATTGCCGATGACTGTTTCGGGCGCATGGGCCGCACCAAGCGACAGCGAGGCGAGCTGCAGGCCGGCGGCCCAGCCTTCGGTGCGCGAGCACAGTGTTTCCACCGTGCCGCTGCTGACAGAGAGGCCAAGCTTGTCGTTGAAGAAGGCTTCGGCTTCCGACGAGGCGAAACGCAGATCGTCCGGGCCGATTTCAAAGATATCGCCGAGCACCCTGAGCTTGCCGAGCTGCAGCTCGGGCAGGTTGCGCGAACCGATGACGAAGACGACGTTGGTTGGTGCCTGCCGGGTCAGCCGTTCCATGAACCGCTTCACCGCCGGTGCATCGATGGCGTGATAGTCGTCGAAGAACAGGGTGATGTCGGCGTGGCGTGCCGCCAAACCCGACACGAGTGCCGCAAGCACCACGTCGAGTTGCGGGATGGGGCTCGACTGGAAGGCGAGGTCGAGCTCGGCCGGGTTCTGGACGAGATGGCGCAACGCCCCCACCAGATGCGACAGGAAGGCGCCTTCGTCATTGTCCGTCGCCTCGCACGACAGCCAGGCCGTCAGCCGGCCGTGGCGCGCGACCTCGGCCGCCCATTGCGCCATTGTCGTCGATTTGCCGAAGCCAGCGGGCGCGGCGAACAGCACGATGCGCGTGTCGACATGCCGCTCCAGCCTCGACAAGATGCTCTCGCGCCGTACCCACCGGCGATGGTGAGGCGATGCCAGGCTGGCGGGTTGCGACGACGGTCTCATCTGGCGCCGGGCACCCATTCCGTTTCGATCAGCGGAATTTGCGGCGCGCAATCGCGCGGCAGGGTGCCCTTGATCCTGGGATCATCGGTGATTTCGAAACCGGTTGCATAGGGTTCAAATCCGCAAGCCCGGTAGAAACCGATAACGCTGTGATGATCGAAGCTGCTGGTGTGCAGCCAGATGCGGATGGGGCCTAGGCGCCATGCCTGGCCGAGCGCGCCCGCCATCAGCCGTTTGCCGAAGCCTTGGCCAGTCAAGGAGGGAAACAGGCCGAAATAGGTGATCTCGATCTCGTTGCTGTCGGCGACCGAGAATTCGACCATGCCGACATGCCCCCCACTCTCATCATGGCCGTAGTAGAGATGCTGACGTGGGTCGGCGAAATGCGCCGCGATGTCGGCGTCCGACATTTCGGCGGCGCGGTCCCAGAGCCAGGGAGCGCCGATCTCGAGGAAGACTGCGCGGTAGACGGCGGGATCGGGCTTGGTGACGCGGGTCATCGCTAGCGGATGCGCGAGACCGGGCACCGGGGCACGCGCCTCCATCCACGTCACCGCATTGATGATTTTGCCTGCCGGCACGCGCCGGTAACCCGGCGCCAGATCGGTGGTTTCATCCGGCAATGAGCCTTCAGTGACTTGCATCTGTCCTCGGTCCTCCGCCGCGCAGCCTGGCCGGCATGTCAAGAAGCTGATGCCAACTCTGCGGCCGCCTGCCAAGTGGCTCCAGAGGTGGGCCATGATTTTGACCCGCCTGTCGCCTTGCCTTTTCGAAGAATGGCATATGAGATATGATACACCATCCATGGAGAAGCGGAATATCATGCCTGAACGAATTGCGGACGAGGCCATCTTGCGGGCGGTCGACGATGGCTTCGACCGCCAGCTCGCCTTCTTGGCGGACCTCGTACGCTTTCCCTCGCAGCGTGGTGAGGAACACGCCGCGCAATCCTTCATGGCGGCCGCCTATGAAGCCAATGGCTATGCGGTCGATATGTGGCGTGTCGATGTCGATGCGATCCGCGACCTGCCTGGATTCTCGCCCGTAGCGGTTTCCTACGATGACGCGTTCAACGTCGTCGCCACCCACACGCCGAAAAACGTCACCGGTCGCTCGCTGATCCTCAACGGCCATATCGATGTGGTGCCGACCGGACCGCTCGACCGCTGGGTGCGAGATCCCTACGATCCGGCGATCGAGGATGGCTGGATGCATGGGCGCGGCGCCGGCGACATGAAGGCCGGCCTGTCGGCCTGTCTCTATGCGCTGGCCGCCTTGCGCGGCCTCGGCTATCAGCCGGCGGCGAAAGTGTTCCTGCAGTCGGTGGTCGAGGAGGAGTGCACCGGCAATGGCGCGCTTGCTTGCCTGCAGCGCGGTTATCGCGCCGACGCCGCCTTCATTCCCGAACCGCTGGAACCAAGACTGATGCGGGCGCAGGTTGGGCCGATCTGGTTCAGGGTCGAGGTCGACGGCGATCCGCAGCACGCGTCGGGCGCCTTTTCCGCCGGCGCCAATGCCATCGAGAAGGCATTTCTCATCATCCAGGCGCTGAAGCAACTCGAAATCGTCTGGAATGCCAGAAAGGTTGACGACAGGCATTTCTGTAATCATCCGCACCCGATCCGATTCAACCTCGGCAAGATCGAAGGCGGCGAATGGACATCGAGCGTTCCGGCGCGCTGCGTCTTCGAGATGCGGGTCGCGACCTATCCCGGCCAGAAGCTCGAGGACGCCAGGGCCGAACTCGAGGCCTGCATCGCCGATGCCGCCCGCGCCGATCCGTTCCTCGCCAATCGCCCGCCCAGGATGACCTACAACGGCTTCATGGCCGAGGGCTATGTGCTGGAAGGCGCCGACGAGATGGAAGCCGTGCTGCGCCGCAGCCATACCGCCGTGTGGGGTGAGCCGTTGACGGAACATGTCACCTCGGCCACCACCGATGCGCGCTTCTTCGGCCTTTATGCCGACACGCCGGCAATTGTCTACGGCCCGATCTGCCGCATGCCGCACGGCTATGACGAGGCTGTCGATCTCGATTCCGTGCGCAAGGTCACCCAGACCATTGCGCTCTTCATCGCCGACTGGTGCGGCCTCGAACCCATCGATGCCGAGGTCAGGCCATGAACGCGGCCGTATCGGATGCTTTCGGCGAGACGCTCGCGGACGATGCGCCCGATGTCTCGATCGCCGAGGCGCTTGCCCTGTTGCGTCGCCACTATGGGCTCACTGGCAGCGCGCGCACGCTGCCAGGCGAACGCGACCACAATTTTCACATCCAGACAGAAGGCGAGGGTGAATTTGTCCTGAAGGTCTCGCATCCGGCGGAAGAGGCTGATTTCACCGATTTCCAGAACAAGGCGCTCGACCACATACTGATCGTCGACCCGGCTTTGCCGGTTCCCTCGGTGCGCAAGAGCCTTGAAGGCGAAGCGCAGTTCATGGTCGACCTCGGCGGATCGGTGCCGCGCATCGTGCGGCTCGTCACCTATCTGCCGGGCCAGCTGCTTTCGCGCTCGCCCACCTCATCGGCACAGGATCGCAATCTCGGCATCTTCCTCGCCCGGCTTGGCCGGGCGCTGCGCGGCTTCTTCCATCCGGCCGCCGGCAGCGACCTTTTGTGGGACATCCGCAAGGTCGCCAAGACGCGGCCCATGCTGGCGCATATCGTTGATGCCGGCCACCGCGCCATGGTCGAGCGCGCCATTGACGCCTACGAGGAGCACGCGGCGCCGGTTATTCCCGGACTGCGCGCCCAGATCGTCCACAACGACATGAACTCCTACAATGTGGTGATGGACGCTTCGCGACCGGAAATGGTCAACGGCATCCTCGATTTCGGCGACATGATCCATTCGCCGCTGATCTGCGATCTCGCCATCGGGGCCGTCTATCGCTGGCCGGCCGAAGGTCATCCGCTGGCGCCCGCCGCGCGCTTCGTCGCCGGCTATCAGTCCGTGCAGCCGCTCGAGATCGAAGAACTTGGCATCCTCTTTCACCTCATTCGTGCCCGCCTCGCACTCATCGCCAACATCGCCAGCTGGCAGGCCGAGCGTTTTCCAGCCAAGCGCGACTATGTCCTGCGCCTCATCACCGAGGTCTGGGCCTCGCTTGAGCGGCTGGACGGACTGTCGTCCGCGGACGCCCGCCGCTATTTTCTCGACCATTCCAAGCCGGAGTAGATGCCGTGTCCCTGTCCTCGCCACATCCTGCAAATGTCGACTCGGCGGCATCCGAGCAAGCGCTGCTCGAACGCCGCGCCAGATTGCTCGGGCCAACCTATCGCGCCTTCTACCGCAGCCCCATCCATCTGGTGCGTGGCAGCGGTGTCTGGCTCTACGATGCCCAAGGCCGAAAATACCTCGACGCCTATAACAACGTCGCCTCCGTCGGACACTGCCATCCGCGCGTCGTGGAGGCGCTATCTGGGCAGGCCGCCACGCTCAACACGCACACGCGCTATCTCAGCGAGATCATTCTCGACTACGCGGAAAGGCTGCTCGGCACGCTTCCCCCCCGTCTCGGCCATGCCATGTTCACTTGCACCGGCAGCGAGGCCAACGATCTCGCCATCCGCATCGCCCAGCACTCGACCGGCAACACCGGCGTGATCATCACCGACTTCGCCTACCACGGCGCGACCATCGCGACAGCACAGCTGTCGCCGGCTGCGGTCGGGGCAGCGGGCGTGCCCGCCCGGCATCGGGCCGTGGCAGCGCCGGACACGTTCCGCGACGGCGGCCGCGCCGCGCATGATTTCGCCAGAAATGTCGCCGCCGCTATCGAGGATATGCGGGCGCAAAATATCCGCCCGGCGGCGCTGCTGCTCGATTCCGCCTTTTCAAGCGACGGCATCTTCTTCCCCGACGCTTCCGTCATGCGCGATGCGGCCGATCATGTCAGGAAGGCCGGCGGCATCGTCATTGCCGACGAGGTCCAGTCCGGTTTCGGCCGGCTTGGCCAGGGCATGTGGGGCTTCGCCAACTATGGCCTCGCGCCTGACATCGTCACCATGGGCAAGCCGATCGGCGACGGGCATCCGATGGGCGCGGTGATCGTGCGGCCGCAGCTGGTGAGCTCGTTCGGTTCGAACACCGGCTACTTCAACACTTTCGGCGGCAATCCGGTCGCCGCCGCGGTCGGCATCGCCGTGCTCGATGTGATCGAGGGCGAGGGGCTGATCGAGAACGCGCGGACGGTTGGCGCCTATACAGGAGAATTGCTGCGCGCCTTGCAGAGCCGGCACGGCATGGTCGCCGATGTCAGGCACAACGGCCTCTATTTCGGCGTCGAGCTGATGGCGGAGGATGAGGCCACTGCTGCTGCCAAGACTTCATCCGTCGTTGAAGCCATGCGCGAGGACGGCGTGCTGATCTCGTCGTGCGGTCCACGCGGCAATGTGCTGAAGATCAGGCCGCCGCTGCCCTTTGCCAGGGACAATGCCGAGCAGCTGGCCGAGGCGCTCGATCGCGCACTGTCGAAATGGTGAGCTGAGCGGGCACGCATGCTGAAGCTCGAGCATCAAACCCTCAACGATCGCGCCTACGGCGCGCTCAAGCAGGAATTGATCTCGGGCGGCTTCAGCCCGGGCCAGACACTGGTCATCCGCAAGCTTGCCGAGAGCTTTGGCATTTCGACGACGCCGATCCGCGAGGCGCTGCAAAGACTGGTCGCCGAGCGACTTCTGGAAATGCAGAACAACCGCTCGATCATCGTGCCCTTGCTCTCCGCGCCCGCCTTCTCGGAACTGACGCGCATCCGCATCGCCGTCGAGGGACTGGCAGGCGAGATGGCCACGTCACGGATGACTGAAAGCGGGCTGGCCGACATCCAAGCCGCGCTCGCCGACATGCAGCGGGCCATCGAGGCGCAGGACGCCACGGCCTATCTGGCCCTGAACGAAGCCTTCCATTTTGCTATTTATGAGCACGCCGGCGCGCCGATCCTCTTGAACATGATCCGCGATCTCTGGGGGCGCGTCGGACCCTATCTCAAGCTCCTGATGCGGGCCGATCGCTACATTCCGCAATCCAATGACGCACACCGCGGGATCGTCGCCGCGCTGGAACAGCGCAACGGCCCGGCCGTTCGGGCTTCCCTTGAAGAGGATATCTCCGTGGCGGCCGCGGTCCTCTGCGACAATCTCCACATGGCGCACTGATCGCGGGCAGGCTCGGTCGGCCTATGCCGTCTCGTCCATCCGGTCGCGCAGGATGCTCCAGCCGAGCAGCATGTTGGGCGCGTGCCGCAGCAGGGCATGGAACGGAATTGGCGCCGGCGGTGCGAAGGGCACCGGCACATCACGCGCTTCGGCTCCAGCGGCCCAGTCGGCCAGCACCTTGCCCATCGCCGTGGTCATGGCGATGCCGCGTCCATTGCAGGCGCGACCGGCGATCAGCCCCGGTCCGAGGTCCAGGAGATGCGGCAGGAAATCCGGTTCGACCGCCGCCATCCCCGACCAGCTGTAGGCAAGGGGGGGCAAATCAGGCAGGTCGAGGTGCCGGCCGAGCCGTCGCCAGATTGTTTGCGGCACGCGCGTATCGGCGCCGGCGCCAAGAATATGCATGCCGCCGCTGATCAGCCGGTTGTCGGCGTCGAAGCGAAAGGTGAAGAGGTTGCGCCTGGTGTCGCCGACGCCTTGTCCGCCAGGCAGCAGACGCGTTCGGATTTCATGCGGCAGGGGCGCGGTCGCGATCTGGAAGACCTTCAGCGGAATATAGGTTCGCCGCAGCAACGGATCGAGCGACCCGCCATAGGCGTTGGTAGCGATCAGCACCTTGGCCGCGCGTACCAGGCCCAACCGTGTTTGAAGTGCCCAACCATCGGCGACGCGATCGATCGAGGTGACCGGCGTGTGCTCGAAAATCTTCGCGCCGGCCTTCTCCGCCGCATCGGCGAGCCCCCGCGCATAGGCGACCGGATTGAGCACGCCGCTGGAACGATCCATCCAGCCACCGACATAGCCGCGTGCGCCGGTCAGCGCTTCGACCTCTTGCCGATCCAGGGTTACGACAGGCCGGCCGCGCCGCGCCCATTGGTCCGCGCGGGATTTGACCTTCTCCAGGGCCGCCGGCGAGTGCGCCGGCTGGATCCATCCGTTCTGCACCGCGTCGCAGTCGATGCCGTGCCGCCGGATCAATCCGAAGACGAGGTCGGCACTGCCGGCGGCAAAATCGATGAGGCGTTCGCCGCGCTCGGCGCCGAGATGCGCGAGGATGCTGCCGGGGTCCATCCTGGCGAAGTTCGGCACGACGAAACCGGCATTCCTGCCAGTCGCGCCCCAGGCGATGATCTCGGCTTCGAGAACGGCGATGGAAAGTCCTTTTCCGGCGGCGTGCAATGCGGTTGAAAGGCCAGAAAATCCGCCGCCGACAATGGCAAGGTCGACATCGAGGTTGCCACTCAGCGCAGGCCGCTTGCGGCGATCGCGGCTGATGGCATGCCAAAGCGAAGTGCCGTTCGCACTCTGCCGGATCAGGGAATTCATGAACCGGAACTGCTTTTGTCCGTCGCGATCCGCGTGCGCTTGCTGAAGCGCGTCCGCAGCGGCCTGTCGCCGAACAATCCGTTCGGCCGCATCAGCAGGATCACGCAGAGCATCACGCCGATGGCGACGATCTGCAGCGAAGCGGCGCGCGCCTGCTGCTCGGGCGGGAAGAACACGCTGGTCAGCGTGCCCGATCCGGCCCAAATCCCCCAGACCAGGACAGTGCCGATGACCGCGCCGAGATTGCTGCCCGAGCCCCCGACGATCAGCATCACCCAGACCTGAAAGGTGAGGATCGGCAGGTAATTGTCCGGCGCGATGAAGCCGGTGAAATGCGCCTGCAGCGCGCCAGCCAGCGCCATGATGGCGCCGCCGACGGCAAACGCCTGGACGCGGTAGAAGCGCGCGCTCTTGCCCAGCGAAATCGCGGCCCGCTCGTCCTCCCGCAGCGCCTTCAGCACACGCCCCCAGGGGCTGCGCGACAAGTGTTCCAAGGCGAGATAGGCAATCAGCGTCACAGCGCAGACGACGGCAAGGTTCGACAGGTTGAACAGCAGCGGCGTCTCCGCCAGGCCGCCGAAGGGGCGCGGGATGAAGCCGATGCCGAACGGGCCGCCGGTCAGGTTCTGCGCGTTGAGTGCGACCAATTGCACGACGACGGCCACGCCGAAAGTGGTGATCGCCAGATAGTCGGATCTAAGACGCAACGTCGCCATGCCGGTAAGCGCGGCCGCAATGCCGCCAACGATCATGGCACCCACCCAGCCGGCGAGGATGGGCAGGCCAAAGCCGCCGAGCCGCGCGGGATCGTCCGGTGTCGTCAGCAGCGCCGAGGTGTAGGCGCCGATGGCGACGAAGCCCGCCAGGCCGACATTGAACAGGCCGGTCAGGCCCCATTGCAGGTTGAGCCCCAGCGTGACCAGTGAGAAGATCAGCGCCGTGGTCAGGAAGAAGGCGCCGTAGCCGACCAGATCGATCATCTTTCCCGAACTCCGAAAAGGCCGATCGGCCGCACGAACAGCACAGCCATCAAGATGACGAAGGAAACGGCGGCGCGCCATTCGGCGCCGATCAGCTGCACCGCGCCGGCTTCGGCGAGACCGATGATCAGGCCGCCGAGCACCGCGCCCGGGATGCTGCCGATGCCGCCTAGGATGGCGGCGGCGAACATCGGCAGCAGCATGTCGAAGCCCATGAACGGGCGGATCTGCACCAGGATGCCGATCATCACGCCAGCCACGCAGGCGAGCGCGCCGCCGATGATCCACGTCACCCGCACCACGCTGGCAACGTCGATCCCGACGACGCGGGCCAGTGCCGCGTTCTGGCTCAAGGCCTGCATGGCGCGGCCAGTCTGCGTGCGCGTCATCAACAGATGCACGCCGAGCACGAGTATGGCGGTCAACACGAGCAATGCGATCTGGTCGGGCGTGATGCGGATGCCGAAGCCGACCGGCATGGCGATCTGGATCGCCCGGCTGAAATAGGTCGGCCGTGAGGTGAAGGTGAATTCGAGCAGGCTGCGTAGCGCCATCGAGGCGCCGAAGCTCGCCATCACCACGATGATCGCCTGGCCCTGCGAGCGCAGCCGCGAAAACAGGATCTTGTCGAGCAGCAGTGCGAGCAAGGCGGTGAATGCCATGCCGACGATCAGGGCAACAAGAAGCGGCCAGCCGAAGGACAGCGGCCCGATCGGCGCCACCTTGCCGAACATCGCACCGATGGCACTGACCACGGCCAGCGTCGCATAGGTGCCCCAGGCCATGAAGTCGCCATGGGCGAAGTTGGAGAAACGCAGGATCGAATAGGTGAGCGTCACGCCGATTGCGCCGAGGCCGATCATCGAGCCGGTCAGCAATCCGTCGACGATGAATTGCAGGCTCATGCCGCGCCTCCCTTACCTACGTGAGAAGGGCGCTGGCCAAGATAGAGTTCGGCGACGACAGGGTCGTTCCACAATTCGGAGGCTATGCCTTCGTGCCGGTCCTTGCCTTCGGCCAGCACATAGGCGCGGTCGCCGATGGCAAGCGCTGCCTTGGCGTTCTGCTCGACCAAAAGGATGGTGACTCCGGACTTGCGGATGCCGGCCAGCATCTCGAATACCATCGCGACGAACTTCGGCGACAGGCCGGCGGACGGCTCGTCCAGCACCAGCACCTTGGGATGGACGATCAGCGCCCGCGCCACGGCAAGCATCTGCCGCTGGCCTCCCGACAGATTGCCGGCGGCGGTGCGGCGCTGGCGGACAAGGTCGGGGAAGGCGGCGTACATTTCCTCGATGCGGGCCGGGATTTCGCGCCGCTCGAGGATGCCGCAGGACACCTTGAGATTGTCCTCCACCGACATCAGCGGAAAGATGTTCTCGGTCTGCGGCACGAAGGCGAGGCCAAGCCGCACCATGGTGTGGGCGGGCGCGGCGGTGATGTCCCTGCCGTCCAGCAGCACCGTGCCACCGGTGATCGGCACGAGGCCGGCGATCGCCTTGATGAAGCTCGACTTGCCGGCGCCGTTGGGGCCGAGCACGACGACGATCTCGCCTCTGTCGACGGTGATCGAGGCGCCGCGCACGATCGGCACGCCGGGCTCATAGCCGGCTTCGAGGTCGCGGACATCGAGAACGGTCTCGCTCATGCGGTGCCTCCGAGATAGGCCTCGATGACGCGCGGGTCGCGCGCGACCTCTTCTGCCGTGCCTTCGCTCAGCAGTTGGCCGCTCGCCATGACAAGGACGCGGTGGCAGAGCCGCGTCACCATGTCGATGTTGTGCTCGATCAGCAGGAAGGTGATGCCGCCCGCGTTGATGTCGCGGATGCGGTCGATGATGACTTCGAGCAACGCCGCATTGACGCCGGCGGCGGGTTCGTCAAGCAGGATGATCGCCGGGTCGGCCATCATGACCCGGGCAAGTTCGAGCAGCTTGCGCTGGCCGCCGGACAGCACGCGCGCCGGCTCATGGGCGAGATGGCTGAGGGTGACGAGTTCGAGCAGGTCGAGGGCTTTCGTCCGGGCGGCTTTTTCCTGTGCCGCCACCCGCCACGGCGTGAGGAAGTTAGCCAGCAGCTTTTCGCCGGCCTGGCCCTGTGCCGCGAGCATGATGTTTTCGATCAGCGTCAGATTGGGTAGCGGGCGCGGGATCTGGAAGGTGCGGCCGAGCCCTCTGCCGATGCGCAAATGAGCGGCTTCGCCCGAGACGCGCGTGCCGTTGAGAAGGATGTCGCCGCTGGTCGGCAGGATGCTGCCTGCGAGCAGGTCGAACATGGTCGTCTTGCCGGCCCCGTTGGGTCCGATCAGGCCGAGGATTTCGCCGGCTTTGACATGAAACGAGACATCGTTGACGGCGACAAGGCCGCCGAACCGCCTGACGACGTTGCTTGCCGTCAGAACCGGGACACGGGTCTCCTTCCCCTGCCTTTCCGCTGCCTCGCTCATCAAACCCTCTGGCCGAAGACGGTCGTCGCCGTCTTCTGATTATGATTTGTGATCACACTTGCTTTGATCACGCTATTCGGCTTTAATTTCATCTGCAAGCCGAAAACCCGCCGAGAACGGAATTCCATGCAAAAGGCTGCCATCGAGAAAAACAACGAGGCGATCGCGGCCCAGCTGGCTCCGGTCGGCCGCGAGACGGTGCAGGATCGCGTCTATTCCGAGCTGCGTCGGGCCTTGATCGGCGGCCTGTTCGAGCCAAGCCAGGTGCTGACTATCCGTGGGCTGGCCGATGCGCTGGTCACTTCGACAATGCCGGTGCGGGAGGCGCTTGGCCGGCTGATCACGGAAAAGGCGCTGGAGGCGCTGCCCAACCGTTCGGTGCGGGTGCCGCCAATCACGCTGGAGCGCCTCGACGATCTCTTGCGTGCCCGCGTCCTGATCGAGGGCGAGGCGATCGCGCTGGCCGCCGCCCGCATGGGGCCGCGCCAGATCTCCACCATCGAAACCATTCTCGGCGAGTGGGACGAGATGCGGGCGCTGAAACACAAGAAGGATGTCGACCGCGAAGTGACGCTCAACCAGAGCTTTCACTTCGAGATCTATCGCTCCTGCGGCTCGGCCGTGTTGATCCCGATGATCGAGAGCCTGTGGCTGCAATCAGGTCCATGCATCCGCGTCGCCATCTACGCTTTCTCGGAAGCCGGCGAGGTCGACACCGCCCAGTATCACCGCCGCATCGTCGAGGCGCTGGCCACGCAGGATGCTCGGGCGGCGCGCGAAGCACTGGTCGCCGACATCAGCCGGCCCTTCACCTTCCTGCGCAGCAAACTGCAATCCGCCGTCGCGAAAGGCCAGATATGACCTCCATCAGGATCAGCGAGCCCCGCTCCAAGCTTTCCGTCACTGCGCTGCTGCTGCCGGAAAAGGCGCCGGAGAATGCGGCCTTTCTCACAGCCTATCTCGCCACGCCACGTGTCGTCCCCGCCATTCACGCCATGTGGACGGGACCTGAGATCTCCTCTCCGGTTCCATCAGCCGATCTCGAGGGGCAGGCCTATGCCCAGCCGCTGCCGGCGGAGAACGCGACCCTTACGCCGCAGCCAGGTGACATCGTGTTGTCCTACGTGCCGCCGCGCATGTGGGGCGGCAACCCCAACGCAATCTTCGACATCGGCCTGTTCTACGGGCAGGGCGCGCGTCTGCTGTTCCCGATCGGCTGGCTGGCCGGCAGCGTCGTCGCGCAGGTGAGACCCGGGGAGCGCGATCAATTCGCGGCTGGCTGCGGCATCATCCGCCGCAACGGCGCCTGCGACATCACCTTCAGCCTGGTGGAGGCCTGAAATGGCTGACGACAGTTTCGAACTCTTCGATCTCCGCGTCGAGGCGGTCATTCCGCGGGGCAAGCCGATCTATTGCGGCGCCAGGGCCGGCGACTATTTCGAGCTCAAGGGCGAGATGCTGTCGATGCCAGCCGGGCAGGGCTTTTCGATCTATTCGATCTCGGCGGTGCTGCCGCTCCTGGCGGCGAAGCAGCGCCCGACCCACCCGAACGACTGGATGACCTCGGACGCGGAGATCGCCTGTCCCGATCCCAACTGTGCCAGCAGGCTGCGGATCGTCAGGCTGGCCAAGCGGCGGTTCAGCCATGCCGAAACCACGGCCGTGCCGCTGCCGAAGGGGAATGACCTGACATGACCGCCAAGGCATTCGAGCTCAGCCCGGGCTACGCGATTTCGCGCGTCATACGCGGTGGCTGGCAACTGGCCGGCGGCCATGGCGCCATCGATCGCAGTCAGGCCGTAAGCGACCTGATCGCCACCTTCGATGCCGGCATCTGGACCTATGACTGCGCCGATATCTACACCGGCGTCGAGGAATTGATCGGCGCCGCGCGCTTGCGGCTGGCCAATGAGCGTGGTCTCGATGCAGCCGCCAAAATGAAGGTGCACACCAAGCTGGTGCCCGACCTTGAACGGCTCGCTACGATCAGCCGCGACTATATCAGGGGCATCGTCGACCAGTCACTGCGCAGGCTTAAGACCGAGCGGCTCGACCTCGTGCAATTTCACTGGTGGGATTATGCGCAGCCGCGCTATGTCGAGGCGATGGGTTGGCTCGACGAGCTTCGGCGCGAGGGCAAGCTGCGCAATCTCGGCACCACCAATTTCGATACGCCCCGGCTTGCCGAAATCCTGTCAGCCGGCATCCCGCTGGTCAGCCAGCAGCTGCAATATTCGGTGCTCGACCAGCGTCCGGCGAACAGCCTCGCGACGCTTGCGGAGGAAAACGGCGTCAGCTTCCTCTGCTACGGTTCTGTGGCCGGCGGCTTTCTCAGCGACAAATGGCTTGATGTCGCCGAACCCCGCACGCCGCTCGAAAACCGCTCGCTGGTCAAATACAAGCTGATCATAGACGATTTCGGCGGCTGGGACCTGTTCCAGCAACTGCTTCGCGCACTGAAGGCGGTGGGCGACCGCCACGCCGTCGACATCGCCACCATCGCCAGCGCCTGGGTGCTGGAGCAGCCGCGAGTGGCCGCGGTCATCGTCGGTGCCCGCAACCAGGCGCATGCGCTGGCCAACGCCAAGATCATGGATGTCGTACTCGACGCCGATGACCGTGCGCGGATTGCAGCCGTGATAGCGAGGGGCAACGGCCTTGAGGGAGATGTCTACACGCTGGAGCGCGACCGCCACGGCCGCCACGGCTCGATCATGCACTACAATCTCAACGCGGGCCGGATATGAAGACCATGGACGACAGGTTGTTTTCGCAGGCCAGCGCCGAAGTCGTCGATCTGCATCGCTTTTTCGTCGACTGGTTCGTCGCCTCGCGCGCCGACAAGGTGGATTTCGGCCGCTTCGAAGCCGTCATGGGCGAAGGCCTGACCATGATCGCACCAGGCGGCCAGATCCTCGACCGCGATGCCGTGATCGACCATGTGCGCTCCAGCCGCGCCACTTGCGACGACGGCTTTGCCATCTCGATCGAGGACATCCGGCCCGGCTGGCAGGATGGCGATACGATCGTCGTCCTCTATGTCGAGGCGCAGCTGCGCGCGGGCAAGCACAGCCGCCGCCAGTCGAGCGCGGTCTTTACCACCCGTTCATCGGCGCCCAACGGCGTCCAATGGCGGCATCTGCATGAAACCTGGCTGCAGGTGCCGGAACACTGAGACTTTCCAGACGTCAAATCAGTTCGTGTAACTCAAGGGGAACAACAATGAGAAAGACGATACTCCAGCTCACCACGGCACTTGCTCTCGTGACGATGGCGGGTGCCGCACAGGCCGCCGACTGCAAGATCACCGTCGGCCTCGTCATGGAACTGACCGGTCCGGCCGGCGAATACGGCCAGGCCGGCGCCAAATCGGTCGAAATGGCCTTCCGCGACATCAACCAAGCCGGCGGCGTGCGCGGCTGCGATCTCGTCACCGACACGCGCGACAGCCAGAGCCAGGGCAACATCGCGGTCGATGCCGCCACCCAGCTGGTGCAGGTCAAGAAAGTGCCTGTGATCATCGGTGGCATCATTTCCTCGGTGTCGATCCCGATCCTGACCTCGGTGACCGCGCCGGCCAAGATCGTCCAGGTCTCGCCGGCGTCGTCCTCGCCGACACTGACGACACTCGGCCGCGACGGCAAGACCAACGGCATCTTCTTCCGCACCATCACCTCGGACGCGCTGCAGGGCGTGGCCGCCGCCAAATATGCCGTCGACAAGGGTTTCAAGAAGCTGGCGATCATCCACGTCAACAACGACTTCGGCGTCAACATGGTGGCCGAATTCTCGCGGGCCTACAAAGCGCTCGGCGGCACCATCGTCTCCGACACCCCCTACAACGAGAAGCAGTCGAGCTACGCCTCGGAAGTCACCGCGGCGATGGGTGGCGAACCGGATGGACTGTACCTGGTCAGCACGCCCGTCGACGGCGCCACCATCGCCCGCACCTGGATTTCGCAGGGCGGCGTGCAGAAATTCCTGCTCAATGACGGCATGAACAGCCCTGATTTCATCGAGTCCGTCGGCGCCGGTTATCTGAAGGACGCCTATGGCACGTCTTCCGGCACCAGCCCGACCGCCTCGACGGAGTATTTCACCAAGAACTACAAGGCGTTTTCCGGCATCGAACCGTCAAATCCCGCGGCAGACCGCTCCTATGATGCCGGCGCCATTGTCGGGCTCGCCATCGCGATTGCCGGCTCCGAGGACCCGGCCAAGATCAAGGACGCCATGTACAAGGCGGTCGATCCCGCCGGCACGCCGATTTATGCCGGCAAGGAAGAATTCGCCAAGGCGCTCGGCCTGATCAAGGACGGCAAGCCGATCCGCTATGAAGGCGTCATCGGTCCCGTCGCCTTCGACAAGTTTGGCGACATCACTGGCCCGTTCCGGCTGTGGAAGATCGCCGACGGCAAGGTGACGACCGATGGTGAAATGACCACCGATGACGTCAACGCGCTGCAGGCCAAGCTTCAGTAAGCCGACGTTGTACTTCCGGCATCGATCTCGCCCATCGCGATCGATGCCGGCATAGCCTGAGGCAGCTCGATATCGCTTGCACGACAAGCGGGCGCGATTAGGATCGGCCGGCTGCAATTCAGGGATGGCTAGCGTGCTGGACAAGGATACTCATCGGGCGATCTGGTTGTTGGATGCTGACGGTGCGCCCTGTCACGCAGGCGCCTGAGCCGGATGTCGCCTGAAACACAACGGCTGCTCTCCGCGCTTGGCAACAGGCTGGGCGCGGGCGGCATGCTCGCCGGCTCCGACGTGGACCAGCGCTATCGTGACGATCCCGACGGCAAGCTCGGCGTGCTTCCCGAAGCCGTGCTGCGCCCGCGCGATGCCGAGGGTGTCGCGGCGGCACTCGCCGCGTGCAACGCTCTTGGCCAGCCGGTCATCGTCCAGGGCGGGCGCACCGGGCTGGCCGGTGGCGCGCGCGTCCAGCCGGGCGAGGTCGTGCTATCGCTGGAACGCATGACCGGCCTTGCCGCCCCGGATCGTCAAACCGCCACCATCGTCGCCGAAGCTGGCGCGACGCTGCAATCGGTGCAGGAAGCGGCCGACGGCGCCGGGCTGATGTTCGGCGTCGATATCGGCGCGCGCGGCTCCGCCACGGTCGGCGGCAACATCGCCACCAATGCCGGCGGCATCCGCGTGCTGCGTTATGGCATGTACCGGGCACAGGTGCTGGGGCTGGAGGCGGTACTCGCGGATGGCACCGTGCTGACGTCGCTCAAGGGCCTGCCCAAGGACAATTCCGGCTACGACCTCGGCCAACTCTTCATCGGCGCGGAAGGGACGCTTGGCGTCGTCACCCGCGCCGCGCTCCGGCTGCATCCCAAGCCCGCATCCGAGGTGAACGCCTTCTGCGCGCTGCCTTCGCTCGATGCGGCGATTGGCCTGCTTGGGCTGCTGCGGCAAAAGCTCGGCCCGCTTTTGTCCGCCTATGAGGTCAATATCGCGCCGCTCTATGACGTCATGGTCGCCAGCATGGCCATGCCGGCGCCGCTTCCGGCCGGATCACCCGTCTATGTGCTGGCCGAAATCCAGGGCAGTGAGCCAGAACGTGACGGCGAGCGCTTCGCCGAGGTCTTGATGCAGGCGGTCGAGGACGGCGTCGTCGACGATGTTGTCGTCTCCCAATCGCCGCGCGAATTCCGCGCGCTGTGGGATGTGCGGGAGGACGCCAACCGCGTCCTGTTTTCGATGAAAGGCCTGATCGGCGTCGACATCAGCATCCCGTTGGCGCGAATGGGGGCGTTCCTGCAAGAAGCGGATGCCGCCATCCGCGCGGTCGATCCCGGTGCCGACATCTACGTCTTCGGCCATCTCGGGGACGGCAACCTGCACTATCAGGTGCTGACGGCGGACCCGGCGGCGGCCTACGGTATCATCTATCGCGGCGTGGCGGCGGCCGGAGGTGGCGTGTCGGCCGAGCATGGCATCGGCCTCGACAAGAAGCAGTGGCTGAATCTGGTGCGCAGTGACGCCGAGATCGCCACGATGCGGCGGCTGAAGACGGCGCTCGATCCGAAGAACATCCTCAATCCCGGACGAGTCTTCGACCTTGACCCAACCGTTTGAAACTCAGGTACGTTCCGTCGCCATTTGCCTGGGAATGAGAAAACGGGCGGCGAGCACGCAGAGCAGCACGGTGAACATCAGGATCAGCGCCACCAGCGCGTTGATGTCGGGCGAGAAGCCTAGCCGCATCATCGCCCACAGCCGCACCGGCAGCGTGCTTTGCGTGCCGGTGACCAGGATGGTGATCATCGTCTCGTCGAACGACAGCGCGAAGGCCAGGATGGCGCCGCCGACCATGGCGCTCGACAGGTTCGGCAGGATGATGCGCCAGAAGGTCTGCCAACCGCTGGCGCCGAGATCGTAGGATGCTTCGACCAGTGTGCGGCTCATCGACTGCAGCCGCATCAGCACAGTGCGGTAGACGATCGCCAGCACGAACACGGTGTGGCCGATGACAACCGTCAGCAGCGAGCGTTCGAGGCCGATCTCGCGGAAGAAGATCAGCAGCGCCAGGCCGCTGATGATAGGCGGCATCAGGAATGGCAGGAAGATGATGAACTGCAGAACCGAACGTCCCGAGCGGCGGCCGTGGTAGTAGAGCGCCAGCAGCGTCCCGCTGACCACCGACAGGATCACGGTACAGACGCCGACGATCAGCGTGGTGCGCAACGCGGTCAGGATGTCATGGTTTTCAGCCAGCGCCACATAGGTCGAAAAGGTCGGCGACGACCAGTCGACATTGCCATGCGAAATGGTGAAGAACGACGACACGATCGGCACGAACAGTGGGCTGTAAAGCAGTACCGCGACCAGCGTCGTAATCGCGGCCAGGAAGATGGTGGACGGCCGGGGCAGCGCGCTCATACCGACGTCCCCCGGCTGCGCCCGAACCGTTCGCCAATGAGAATGGCGGCGATCACCACGATCGCAAGCGCCACCGACAGCGCGGCGCCGAACGGCCAGTTATAGGCCGTGCCGAACTGGCTGTAGAGGATACGGCCGAAGGTGAAGCCGCTGATCCCGCCGACCATCTGCGGTGTCAGGAAATCGCCGATCGCCAGTACGAAGACGAAGCTCGCCGCCGAGGCGACGCCGGGCAGGCTCAGCGGCAAGGTGATGCGCAGGAATGTCTGCAGGCTGCTGGCGCCCAGGTCATCCGAGGCGCGCAGCAAGGTCTGCGGAATCCGCTCCAGCGACAGGAAGATCGGCAGGATGGCGAACGGGATCAAAAGCAGGCTCAGCGTCAAGAGGATGGCGTTCATGTTGAAGACGAAAAGCGTCGACGGCTGATCCAGGATGCCGAGCGCCACCAGCGCGTTGTTGAGGAAGCCGTTGAGGCCGAGGATGCTGCGGATCGCGTAGATCTTGATGACGTAGCTCATCAGCAGCGGCACCAGCAGCAACATCAGGAGGGCGTAGCGCCACCGCCCCTTCAGCGTCGTCAGGAAGTAGGCGGCGGGATAGGCGAGCAGGATACAGATCACGGCCACCGATACGCACAGCACGATGGTGTTCCAGAACACCGGCAGAAAGATCGGGTCGGTGAAGAACCTGACATAGTTGCCGAGCGTCGGTGCATGGACGATCGTACCCTGGTCGACGCTGAAGAAACTGTAGACCAGGAAGATTGCCAGCGGCACGAGAACGAAGATAACCGGCAAGGCGAATGCCAGCACCGTCACCAGCCGTGACAGCCGCCGTTGCGCGGCGTGTGTCGAGCCGGTTCCGCTCATGCCAGCACCAGATGGCCTTCATGCGGCGCAAACGAAAGCCAGACCGTCTCGCCGGATTTCAAGATGCTGCCGTCGATCCGGCTCGGCATGCGCAGCCGCAGGCGCTGCGCGGCATCGTCCGCCCCCGCCATGATCGTGGCGACCGTCGACGAGCCGGCAAAGGCGAGATCGACAATGGCACCGGAAAAGCGATTGGCGCCATCACGGGCGTCCGCGAGATGCAAGGCTTCGGGGCGGAACGCCGCGAAAGCCGCGGCGCCATCCGGGGCAATCTTCAGATGCGGCTGGTCGCTGATCGAGCAGACCAGCCGTCCGAGTGCCGTCTCGATCGGTCGCTGCTCGCCTTGCACTGGACCGAGTTTTCCAGCCACCAGATTGTTCTCGCCGAAGAAGCGCGCCACGAATTCGCAATTCGGCTTGTAGTAGAGCTCATGCGGCGTGCCGAGCTGGCGGATATGGCCGGCCTGCATGACGCAGATCCGATCGGCCATGCCGATCGCTTCTTCCTGGTCGTGGGTGACGAACAGGAAGGTGGTCTTGATCTCGCGCTGGATGGATTTCAGGAACTCCTGCATCTGCCGGCGCAATTCGAGATCGAGTGCCGCCAGCGGCTCGTCGAGCAGGATCAGGCGCGGCTGGCAGATCAGCGCCCGGGCGAGCGCGACACGCTGGCGCTGGCCGCCGGAAAGCTGTGCCGGAAAGCGCTCGGCGAAACGTCCGAGCTGCACCAGATCGAGGGCTTGCGCCACGCGGCTGGCGATCTCCTTGCGCTTGATATGGCGCACCGAAAGCCCATAGCCGACATTGCCGGAGACGGTCATATGGGGGAACAGCGCATAGTCCTGGAACACCGTGTTGAACGGCCGCTTGTTGATCGGCATGCGGCTGATGTCCTGGCCGTCCAGCCGGATCTCGCCTGACGTCAGCGGCTCCAGCCCGCCGATCAGCCGCAGGACCGTGGTCTTGCCCGAACCCGACGGTCCAAGGACGGTGAGGAACTCACCGTCCCGGAGCGACAGGTCGATGTCGTGCAGCACGGGAACCGTGCCGTAGGATTTCGAGACGGACCGCAGCGTCAAGAGGTCGGTGTTCTGGCTCATGGGATATTCTCGCATACGCTTCGGCGGTCCGGAACGTCCGGACCGCCGGGTCCTTCGAAGTCAGGCGCGGAAGGGATCAGGGCGTCGCCTTGACCTCGTTCCACAAGTCCGAACGCTTGAGCGGATCCTCGACATTGTTGAGCCAGACCAGCTTGTCGTTGCCGCCCGCACTGCTCGACTCGACCACCGTGTTGCCGAATCCGGTGCGCTCGGAAAGCGCGCCGCTGACCTTCTTCGTCAGCATGAAGTCGATCCATTTCTCGGCCGCGGCATTGTCGCGGACACCCTTGGAGATCACCCAGTTGTCGAGCCAGGCAAGCGCGCCTTCGCTCGGATTGACGTAGGCGACATGGGCGCCGATCTTCTGCAGTGCCTTCACCTGCTGCTGGCCATAATTGGCCCAGATCAGCGCAACATCATTGTTCTGGTAGATCTGCTGCGCCTCGTCGGCGGTGGTGTAGAAGCTCAGCACATTGCGCTTGAGCTCGACCAGCTTGGCCTTGACCGCCGCCATTTGTTTTTCGTCGAGGTTGAACGGATCCTTGTAGCCGAGCGTCAGCGCGGTGAACGAGAAATTGTGCTCGCCATTGTCGTAGGCGAGGATCTTGCCCTTGTAGGCCGGATCCCACAGGACGGACATCGAGGTCGGCGCCGGCTTGACCTTGTCGGTGTCGTAGATCAGCCCGATGGAATCGAAGCAGAACGGAATACCGTAGACCTTGCCGTCCTTGGTGTCGCCGCTGACCTGAGACAGATCACGGAAGCGCGGCAGCACGTCCTTCTGGTTCGGCAGCTTGGTGATGTCGATCGGCGACACCAGATCGGCCTTGATGTAGCGCTGCAACTGGGCGGTGTTGACGGCGAAGACGTCGAAGTCCTGCCCTTCGCTGCCCTTGATCTTGGCCCAGATTTCGTCATCGCTGCCGATGAAGACGACATCGACGCCGATGCCGGTGGCGGCGGTGAAGTCCTTCACCCAGTCCGGGTCGGCATAACCGTCCCAGGCCAGCACGCGAAGGTTCGCGGCCAGCGCCGCCGACGTCATCAGGCCGATGCTGAGCCCGATGGTCGCTAGTCTCAGAAACGCTTTCTTCAGTCCCATTTTTAATCTCCCATTGTCGTTCTGGTGGACCGTAATTTCCGGGGCTATCGCCGTCACAGCTGGGTGACGGCGACCAGTCCCTCGTCCGGCACCGACACCATCCGGTTGCGCAACGGCTTGCCGAATGTCTGTGCCTGGATTTCATACTCGTCGCCGGAAGCCGTCTTGACGCCGGAGGCGTAGCTCATCACCGCCGCTCCGAAGAAATAGGCGTGCAGGTCGCCCGCCCTGCGGTGCATCGGGTAGCGGAAATGGAAGTGTTCGAGATTGGCGATCGAATGCGACATGTGCGCTTCGCCCGACAGGAATTCCTGTTCCCAGATAACAGTGCCGTCGCGCAGAATGCGGGAATGGCCACGCACTTCTTCGGGCAGGTCGCCGATCAAAAGCTCCGGTCCGATCGAGCAGGAGCGGAGTTTCGAGTGGGCGAGATAAAGGTAGTTCTCGGCCTCCGTCACATGGTCGGAATATTCGTTGCCCAGCGCATAGCCGATGCGATAAGGGCGGCCATCCGGCCCATTGAGGTAAAGGCCGACGATCTCGGCTTCTTCGGCGCCGGCTTTCGCGAAGGCAGGCATCGGCAGATCGGCGCCAGGCGGCACGACACAGGTGCCGACGCCCTTGAAGAACCATTCGGGCTGGATGCCGATCTTGCCGGCGCCGGGCTTGCCCCCGTCCAAGCCCATGCGGAAGATCTTCAGCGAATCCGACTCCTCGGCGTCCTCGCCATGGGTCAGCACATGCATCTTGTCGCGCGCGGCGGCACTTCCCGTGTGGGTGAGGCCGGTGCCGGTGACCAGGAAGCGCGCCGGTTCCGGATGGTCGACGGGAGCGAGCACGCGGCCATCGCGCAGCAGTTCGCCATAGTCGATCGTGGCCGCAGCCGTCCGCTTCTCGACCAGCGCCGCGATCGACGCACCCTGGGCGATCGCCGCTTCGGCGAGCTCCAGCACGGTGCTTGTCTTGTCGAGTAGATACAGGCGATTGCCGTCGTCATCGGAAACGCGGCCGACCCGCCTGCCGCCGTCGATCGTTGTGTACTGAACAAGACGCATGAAATACCCTTCTTCCCTAGAGGCCGTACCGGGTCACACCCAGCCCGCGTCGACGATGAACTGTTGGCTCGTGCACATCAGGCTGTCGTCGGCGGCGAGGAACAGCGCCATGCGCGCAATGTCGGATGGCTGCAGCCGGTCGGGCAGGCACTGCCGCTCCGCGATCTGGCGTTCGCCGGCGGGGTTCAGCCATAGCCGCATCTGGCGCTCTGTCATCACCCAGCCAGGCACCATGCAGTTGACGCGGATGCGCTCGGGGCCGAGTTCGCGGGCCAGCGCCCGCGTCATGCCGTAGACAGCGGCTTTCGCGGTGACATAGGCAGGGCAGTCGGGATCGCCGACCATCCAGGTGATGGAACCGAAATTGATGATCGAGCCGCCGCCCAGCGAGTCCATTTGCGGACGCACCGCCTGGGCGGCGAAGAACTGGTGGCGCAGATTGACCGCCATGCGGTCGTCCCAATAGGCCACCGTGACGTCCTTGGTCTGGTGGCGGTCGTCATTGCCGGCATTGTTGCACAGCACCTGGATCGGGCCGTTGTGCCGCATCGCCTCGACGGTCGCCGCCTGCAGCTGCTCGACATTGCGCAGGTCGCAGGGAATGAACAGCGGCGCGGCATGCCCTTCGGCCGCGATCGCATCGACCAGGCGCCGTGAAGGCTCCTCGGCCAGATCGACGAAGGCGACGCGGCTGCCCTGCGCGCAGAAATGGCGCACCAGGCTTTCACCGATGCCGCTGCCGCCGCCGGTTATGAACACGCTGCGGCCCTTCAGGCTGGGGTAGGTCGCGTAGCTGCCGATCTGATTCGTCATTGCGCGCCTCTCTAATGGGAATGCCGGGGGATGCCGGCATCGCGCCGACCGACGAGAAAGTCGAAGTCGCAGCCCTTGTCGGCCTGCAGCACGCGCTCGACATAGAGGCTCTGGTAGCCACCTTGCGGCGGCTCCGGCGGCTTCCAGTCACGGCGGCGGATCGCCAGTTCCTCGTCCGAAACCAAAAGCTCGAGACGGCGGCCGGCGACGTCCAGCTCGATGAGATCGCCGTCGCGCACCAGGGCCAGCACACCACCGGCCGCGGCCTCCGGCGCCACATGCAGCACCACCGTGCCGTAGGCGGTACCGCTCATGCGCGCGTCCGAAATGCGCACCATGTCGGAAACGCCTTCTCTGAGCAGCTTGGCTGGCAGCGGCATGTTGCCGACCTCGGCCATCCCGGGATAACCGCGTGGTCCGCAATTCTTCAACACCATCACCGAGGAGGCGTCGATATCCAGCTCCGGATCGTCGATGCGGGCATGGTAATGCTCGATGTTCTCGAAGACGACCGCCTTGCCGCGATGCTGCATCAGTTCGGGCGTTGCCGCGGACGGCTTGATGACGGCTCCGTTGGGCGCCAGATTGCCACGCAGGATCGAAATGCCGCCCTCCTTGGTCAGCGGCTCGCGCAGCGGCCGTATGACCTCACGGTTATAGTTGGGCGCGCCGTCGATCAGTTCACCGATGGTCTTGGCGCTGACGGTCATGGCGTCGCGATGAAGAAGCCCCACTTCATCAAGCGACGCCATGACCGCAGCTAGCCCCCCGGCATAGTAGAAATCTTCCATCAGGAACCGGCCCGACGGCATCAGGTCGACAATGGTTGGCACGCCGCGGCCAAGGCGGTCCCAGTCATCGAGGCCGAGATCGACACCGACCCGGTTGGCGATGGCGATCAGGTGCAGCACCGCATTGGTCGAGCCGCCGATCGCGCCATTGACGCGAATGGCATTCTCGAAGGCTTGCCTGGTAAGGATCTTTGCAATCGTCACGTCGCGGTGGACAAGATCGACGATCTGCCGTCCGGCCAACTGGGCAAGCACGCCTCGGCGCGAATCCACTGCCGGGATCGCGGCGTTGTCGGGCATGCCGATGCCGAGTGCTTCCACCATGCTGGCCATGGTCGAGGCTGTGCCCATCGTCATGCAGCTGCCGGCCGACCGGCTCTGGCCCTGCTCGGCGGCGAGGAAGTCGGCGACCGGCATGCGGCCGGCCTTGACCTCCTCGGCGAATTTCCAGACATGCGTGCCTGAGCCGATATCCTGTCCGCGGAACTTGCCGTTCAGCATCGGCCCACCGGAGACGGCGATGGTCGGCAGGTTGCACGAGGCAGCCCCCATCAAGAGCGCCGGCGTGGTCTTGTCGCAACCGACAAGCAGGATGACGCCGTCGATCGGATTGCCGCGGATGGATTCCTCGACATCCATGCTGGCCAGGTTGCGAAACAGCATGGCGGTGGGGCGCATGTTGCTCTCGCCTAGCGACATGACAGGGAATTCGAACGGCAGGCCGCCGGCCTCATACACGCCGCGCTTGACGTGATCGGCCAACGCCCGCAGATGCGCATTGCATGGTGTCAGTTCCGACCAGGTATTGCAGATGCCGATCACCGGGCGGCCGTCGAAAGCGTCAGCGGGAATGCCCTGGTTCTTCATCCAGCTGCGGTGCATGAAAGCGTTCTTGCCTTCACCGCCGAACCAGGCTTCGGACCGCAATTTGCGTTTGGTCTCGGTCACGATTGCAGGCCCCGCTCGTTGTGGCGTTTGTTGCGGTTCTCGACGCTGCGGCGCACGTCATCCTCGGCATTGTCGATGAGCACCAGCAATGCCTTTTGCGCGCCGGCGGCGTCGCCGTCGGCAATCTTCTCGGCGACTTCCCGGTGCAGCGGCAAGGAATGGCGCTGCCCTTCCGGATTGTCGTTGGAGAGGCGAAAGCTCATTACCAACGCGGTCTCGACCAGCGCGGCCAGCGAGCCGATCAGCTCGTTGCCGGTCATGCGCAATATGGTCTGGTGGAACACCAGATCGGGCTTGGCGAAGCGGTCTCCGTCATCGCTCAGTGCTTCCATTTCAGCCAGCGCTGCATGGATCTCGGCGATCTGAGCCGGCGTCGCACGCTGCGCGGCAAGGGCCGCCGACATCGGCTCGATGGCGCGGCGCAGTTCAAACAGCGCCCGCACATCCTCCGCACTGACACCGCCGGCATAGCGCCAAGACAGGACGTCGGGGTCGAGGAAATTCCAATCGGCGCGAGGACGCACCCGCGTGCCGGTCTTCGGCCTGGATTCGACCAGCCCCTTGCCCGCCAGCACCTTGATCGCCTCGCGCAGCACTGTGCGGCTGACCCCCAGCATCTCGCTGGAATCGTCGGCATTAGGCAGCGCCTCGCCGGGCAGGAAGTCGCCCTGCACGATGCGCAGCCCGATCTGCTCGACGACGGTGGCGTGCAGCGCGGTGGAACCGCTGGAAACCGCGACCGCGACTCGTGACGTGCGGGCCGTGCTGAATGATTTTCTATTCTTCATACTATTCATATGATATGTCTTATAGGCGTGGGGATTGGAGTCAAGGGATTGGGGGAGTGCCGATGACAAAGAATTTCGCTGTGGCCGTCGCGCAGTACACGGAACTGGTCTCGATCAGCGACGGCATCGCGACGGTCGAAATTGCTCCCGCCGCTGGTGGAGCGCTGGCGTCGTATCAATGGTGGCGGGATGGTTCGGCCGTGGATTGGCTGCGTGCGGCTCACCCAGCGGCGATCGGCCGTGGCGATGCCGGCGCCATGGCCTGCTTTCCGCTCGTGCCCTATTCCAACCGCATAAGGAATGGCCGCTTTGAATTCGCGGGGCGCCCCATTCAATTGCCGACGGCCCCGGACGATCCACATCATGAGCACGGCCATGGCTGGCGTCACCCGTGGGCCGTCGTGAGCCATGAAGCGAGCATGATCGTCCTGGGCTATCGCCACGCCGCCGATTCCTGGCCATGGAGCTACGAAGCCGAGCAAGTGATCTCGCTGGCCGAAGGCAGGCTTTGCATGACCATTACCATGCGCAACCTGTCGGACGCGCCGATGCCGGTTGGCCTCGGTCTCCATCCTTACTTCCCGTCGACACCGTGGACGCATGTCCAGGCACGGGTATCAGGCATGTGGGAAACCGATGCGGAGGTGCTGCCCATCCGGCATGTCCCGCCGCCCGTGGGGGCCGACCCGTCGATCGGCTTTGACGTATCGGAAGTGGACTTCGACACGGTCTTCACCGGATGGGCGCGCCGCGCCCGGATTACCTGGCCCGAACACGGACGGCAGCTGGACATCGAGGCAGAGGCGCCGCTCGACTTCCTCGCCCTCTACACGCCGCCGGGCGAACCGTTCTTTTGCGCCGAGCCGGTCAGCAACATTACCGATGCTTTCAACCGGAGGGGCGACAAGGACATCGACACCGGCTGCATTGTGCTGGCCCCTGGCCAGAAACAATCCGCAAGCGTCCGCTTCATACCGTCGCTGGCTGTTTGATCTTCGCCGCGGCTTGCTCGACGCGAGGCCAGGTCAGAACGGATAGTGCTGGCCCGGTCCTCGGCCGTCACCCAGCGCAAATCGGTGAATTCGCCGACCGAGGCCTTGCCGCCGGAGCAACCATAGCCGGAGCCCTTGACGCCGCCGCTGACGCGCATCGCGATCTGGCGTTGCGCCGCACCACGTGGGCCCTGGTGCCACAGCCATGAAAGTCGGGATCAGCCGGTTGCGCTGGCATAGATGTCGAGAACGTCCGTCACGCCTGCGATGAGGAGTTCCCTGGCCTTTGGCGCGACGGATCCGCTCGCTACCGCGCTGTCGAGGCGGCCGAGATACTGGCTGATCAGGGGTGAGGGGATGTCGCGCTCGCCCAGCGCCTGCATCAGCGCGTTCACGGACTGCCGCGCCGCCGGCGCAGGCCAGTAGTAGCGGATACGGTCGCTGTAGGAAAAATGCCGCTCGATCCGCTGCTCGGCCTCGGAGCCGTGATAGTAATTCTTCCAATTGCCGGGCGCCGCCAGCATGACGCGCTCCATGGCCGCCGGCAGGCTTTCCCGCGATGGATCGGGAACCAGAATGTCGGCGATGTGGCTCAGGCCGTAGAGGGCTTCGCGCAGCGCGAAGGTCATCCAGGGCCCGACCTTGAGTATGGCAAAACCATCGTCGACCAGCGCGCTCAACGCCGCAGCGGGCTGGTAGTCGGTCGAGTGGGCCTCGAAGACGAATTGCGGCAGGTCTCGCAGCGTGCCGGCAAGCGCCCGGGCGCGTTCCGGCCGGTAGGTGATGACCTCGGCATTGCCGAATTCGACGCCCGGCTGCACGACGACGCCGATCGCCCGCGAGAAAGCCTGGTCGAGGCCGCGCCGGCTAAAGGCATCGTGGTGGATGCGAACCGTCTCACCCGCGGCCTCCGGTGTCGTCACCGCCAGATGGTCCATGGCCTCCTGTGCGCCGCCCGGCACCGGCACTTCCGTGCCGATGACGTAGACAGGCCTGGTGCCGCCTGTTCGTTCAACCGCGGCCTCCGCCACCTCGGCCAACTCGGCGGCGCGCGCGGCGATGGTGGCGTCGGGCGGTGCCGCGCCTTCGCCGGCGCAGCCCATGCTGGCGTCCAGGTGGATCTTGGTGAAGCCGGCCTCGGCATAGGCATCCACCATGCGTGCGGCTTTTTCCATCGCCGCGGGCGCCGGCAGGTGCTTCCAAGGATTGGGGCCCAGATGATCGCCGCCGAGCACCAGCCTGTCCAGGGGAAAGCCGGCCTTGCCGGCGATCGTCTCGACGAAGCGGCGGAAATCGCGCGGTGTCATGCCGGTGTAGCCGCCCTCGTGGTTGACCTGGTTGCAGGTGGCCTCGATCAGCACATCGGCGCCGCGCGCCTTGCCGTGGCGCAGCGCCGCTTCGACGACCAGCGGATGGGCCGAGCAGATCGAGGCGATGCCACAGCGTTCGCCGGCCGCACGGCGCGTGGCGATGCTAGCCAGTCGATCGGTCGCCTGGCTCATGCCGGTGCTCCGGTCCGGGCGGTCTCGATGAACGCCTCGACGGTGGCGAGCGAGGCGATGCCTTCCATTGGTCCCTTCTTCGTCACCGCCAGCGCGCCGCAGCCATTGGCTATTCGCAGCGCCCTTTCCGGTGCCTCTCCACGCAGCCAGAAGGAGACGAAGGCCGCGGCAAAGCAGTCTCCGGCGCCGGTCGGATCGATTTCCTCGACGACGAAGCCGGGTGAAGCCGTGCGCCCCGACTGATCGTAGTGGACGGCGCCCTGCGCGCCCTTCTTGACGACGATAGTGGAGATGCCGCGGTCCAGCATTTCGCGTACCGCGCTTTCCTCGTCGTTTGCCTCGGCGAAGGTGAAGAGTTCCGGCCCGCTCGGCAGGAACACGTCGGTCTTTGACAACACGAAGTGCAAGGCGTCGCGCATCCCTGGTAGATCGAGCATCTCCTTGCGGATGTTGGGGTCGAAAGAGACCGTGCCGCCGCGCATCTTGACGGCTTCGATCCCGTTGCGGGCAATTTCGATCACCTCGGGCGAGAACAGCGATGTCCCCATGACGTGAAAATGGTCGGCGCCGGCCAGCAGCGCGCGCGCTTCCGCGCCCATCTCGATCAGGCCGGCGGCACTCTGCTTGATGTTGTAGACGAAGTGCCGGCTGCCATCGCTCTCATAGGTGACGAAGGCGGTTCCGGTCGCGGCACCGTGATGGACGGTAATGGCCGAGATGTCGGCGCCGTCGGCACGCAGGCGCTCGATGTTCAAATGGCCGAAATCGTCGTCGCCCACTGCCGCGATCAGCCCCGCCGGCTGGCCGAGCCGCGCCGCCTGATCGACGAAGATGGCGGGAGCGCCCGAGGGAAACGGACCGACCAGCGGGCCGGGGGCGCGAAAACTCTGGCCGATCCGCTCGGCCATGATCTCGACCAGGATCTCGCCGGCACAAACCAGTTTCTTCATGTCCTCACCATCTGCCGGACGGACGGGCTCCGCTTGGCCAGAAATTCCTTTATCCGTGCATGTTCAAAACCTAAGTTGTCGTTTTCGGAGCGTCAATAAATAATTTGACGTGCGCAATGCTTCTGCGTTGTACTGGAAACCGTGGAAATTTGACTGAATAAGTTGGCTCAAGCAATGCTGCCTCACCGCGACGATCGCAAGACTGATTCTCGCCAGAGCGTTAAGGCTGGCATCGAGGATAAGGGGCCTGAAATATAGATGGCGGAAAAGACCCACCGGACGATGAATGATTTCGCCAGGGCGTCCGGCGTTTCGCGGCCGACCCTGTCGAAGTATTTCGACGATCCGGCCAGCGTGAAGCCGGCGACCCGGGCGCGCATCGAGGCGGCGCTTAGTTCGTCCGACTATCAGCCGAATGTTTTTGCCCGCAACCTCAACCGCAAGCGCACCCGCAATGTCGGCATCGTCGTACCGGCGATCACCGATCCGTTCTACGCCGAGATGGTCAGCCGCATCGAACGGCGCTGTCGCGACGAAGGGTTTTGGCCGATCGTCATCTCCTCGCACGGTTCGCCGAAACTGGAGGCGGAATCGGTCAGGACGCTGATGTCGCTGAAGGTCGCGGGTGCTATCGTCGCGCCCTTGGGCTTGGTCTCCGAACCCGGCGTCTTCGAACGGATGAGCGAGGACATCCCGATCGTCTATTTCGACACCTATATCGAAGGCGACACGCCATTCGTCGGCAATGACAACCACCAGAGCACCTCGACCATCGTCGATTATCTCTGCCGGTCCGGCGAACCGCCTGTCTATGTCGACATCCCGCACGTCAACCACAATTCGGGCGAACGCCTGCAGAGCTATATCGACGCGATGCAGGCCGCGGGCCTGGAGCCCACCGTTCTCAAGGCGGCGGGCGACTATAGCTGGGACTTCGAGCGCATCGGCCATGAATGGATGGACAGGACGCTCGAGAAAGGCGGCCTGCCGGCCCGCACGCTGCTCTGCGCCAATGACCGTCTCGCCTTCGGTGTGATGGCGGCCGCCTTTTCGCGCGGGCTGAAGATCGGCCGCCGCGCCGATTGCGATTTTCGCGTCGCCGCCCACGATGATCATCCGTTGAGCCGCTACACCTGTCCCGCGCTGACCACCATGGCACAGGACTTCGCCGCCATGGCCGGCCGCAGCGTCGAGATCCTGCTGGCGTTGCTGGACGAGGCCGATCCGTCCGGCCATGATCTGGCGCGCAACGTCAAGCTTGGCGCCACCCTGGTGATGCGTCAGTCGGCCTGAGTGATCGGCTCCGGCGTTTGTAGGCGGAGCCAGGCCGCCGCCTCGCTTACCGTTTGCCGCGCGGCCAGGATGTGGCGGCCCATCGAGACGAAGCCGTGGATCTGACCCGGCCAGTGTCGCAACGCCAGCGGCACTCCGTCGGCGCGCAGGCGCTCGGCATAGGCCGTGCCTTCGTCGGCAAGGATGTCGTGGCCGGCGATCACGACGAAGGCCGACGGTGCGCCGGCGAGGCTGGAGGCCAGCAGCGGCGATACGCGCCAGTCCGCGATATCATCGGGCGTTCGCACATAGTGGTCGCGGAACCAGGCCATGGTGGCGGCGGTGAGTCCGAAGCCTTCGCCGAAACGCCGGTAGCTGTCCGCCGTCTGGCGGGCATCGGTGTTGGGATAGATCAGGATCTGGGCGGCGAGCGGCGGCGCCAGCCTGTCGCGGGCGAGCAATGCCAGCACGGCGGCAAGGTTGCCGCCGGCACTGTCGCCAGCGACGGCAATACGGGTAGGGTCGATGCCGAGTTCTCCAGCGGCCATGAAGCGCAGCGCTGCCGCGCAATCCTCGAGCCCGGCGGGAAACTTGTGCTCCGGCGCCAGCCGGTAATCGGGACAGACGACGACGGCGTTGCCGAGATTGGCCAGCCAGCGGCAGATATCGTCATGCGAGGAGAGATTGCCGATCACCCAGCCGCCACCATGCAGATAGAGCACGGCGCGCGCCCCCGTCCGCGGCGCGCCGATACCGCGATGGATGCGGATCGTCACCGGGCCGTTCGGCCCGTCGATCTGCTGCTGCTCGGTTGCCGCGACCGGCTCGTGCTCGCCCTGCAGCGTCGGGAACGAAGCGTTGTACGTGGCCCGCGCCGCCGCGACGCTGTCATTCTCGAAGGGTTCGCCGCCGGCGGCACGGCCGATTTCCAAGGCACGCAGCGCATCTGGGTCGAGCGTCATCGTCATCTCCGTCAAAGCAATTCCAGGAAAAGTGTGCAGCGGTTTTCCGTCCGGATTGCGTGAAAACAAGGAACGCTTAGGCGAGCAGGCCGCGCGCTTCGTCTTCGCCAAGCAGGGCCGGCTGGACGACGTCACCTGCTATGGCGACCGAACTCCCCGTCTCGCCCGAATGCAGGATCGCTTCCATGATCTCCAGCACATGCAGCGCCAGATTGCCGGAAGCGCGGGGCGTCGCGCCTGTCTGCAGCGAATGCACCAGGTCGGCGACGCCGAGCATGCGGTAGTTGGCGCGGTCGGGCGCCGCGTAAGGCCAGTTGCGGGCGCCGTAGAGTTCGCCTTCGCTGGCGAAATCCTTCCAGTCGGCGCCGCGTTCCGACAGCGACACCGTGCCGCCGAACGTATCCGGGTCGGGCAGCCGCAGCGAGCCTTCCGTGCCGTGCAGTTCGATCGGATGATTGGAATGCCTGAAGACATCCCATGAAGCGCCGAAAGTGACGGTCGCGCCGGAGCGGAATTCGAGCAGCGACAGCACATTGGTCGGCGTGCCGACCTTGAATGTGGTGTTCTTGAATGGCCCTTCGGCCGATATCAGCCGTTCCTCCTGGCCGCGTGTCGCCATCGCCATGACGCGCGCGACCGGGCCGAGCAGGTTGACCAGCATCGTCAGGTAGTATGGACCCATGTCGAACACCGGGCCGCCGCCCGGCTCGTAGTAGAATTGCGGATTGGGATGCCAGTGTTCCATGCCGCGCCCCATCATGAAGGCGGTGCCGGTGACAGGGCGGCCGATGGCGCCCTCATCCATCAGGCGGCGCGCTTTGCGTCCGGCTGCGCCAAGGAAGGTGTCTGGAGCCGAGCCGAGCAGCAGGCCGCGTTTGGCCGCCTCCGCCACCAGGCGGCGGCCGTCGCCGGCCGAGGTTGCGAGCGGTTTTTCGGTGAAGACATGCTTTCCCGCCGAAAGGGCGGAGAATGAAATATCGAAATGCGCCGCCGGAATGGTCAGGTTGAGGACGAGGTCGATCTCGGGATCGGCCAGCAGCGCATCGACGCCAAGGGGCCGAATACCGTATTCCTTGGCTCGCAGCGCCGCCATCTCGGCTGAAATATCGGCGCAGGCGCGCAATTCGATGCCGCCGAAAAGCGCGGCATTGCGCAGGTACGTCATCGAGATGTTGCCGCATCCGATGACACCGATGCCGAGTTTGGCTTGTGAGTTTGCCTGCATTTTCTGTCGTACCTCCCAATGCGATCACGTCTGCCCGATCGTCGCGACGGTGCCGGATCGGGCTCGAAATGGCTATACAACGTTTTAAATATTGACGCGCGTAAATTTTTTATAGAACATGCGGAAATGCTGGCGCGGTGTCGGGAGGCTGCTGGCCCTGGAGGAGAAAATGACGGACATGAAAACCGGCCGATCGCGGGCGCCAAAGCCCGTGGGTCGTCCGCGCGTCGGATATTTCGAGGGCGGCCAGGGACCGCGACGGGTTCAGGCATAGATCACCATGGCCCCCATCCTATCAAGCTGGCTGCGTATTGGACCGGGCAGGCCATCGTCCGTGATCACAGCGAAAAGGCCTTGGAGGTCCCGCTGACGCCCTTGCTCGAATCCGCATGACCCAGGCTCGGTCAAGTAGGATGTCCCTCCCAAGGAGACTGACGGAGCAGGGTCCGTGTGTTGCAATGGATGATTGGACCCTGTCTGCTGGCGGGCGATATCGCCGCGCCTCCGCCGTCGTCACCGTTCCGCTGATTGCACTCGTGCCGTTCTTCCATCATCGAAGGGCTGACGCAGGGCGGCATCAAGGAATGGGCGGGATCAAGGAATGAAAGGATGAACGTGAAAGACCTCAAAGTCGGCTGCCAGACCTTCACCTGGGAAATGCTGGGAGACCGGTTCACCGGCGGCCCCGACGATCTGTTGAAGGCGATCGCCGATGGTGGCTATGCCGGCATCGAGATCACCGACACCATGATCGGCCACTATGCCGGCAAACCCACCGAGTTCGCCGCCGCGCTGAAGTCGTCCGGTCTGGCGCTCATTTCCTTCGCCTTCGGCTCCAGGAGCGGCTTCACGCTCAAGAACGGGATCGGCACCGATCTCGAAACCGCCAGGCGCTGGATCGATTTCGTGGCAAACTTTCCCGATGCGCTCGTGTCGATGGGCTCGGCCACCGTCGTCTCCGACGGGCCACGCCACGACAAATTCGCTGTCGCGGCCGAGGTTTACAACAAGGCCGGCGAACTCGGCCGCAAGGCGGGTGTCCAGGTGGCGGTGCATCCGAGTTCGCACCACAACACGCTGCTGTTCGACCGCGCCGATTACGACGCGATTTTTGCCTTGCTCGACCCCGATCTGGTCGGCTGGGTGCCGGATACCGGTCACATCCTGCGCGGCCACAGGGACATGGCCGACACGCTCACCACCTACCGCGACCGCATCCGCTACATCCACCTCAAGGACGTCGATGCCGACGGCACCTGGGCGATGCTGGGCCAAGGCGTATGCGACACGCCTAAAGTCATCGAGATCGCCGGTACCGCGCCGAACTTCAACGGCTGGCTGGTGCTGGAAGAAGAATCCGACACCGCCGCCGCCGATCCGGCCGGCGCGGTCAAGACCAACCGCCGGACGATGCGCGGCTACGGGGCCTGAGACGATGATCAAGAAACAGGACAGACGCCTCAGGGTCGGTGTGCTCGGCTGCGGCCCGATCGCCCAGTTCGCGCATCTGGAATCCTGCGTCAAGGCCAGCAATGCCGACCTCTACGCCATCTGCGATGCGGCACCCGATTTGCTCGCCCGCATGGGCGCCACCTATGAACCAAAGAAGATGTATGCCGACTATGACGCCATGCTCGCAGATCCCGAGCTCGAAGCAGTCATCGTCGCCACGTCGGATGCCTATCACGTGCCAATGTCGATCAAGGCGCTCGATGCCGGCAAGCATGTTCTCTGCGAAAAGCCGATCGGTACCTCGGTCGAGGAAGGCGAGGCCTTGGCAGAGGCGGTCAAGCGCTCCGGCAAGGTGCTGCAGGTCGGCCACATGAAGCGCTTCGATCCGGCGCTGGAGGCCGCCCGCGACTTCGTTCGCGACGAGATGGGCGAGGTGCTGGCACTGAAGGCCTGGTATTGCGATTCCACCCACCGCTACACCAACACCGACGCCGTGCAGCCGCTGCCAGTCACCAGCAAGCTCGCAAAAAAGCCCGGCGGAAATCCCAAGGCTGATCTCAGGCGATATTTCATGCTGGCGCACGGATCGCATCTGGTTGACACCGCCCGCTTCCTCTGTGGCGACATCGTTGCCGTGCGCGCCCGCCTCAACGAGCGCTTCGGCGCCTATTGCTGGTTCGTCGAAACCGAATTCGCCAGCGGCGCGCTCGGCCATCTCGACCTCACCGTCGCCGTGCGCATGGACTGGCACGAAGGGTTTCAGCTCTATGGCGAGAACGGTTCCGTCATCGCCAAAACCTTCAATCCTTGGTATTTCCGCGCCAGCGAGGTCGACATCTTCCATGAGAAGGACGCGACCTCGCGAAAACCGCTTGGTGCCGACGGCCACTTCTTCCGTCGCCAGCTCGAGGGCCTTGCCGACACCGTGCTCACCGGCGCGCCGATGCGCGGCGCCAATGTCGGGGACGGCATTGCGTCGATCCGCGCCATGGTGGCAATTGCGCGCTCTGTGGAGACTGGCGAGCGGATCGAGCTTGCCTCGGTTTCGGGTGCGGTCTGATGCGCCTCGGCATCTTCGCCAAGACATTTGCGGGCACCGACCCGGCCACCGTGCTGGCTGCCGTGAAGCAGGCCGGCTACGAGACGACGCAGTTCAATCTCGCCTGCGCCGGCCTGCCGTCGATGCCGGATGCCGTGCCGGCGAATGCCGTCGCCGCCATTGGTGCCGCCGCGCGATCGTCAGGCGTTTCGCTGGCCGCGTTGTCGGGCACCTACAACATGGCGCATCCCGACAAGGCTGCGCGCGACGACGGGCTGAGGCGCCTGGCGGTGGTCATCGACACTGCAGCCAAGCTCGACATCCCACTGGTGACGCTCTGCACCGGCTCGCGCAACGCAGCCGACCAATGGGCATACCATCCCGACAATGCCGATCCGTCGGCCTGGTTCGACATGGCCGTCGAAATGGCGAAGGCACTGGCGCTGGCCGAGGAGGCCGGCGTCGATCTCGGCATTGAGCCCGAGCAGACCAACATCGTCACCTCGGCCATGGATGCGACCCGGCTGATCGCCGAGATGGGTTCGAAGCATCTGAAGATCGTGCTCGACCCCGCCAACCTGTTCGAGCATGCAAAGCCCGATGAAGCGAGAGCCATCGTCGCCGCCGCGATCGATGAGGCCGCTGGCCACATCGCCATGGCGCACGCCAAGGATCGTTTTGCCGACGGCCGCTTCGCCACATCAGGCCAGGGTGTCGTCGACTTCCCGGATTTCGTCGCGCGGCTGAAGGGGGTGGGTTTCGATGGCGCGCTCGTCACCCACGGCTTGTCCGCCGACGAGGCTCCTGGCGTCGCAACCATCCTGCGGGGGCTGCTCTGATGGGTGCCGCGCCGACGATCATGCTGCGCGACGACGCTGCGCTCCACGTCTTCGACACGGGGCAGGGGCTTCCCATCGTCTTCCAGCATGGCCTCGGCGGCGATGCCGCGCAGGTGGCGCTGAACTTTCCCGACAGTCCGTCGCGCCGCCGGCTGACGGTGGAATGCCGCGCGCAGGGCGGCTCAGGTGCCGGCGGCAAGCGTCCGTTTTCGATCGGGATGTTCGCCGACGATGTGCTGGCCGCTGCCGATGCAGCTGGCATCGAGCGCTTCGTTGCCGGTGGCATCTCGATGGGGGCGGCGATCGCGCTGAACCTGGCAAGCCGCCACCCCGACCGTATCCTCGGCCTGGTGCTGGTGCGCCCGGCCTGGACCTTCGACGCGGCCCCGCAAAACATGCGCCCTTACGTCGAAGTGGCGGAACTCATCCGCGACCACCCGCTGGAAGAGGCGCGCGACATCTTCGCGGCTTCGGCAACGGCGGCCCGCTTTCGCAGCGAGGCGCCGGACAATCTCGCCTCGCTGCTCGGTTTCTTCGCCCGCGAAAACGCGGTTGTCTTTGCCGAGGTGATGCAAGCGATCGCCAATGACGGGCCTGGCGTGACGCGGGCGATGGCGACCGGCCTCGCAGTCCCGACGCTCGTCGTCGGCAGCGGCATAGACCTCGTCCATCCCCTGGCGACCGCCCGCGAACTGGCTGAGACCATCCCCGGCGCCGCCTTCACCGAGGTGACGCCGAAAGCCCTCGACAAGGATCGCCACTTCACCGAAATCCGCGCCGCCATCGGCGGCTTTCTCGATAGAAATTTCAACAACCAGGACCAATCATGATCTCGAAACCTTTGTCAGGCCCGGCCGCCATCGCCGCACTGCCGCGCGACCGTCTGATCGCCGAATTCTCATCGTGGTCGGCCAATCTCGCCAATTTCGAGAGCGACTTGCAGCGCATCGAACCCTATGTCGATATGCACCACATCGACGTCGCGGACGGCCATTTCGCGCCGTCCTTCCTGTTCTTCCCCGATCTCGTCGCCCGTATCGCCAAACTGACGGCCAGGCCCGTCCACGTCCATCTGATGGTCGACCAAGCAATCGTCGAGGAACAGACGCGCCAGTTCATCGAGGCCGGCGCCGACATGATCAGCGTCCATGCCGAGAACGGCGAGGCGGGTCTGCGCGCGGTGCGGCTGGCGCATGAACTCGGCGCCGAGGCCGGCGTCGTGCTGAGGCTGGAGACCCCTGTAGAGGCGATGAAGCCTTTCGTCTCCGAAGTGGCGTTCGTCACGCTTCTTGGAACCGCGATCGGCGTCAAGGGCCAGGGCCTGTCGGAGAAGGCCTGTGACAGGCTGGGCGAAGCCCGCGCCATCCTGAGGAACGCTGGTCGTGAGTCGGCCGTGGTGCTCGCCGCCGATGGCGGCATCCGCCACGAAACCGTGCCGCTGCTGCGCGCCGCCGGCGCCGAGACCGTGGTGCTCGGTTCGCTCGCTTTCGGCGACAAGGATCTCGCCGGCCGCATCGGCTGGCTGCATGGTCTGAAGGTCGCGGCCTGATGAGCATTGAAGTCGCCCTCGCGATCGATCTTGGCGGCACCGAGCTTCGTGCCGCCCTGGTCGACCGTGACGGCAAGATCCTGGCCTTCGCGGCTGTGCCGACGCAGGCGCAGGCCGGCCCCGACGTGGTGATCGCCCAGATCGAGGCGCTAGCCGTGACCGTCCATGCCGAAGCGCCGGGGCTGTCGATCCTCGGCGTCGGCGTCGGCGCACCGGGGCCGCTCGATCCGCTGGCCGGCATCGCCGTCGGACCGCCGACGCTGGCGGGCTGGCAGGACGTGCCGCTGGCCGACATCCTCGAGCGGCGGCTCGGCCTGCCGGTGCGGCTGGAGAACGACGCCAATGCGGCAGCGCTCGGCGAATGGCGCTTCGGCGCCGGCCACGGTGCGCGCTCGCTGGTTTTCGTCACCGTCTCGACCGGCATCGGCGGCGGCGTCGTCGCCGACGGACGCATCCTGCACGGCCGTCGCGGCCTTGCCGCCGAGATCGGCCACATGACCATCACCAGCGAAGGCGAGCGCTGCGTGTGCGGCGTCGTCGGCTGCTTCGAGGCCATCGCTTCGGGAACCGCGCTCGGCCGCCGCGCCAATGCCGCAACGTCTCCTTTGGACGGTTCGACGCTGCGCCGCCTCTCGGCCAACGCCGAGGTCATGGGTCGTCACGTGGTCGAGGCCGCGCGGCTGCAGGACGACCTCGCTCTGGCTCTGCTCGAGGAGGAGGCGCGCTGGCTGGGCGTCGGCTTCACCAACCTTTTGCACCTCTATTCGCCCGACGTGCTGGTCGTTGGCGGCGGCATCGCCAATGGCCTCGACCTGATGGCGCCCGTCATCGAGGCGACCATCCGCCAGCGCGCCATGCGCGCCTATCGCGACGTGCCGGTCGTCCAGGCCCAGCTCGGCCGCCACGCCGGGCTGGTCGGCGCGGCGAGCCTCGTCCTGTCCGATGATTTGGGCACGTTGGCGGCTCCCATGCCGGTCGGCCCAAGCACATATCCGGACACGCGGAAGGACTTCAACGGCTGAGCTCAAGCTTGCGCGGCCCTGTCTCGCCGCAAGCCGGTCCGTCGCGCTGCGACCCCTTCGCGGGGGGTGGCAAGGCCGTGCCACCGCTGCGCAAAGCCGTCTGATAGCGATGACACATGACCATGGCCGCAAGCGGCGTGCTTGCGGCCATTATCCGTCGTATGAAACCGTGGATCACTCGGCGGGAACGATGTCCGCCGGCAGGCTGTCGTCGGCGGTCCCAGCCAGCGCTCTCGCCAGCTTGGCCTCGTCGAGTTCGCCTTCCCAGCGCGCCACGACCAGCGTCGCCACCGCATTGCCGACGAAGTTGGTCAGCGCCCGGCATTCCGACATGAAGCGGTCGACGCCGAGGATCAGCGCCATGCCGGCGACCGGCACCGAGGGAACCACCGAAAGCGTGGCGGCCAGGGTGATGAAGCCTGCCCCGGTGATGCCGGCGGCACCCTTGGACGACAGCATCGCCACCAGCAAAAGCAGGATCTGGTCTGATATCGACAGATGGATGTTCGTCGCTTGGGCAATGAACAGGGCGGCAAGCGTCATGTAGATGTTGGTGCCGTCGAGATTGAAGGAATAGCCGGTCGGGATGACCAGTCCGACCACCGAGCGCTTGGCGCCGGCCTTCTCCATCTTCTCCATCAGCGAGGGCAGGGCCGCTTCCGACGACGAGGTGCCGAGCACCAGCAGCAGCTCTTCCTTGATGTAGCGGATCAGCGACAGGATCGAGAAGCCGTTGTAGCGGCAGACGGCACCGAGCACGACGAACACGAACAGGAACGAGGTCGCGTAGAAGGTTCCGACCAGCATGGCGAGGTTGATGACCGAGCCGATGCCGTATTTGCCGATGGTGAAGGCCATCGCACCGAACGCGCCGATCGGGGCTGCCTTCATCAGCACGCTGACCAGCTTGAACATCGGCGCCATCAGCGCTTGCAGGAAATTGAGCACCGGCGTGCCCTTGTCGCCGACCAGCGCCAGCGCGATGCCGAACAGCACCGAGAAGAACAGCACCTGCAGGATGTCGCCGTCTGCGAAGGCGCCGACGATCGTCGTCGGGATGATGTTCATCAGGAAGCCGGTAACCGACTGGTCATGTGCCTTGGCGGCGTAAGTGTTGACCGTCGAGGCGTCGAGCGTCGCCGGGTCGATGTTGAAGCCGGCGCCCGGTTGCACGACATTGGCCACGATCAGGCCGATGATCAGCGCCAGTGTCGAGAAGGTGAGGAAGTACAGCATCGCCTTGCCGGCGACGCGTCCGACCTTTTGCAGGTCGCTCATGCCGGCGATGCCGGTTGCCACCGTCAGGAAGATGACCGGAGCGATGATCATCTTGACCAGCTTGATGAAGGCGTCGCCCAATGGCTTCATGCTCTCGCCGATCGACGGATAATAGTGGCCGAGCAGGATGCCCACGGTGATCGCCACCAGCACCTGCACGTAGAGCTGGGCATAGAGGGGCTTGCGCTGCGCGGCGGGCGCGGCGGATTGGTCTGCGATATGCATCGAACTCTCCCTGGCCGGATGGACGGACCCCGCCCTGCGTGACTTCTCCCATCGCGGCGTTCCGGTCGCCCGCCGCTGCAAGGACTTTTGCAAGCGCTGTGCCAGATGCCGGATAGACCGGAATCCCTGGATTCAGCCGTTTCTGCCTTGCCTTTGACAGAGGGTTGTGCGGATTTCCGCACAAGCCTTGTTTGCCAGGGCGGAATTTCGCATTAGACTGGGGCAAAGCCGGGGAGCAAAGGGAGAGGGCCGACGCCACAACAGCGCATCGATAGCGGATCCCCGGGGTTTACCGGCCGCGACCTGCTGCGCGAAGCGGTAGCGCGCCTGCGCGGCCGTTGGCTGTTTGCGGCAATAGCGCTGGCTGTGCTTGCCGGCGCGGTTGCAACCGCCGGGCGCATCGCCGAGGGTCAGGCCGCCGATGACCTGCGCGACGGGGCATTGGCCGCCTTGCCGCTGGCGGCCGGAACCCTGACCGGCGAAATCGAAAAGCAACGTCTCGTGCCGCTGGTGCTGGCGCGCGACGATGCGGTGCGTGATGCGCTGCGCCGCGCCGGGAAAGTCGAGGAAACAGCGCTCGACGCCAAGCTGAAGGCCATAGCCGGCGATGCGTCGGCGTCCGCCATCTATGTCATCGACACGGCGGGCATGGCGATATCGGCCAGCAATGCCGGCCAGCCGGACAGCTTTGTCGGTATCGATTATAATTTTCGCCACTATTTCACCGATGCGATGGCCAAGGGCGCGGCCAGCCAGTATGGCCTCGGCACGATCAGCGGCAAGCCGGGACTCTACCTTGCCGGCCGTGTCGACGACGGTGGCAAACCGCTTGGCGTCGCGGTTCTGAAGGTCGAACTCGGCGGTGTCGAAGCCAATTGGCGGGCGAGCGGCTTTCTCGTTTTCGTCACCGACGAGCGCGGCGTCGTTCTGGCCACCAGCCAGCCCGACTGGCGGTTCCATGCGCTGGCGCCGCTCTCCGCCGCGGATGCCGCCGCAGCGCATGACCAGCTTCAACTGGTCGACGCCGCCTTCGAGCCGCTGCCGATACGGCGTGGCGCCGGTGACGGCCTGGCGACGATCGAAGAAGCCGGAAAATCGCGCCGGTTCGTCGAGGTGGTGCAGGACTTGCCCGGTGCCGTCCCCGGCTGGCGCCTGTGGCTGCTGACGCCCGCCGATGCCGCCTTGACCGCCGCCGCCAACACGGCGCGCCTGACGACACTGCTCGGGCTGCTGCTGATGGGGCTGCTTGCCTATGTGTTCACCCGGCGCCGGCGCACACGCCGGCTGCGGCAGGAGGCGCTGGCGCGCATGAATGCCGAACTCGAAAGCCGGGTCAGTTGCCGGACCGCCGAACTGACGCGATCGAACACGGCCCTTGCCGGCGAAATCGCCGAGCGCGAAAACGCCGAGGCCAAGGTCCGCCGGCTGCGCGACGATCTTGCCCAGGCCAACCGGCTCTCCATCCTCGGCCAGATCGCCGCCGGTGTGGCGCATGAGATCAATCAGCCGGTCGCCGCCATCCGCACCTATGCCGAGAATGCCCGCCGCTTTCTCGAGGCCGGCAAGACCGAACCGGCAAGCGGCAACCTGACCTCGATCGTCTCGATGACCGAGCGCATCGGCGCGATCACCAGCACGCTGCGCACCTTTGCGCGACGGCCTGGCGTCGCTGCCTCGCCCTTGCCGGTACGCGAGGCGATCGAGGGCGCGCTGTCGCTGCTGTCCGGCCGCATCCGCGATTCCGGCGTCACCATCGTCAAGCCGGGCGGCACCGCATCGCCATTGGTGATGGCAAGCCGCATCCGGCTGGAGCAGATCCTCGTGAACCTGTTGCAGAACGCGCTGGACGCCATGAAGGACCGGCCTGATCCCCGCATTGAGATCGACCTCGCCGAACGCGGCGACCGCGTGCTGATTTCGGTGCGCGACAATGGCCCCGGCCTCGATCAGGACGCCGCCGCCAATCTGTTCATGCCGTTCCAGACCACCAAGGAGAAGGGGCTTGGCCTCGGCCTGGTGATCTCGCAGGAGATCGCCCAGGAATTGGGCGGCACGCTGCGGCTCGACCCCGGCACCGCCAGCGGCGCATCCTTCACCATCGACTTGAGGCGGATCGAATGACGCAGGGATCAGGGCTGGTCGCGCTCGTCGACGACGATGCGGATCTGCTGCATGCCACCACGCAACTGCTCGAACTTGCCGGCTTCACGGTGATCGGGCTCGACGCTGCCGAGGCAGCGCTTGGTGTCGTCGACAGGGACTTCGAGGGTGTGGTCGTCAGCGACATCCGCATGCCCGGCATGAATGGGCTGCAACTCTTCGACCGCGTCAAGGCTGTTGATCCCGACTTGCCGGTGATCCTGGTCACCGGGCATGGCGATGTCGATCTTGCGGTCGCCGCGCTCAAGGATGGGGTCTATGATTTCATCCCGAAACCCTATGCGGGGGAGCGTCTGGTGGAGGCGCTGAAACGTGCATCGGAGAAGCGGCGGCTGGTGATGGAAAACCGGCGGCTCCGCGAAGCCGCCGCACTTGCCGCGGACGGCATGCCGTTGATCGGCGAGGCGCCGGCCATAAGGCGGTTGCGCGAGACCTTGCGCCAGATCGCCGACATGGACGTCGACGTGCTGGTGGAAGGCGAGACCGGAACCGGCAAGGAAGTGGTGGCCGACCTCCTGCACCGGTGGGGCCGGCGGCGTGCAAAGCCGTTCGTGGCACTGAACTGCGGCGCTCTGCCCGAGACCGTCATCGAAAGCGAGCTGTTCGGGCACGAGGCCGGCGCGTTTACCGGGGCGCAGCGACGGCGGATCGGCAGCATAGAGCATTCCAGCGGCGGCACGCTGTTCCTCGACGAGATCGAATCCATGCCGCCGGCCCTGCAGGTCAAGCTGTTGCGGGTGCTGGAGACGCGCAGCCTCACCCCGCTCGGCTCGAACGAAACAAGGCGCCTCGATCTCCGGGTCGTCGCGGCGACCAAGGTCGATCTCAGCCGGCAGGACCAGCGCGGCGATTTTCGCGAGGATCTCTATTTCCGCCTCAACGTGGTGACGCTGCGCATTCCGCCGCTGCGCGAGCGGCGCGGCGATATCGAGATGCTGTTCGGCCACTTCCTTGGCAAGGCGGCGAAACGGTTTGGCCGGCCTGTCGCCAAGGTGAACGCCGCCGTGAGCCATCATCTCCAGTCGCACGACTGGCCGGGCAATGTGCGCGAACTCGCCCATTTCGCCGATCGCGTCGCGCTCGGTCTTGGTCCCGATGACGAAACCAGGTTCTCGCCCGCACGATTGCCAGCGCCCGCCGCCGCACTGCCGGAGCGGGTCGGGCATTACGAGGCGCAGCTCATCCGCGACGCGCTGCGCGACCATGGCGGCGACGTGCGCGGCGCCATCGACGCGCTCGGCGTGCCGCGCAAGACGTTCTACGACAAGCTCAAGCGCTATGGCATCACCGCATCTGATTTCCGTCCCTCTTGATCTTTCCAAGCGAGTATCGCGAAAGCCATGAACACGACACTTGAAACGACCGCCGATCCCCTGCCGGAAGAACTCGCCTTTCTCAGTGAACGGCTGACGGCGTTCAACGACGGCGATGTCGGCGCGTCCGAAAAGAAGGCGCTGGCGGTGTTCGTGCGCGACGAGATCGGGGCGATCGTCGCCGGCATTTCAGGCTACACCGCCTGGGGCTGGCTCTATGTGCAGTGGCTGTGGGTCGACGAAAGGCTGCGCGGCCAGCACATGGCAGGCCGGATGCTCGACGCGGCCGAACGCGAAGCCGTGGCGCGCGGCTGCCAAAACGCCTGGATCGACACATTCAATCCCAACGCCGCCAAGGTCTATCAGAGGCAAGGCTACCAGCCTTTCGGGACGCTGGCCGATTTCCCGGTCGGCCGCAGCCGCATCTTCCTGCGGAAGAAACTGGTCGACTGATCAGCCAGCCAGCTTTCCGCCGCGCATCGGCCGCGGCGCGCCCGTCGTGCTCGGGAAACTGATCGGCAGGCCGCGCAGCACGCGAACCGCGAGGAAGGCAAAACACTCCGCCTCCACCGCGTCGCCGCTCCAGCCGAGGCTTTCGGCCAGTACGACCTCGACCCCGGCGCGGCTGGCGAGCATCGCCATCATTGTCGGGTTGTGGCGACCTCCACCGCTGACCACCAGCTTCTTCGGCCGGCTGGGCAGAAGGTCGAGCGCCTTGCCGACAGCGGACGCGGTGAAGGCGGTGAGCAGGGCCGCGCCATCCTCGGCGCTCAGGCTGTCGGCCATGGCCGCGCCGAAATCGAAACGGTCGAGTGATTTCGGATAGGCCTTGGTCAGATAGGGATGCTGCAACAGCTTGGCGAGCCGGGCTTCGTCCACCTTTCCCGCGCCGCCAAGCGCGCCGTCGCGGTCCATTTCGCCGAGCCCCTTCGATTTGATGAAGTCATTGAGCGGCGCGTTGGCGGGGCCGGTGTCGAAGGCGATGACATTGTCGGCGCCGTCCCACCAGGTGATGTTGGCGACGCCGCCGAGATTGAGCACCGCCACCTCGCCACTGGCGCCGGCGCCGCGCATCAGCGCGGTGTGATAGGCAGCGGCCAAAGGCGCGCCTTGTCCGCCGGCGCGCATGTCGGCCGAGCGGAAATCGTAGGCGACCTTGGTGCCGAGGATGGCATGCATGAGCTCGCCGTCGCCGAGCTGCCGGGTCTGGCCGAGCCGTCCGACCTGCGGCGCGCGATGCAGCACGGTCTGGCCGTGAAAGCCGACGACCCCGATCTCGGCCATCGTCATGCCGTAACCTTCCACGAGTTCCTTCACCGCCGCCGACTGCGCGCGCGTCAGCGCCTCTTCGGCCTTGCGAAAAATCGCAGGTTCCGGCCCGGTGAAATTCCAGGCCCGCGCCGCCGCCAGCGTCTCTTCCAGCAGCGACCGGATCGACGCGGGATAGGGCATCAGCCGGTAAGTGCCGAAATCGTCTATCCGCTCGCCATCGGTCTTGATCAGGGCGACATCGATGTTGCCGTCAAGCACCGTGCCGGTCATCAGGCCGACGGCCCAGATTGGTTCCATCATTGAGCTCCATTGATGAGGTCGCCGACCGCTTGCCGAAGCTGAACGATGCCGCTGTCGAAATGACGTGTCGGATGGATCCGGTTGGTAAGCAAGGTCCACGCCTTGCCCTTGTCGAAGTCGATCCACAATCCTGTGCCGGTGAAGCCGGTGTGGCCGATCGTTCCCGGACCGCACAGCGCACCGCCGGACCAGCCTTGGTAAGGGCGCTCCCAGCCATGGGTGCGGGTGGCCGACAGGGGCTCGCGCATCAGCGCGATCAACCGTTCGGATGCGCCGGTTCCGTCCAGCAATCCCCAGGCGAAATCGAGCACCGAAGCGGCCGTGCCGAACAGACCGGCATGGCCGGCGCCCTGCAGCGCCGAGCAATTGTCGTCGTGGACCTCGCCGGACAGCACGCGATGGCGCCAGGTGCAGTCCTCGGTCGCCGCGGCGGCATCGGGTTCCGCGAACCAGGCAAAGCCCGGGCCGGGTTCCACGGCGCGGATGCTCTTGCCCGACAGCCGCTCCATCGCAAAGCCGAGTAGGATGAAGTTGATGTCGGAATAGACAGGGTCGCGCGCCCGCCATTCGCGCTGCAGGACGAAGGCGCGCAGCAGTTCGGGGTCGCGCCCATAGGTGTAGATCGGCTCGACGGCCGGGAAGGGCGTCTGGTGGCCCAGGCACTGGCGAAAAGTCACCTTCCGCTCCCATGCGTTCGCGTCATACTGGCGAAGGTCGGGAAGCAGGGAAATCAGCGACGCGTCGAGATCGATGATGCCGTCCTGCGCCAGCGCCAGGATACGCGGCGTGGTAAAGATCACCTTGGTCAGCGACGCTAGGTCGAACCAGGTCTCAACAGTCATCGGCCTGACCTTAGGCACAAGCTGCGCGGAGCCGATCGCTCTGGTGATGCGCTCGCCATTTCCACCGACGAGGCCGAGCACGCCGCCGGGAATGCGCTTGGCCGCCACTGCCGCTGCGAGCGGTTGGAACGCGCGATCGAAGAGCTGGGCAAGGGGGCTCAATGCCGGCCACCGCACGTGGGCATGTCGTCAAACGGAAAAGTCGGCGATCCTTCGCACCCCCCTCTGTCCTGCCGGACATCTCCCCCGCAAGGGGGGAGATTGGCCGTAATAGCGGCTTTCGCCAATCGCCGACGTCGCAGGAAGGGGCGGGATGCCGAAGCTGCTAATCTCCCCCCTTGCGGGGGAGATGGCCGGCAGGCCAGAGGGGGGTGCTGTCCCGCCGACCTTGCATATCCCAGTGCACCGTCCATCACACCTCCACCCTCGCCATGTGATCCCCGCCAAACCGCTCCCATTTCGCCGGCGCCGGCTCGAACCCTGGCGGGCGCACCAGCGAGGGCACCTGGCGCGTGTCGATCTCGAAATGCTCGCGCCGACGGTCGACGGCCGGAACGGCTGATATGAGCTTCTTCGTATAGGAATGTCTCGGCTTCGACAGCACGGATTGAGCGTCGCCGATCTCGACGATCTGGCCGGCATAGATGACCGCGATGCGGTGCGCGATCCGCTCGACCACCGCCATGTCATGCGAGATGAACAGATAGGCCAGCCCAAACTCACGCTGCAGGTCGACCAGCAGCTCCAGCACCTTGGCCTGCACCGACACATCGAGCGCCGACACTGCTTCATCGAGGACCACGACGGACGGGTTGAGCATCAGCGCGCGGGCGATGCACAGCCTTTGCCGCTGGCCACCGGAGAACTCATGCGGATAGCGCTCGAGGCTGTTCTTGGGCAGGCCGACGCGTTCCAGCAGGCGCGCCATTCTGGCCCGCGTTTCGGCATCCACCCGGCCGCCGGTGGCGATCACGGGTTCCGCCAGAATGCTCTCGATCGTCAGCCTTGGATTGAGAGAGGCATAAGGGTTCTGGAACACCATCTGCATGGGCTTGGCGCTGCGCCTCGGCGAGGCCACTTGGGCGCCGACCGAGAAGCTGCCGCGCGCCGGCCGCACAAGCCCCAGCACCGCCTTGGCGGCAGTGGATTTGCCCGAACCGCTCTCGCCGACGATGGCCAGCGTCTCGCCGTGCATCAGGTCGAAATCGACGCCGTCGACGGCATGCACCGCGCCGGTGGCGCGGCTGAAGAAACTGCTCTTGAGGGGAAACCGAACCACGAGGCCATCGACCTTCAAGGCCGGTTCGGCGCTCGCGCCGTTGTCGCGTTGCCCATCCGAGCGCGTCGCGCGACCGCTGGCGAAATGCGGCACGGCGTGCAGCAGATGCTGGGTGTAGGGATGCTGGGGGCTGTCGAGGATCCGGTTGAGCTCACCCTGTTCGACGGCCTGCCCGTTCTGCATCACCATCACCTTGTCGGCGATGCCGGCAACCAGGCCGATATCGTGGGTGATGAAGATGACGGACATGCCGCTTTCGCGCTTCAGCTCGGCAAGCAGCGCCATGATCTGTGCCTGCACGGTAACGTCGAGCGCCGTCGTCGGCTCGTCGGCGATCAGCAGGCGCGGGTTGCAGGCCAGTGCAATGGCGATCATCACCCGCTGCAGCATGCCGCCGGACAGCTGGTTGGGCGTGTATTTCAGCCGCCTTGCGGCATCGGGAATGCGCACGCGGTCGAGTGCGTCCCTGGCTGCCGCAGTAGCCTGCCGGCCGGTCAGGCCGCGATGCAGGCGGAACGATTCCTCGATCTGGGTGCCGATGGTCAGCACCGGGTTGAGCGAGGTCATCGGTTCCTGAAAAATCATGCCGATCTCGGCGCCGCGAATGCCGGTCAGTTGCGGTTCGGTCGCGGTCGTCAACTCGAAGATGGTCCCATTGGCCCGCTTGAGCTTCATCGAGCCGCCAGTGATGCGGCCGCCACCGAAATCGACGAGCCGGTTGATCGACAGCGCCGTCACCGACTTGCCCGAGCCGCTTTCGCCGACAATGGCCAGCGTCTCGCCATCGGCGATATCGAAACTGACGCCGCGCACCACCTCATTGGCCCGGGGGGCGCGGCCGAAGCCGACGCGCAGGTCCGAGACTGACAAGAGCGGGGTCATGCGAACGCGCTCCGCATCCTCGGGTCGAGTATGTCGCGCAAGGCGTCGCCCAGAAGGTTGAAGCCGAGAATGCTGATCATGATCGCCAGGCCCGGGAAGATCATCAGCCAGGGTGCCGTCTCCATCAGGTTGCGGCTGTCGCTCAGCATCAGTCCGAGCGACGCGGCCGGCGGCTGCGTGCCGAGGCCGAGAAAGCTCAGGCCGGCTTCGGTCAGCAGCGCCCAGGCCAGCGCCAGCGTCACCTGCACGGTCAGCGGCGCCACCAGGTTGAGGAGCAGGTGGCGCGTGACGATGTAGCTTGAGCTGCTGCCGAAGGTGCGCGCGGCATCGACGAATTCGCGTGTCTTGAGCGACAGCGCGGGGCCGCGCACCACACGGGTGAAGATCGGCGTGTAGACGATGCCGATGGCGACCACGCTGGTCCAGGTGCCGGGTCCGGCGACGGTGACGATGAGCAGCGCCAGGAGGATCGCCGGGAAGGCCAGCAGCACGTCCATGATCCGCATCACGACGCCGTCCCAGCGGCGCCCGAGCCAGGCGGCGGCCAACCCCAGGATCGTTCCGGCAAGCGCCGCGAAGGCCACCGAGAAGAAGGCGACCGTAAAGGATTGGCCGATGCCCGCCATCAAGCGGCTGGCGACGTCGCGGCCGAACAGATCGGTGCCCATCCAGTAGGCGGCGCTGGGCGCATGCAGCCGGTCGATACGGTACTGCGTGATCGGATTGTGCGGCGTCAGCCCGAGCAGGCCGAGGATGGCAAGCAGCAGATAGACGCTCACGATGACGCCGCCGATGCGGCCGCTGCCATGGCCGAAGATGGCACGCAGGATGCGCATCACTGTTCCCCCAGCCGGATGCGCGGATCGAGCGCGACATAGGCGAGGTCGACCAGGAGATTGACGATCATGAAGTTGAAGGCGATGAACAGCACGCTGCCCTGCACCAGCGCGTAATCGCGCTGCAGGATGGCGTCGAGCACCATGCGTCCGAGACCGGGCAGGGCGTAGATCTGCTCGACGATGACGGCGCCGCCCAGGAGGTAGCCGAATTCTATGCCGCTCAGCGTCACCACCGGGATCAGTGCATTGGGCAAAGCGTGCCGCCAGATGACGCTGCGCGCCGAAGCGCCCTTGCTGCGTGCAGTGCGCACGTAATCGTCGCTCAACACGTCGAGCATTGCCGATCGCGCAATGCGGGTGACCGACGCCGCGAAGGCAAAGCCCAGCGTGATGGCGGGCAGGGTCAACTGGCTGAGATTGCGCAAGGGATTCTGCCAGAGCGGCACGAATTCGCCCATCGCCGGCAGCACGCCGAAGCCCGCCGACAGCGTGTAGATGATCAACAAGCCAAGCACGAAGCTCGGCGTCGACTGGCCGATCATGGCGACGACGCGCACACCGAGGTCCGACGGCTTCTCGCTGTGGGTGGCGGCATAGATGCCAGCCGGCATGCCGACCAGGAGCGCGATGATCATAGAGAGGAGCGCCAGCTCCAAGGTCAGCGGAAAGCGCTCGAGGATGACGTCGAGAACCGGCCTGCCATAGGTGACGGATATGCCGAAATTGCCGTGCAGGATGCCGCCGATCCAGCGCCAGTACTGGACGAACCAGGGCTGGTCGATGCCGAAATAGGCGGCGAGCGCATCGCGCTGCGCCGGCGTCAGCAGGCCGGCCTCGGTTCCCAGCATCGCCGTGATCGAATCGCCAGGCACCATCCGGATCGCGACGAAGACCAGGATGGACACGCCAAGCAGGACGAGAGGAAACGTCGCCAGCCGTCGCAGGAGATAGTTCACGCCAGGAAGACCTCTCGTCCCGTTGCCGAAGCTACTGGATCGTCACCTTGCTCAGGCTGAACAGCGTGCCGGTCGGCGTCGGCACGAACCCGGATATGTTCTTCTGTTGCGCCGTATAGCTATAGGAGGTGTAGAGCCAGATCCACGGCGACATTTCGGCGAGGTGCTTCTCGAATTCGGCGAAGATCGCTTTGCGTTTGGCCGGATCGGTCTCTGCGCGGCCCTGCTGCATCAGGCTGTCGAGCGTGTCGTCGATGTAGTTCGCCACCTTTTGCAGATTGCCTGATTTGGTCCAGTAGCGGTTGTACATGGTATAGGGGTCGGCCCGGCCGCCATTGAGCGCGATCGCCATGTCGAAATCGCCCTTCAGCCAGGCGTCGACATAGACGTTGAGCTCCATCATCTTGATATCGAGTTTGACGCCGATTTCGGCGAGCTGCGACTGGATGACCTGGGCTTCGGCCGCTGCCGTCGGCGGCTCGCCCGTGGCGCCGATCACGGTCGCCGAAAAGCCGTCGGCAAAGCCGGCCTCGGCCATCAGCTTCTTGGCCTTTTCGACATCGCGCTTGTAGCAGAACAACTGGCTGGGATCGGTGGCCAGCGCCGGGATGGTCAGCGGTCCGGTGACCTTGCCTTCGCCCAGCGCGGCGGTGTCCAGCACCTCCTGCCGGTCGATGGCGCAGGAGATCGCCTGGCGCACCTTGAGCTCGGTCATCGGCTTCCGCGACGGGTTGAGCTGCAGCACGTTGTAGGCCAGCACCGGCACGCGGTTCAATTGCAAGTTGGCTTCCTTCGGCACCAGCGTGGCGACGAGCGGATCGTTGAGCAAGGCGAAATCGATCTGCTTGGTGCGCATGGCGGCGAGGATCGCCGCCTCGTCGGGCAGCACACTGATCTCGATGCCGTCGACGCCGGTCGCGCCGCCGGCCCAGTTCTTGTTGGCGCTCAAGACTTCCTTGGCGTTGGGATCCCACTTGTCGAGCTTGAACGGGCCCGAACCGACCGTCCTGGTGCCGATCGAGCCGGCCTTGATCTCGGTCGCCGGAACGATGGCCGCGTTGACGTCGCTCATCGCCGTCAGGATAGGTGCGTCGGCCTGCGACAGGTGGAACACGACGGTCGCCGCATCCGGCGTGTCGATGCTGGCGATCGACAGGAAGTTGGCGCGGGCAGCGGCACCGGTCTTCTCGTCGAGAATGCGCTCGAACGACGCCTTGACGTCGGCGGATGTCACGGCGGTGCCGTCCTGGAATTTCGCCTTGGGATCGAGCTTGAAGGTCAGCCCCTTGCCGTCCTTCGAAAACTCCCAGGAGGAGGCGATGGCGGGGATGATCCGCAGACTGGCGTCGACGCGCACCAGCGGCTCATAGATCAGCTCCAAAAGCCGCAGCGAGGAAAAGGCCGTCTGCTTGTGCGGATCAAGCCCGGTGGCGTCCTGGGACCAGGCCATGTGCAGTGTCGCCGCCTGCGCCGAAACCGTCCCGATGCCGAGCATCGTGGCAAGGGTGATGCCCGAAAGCAGCCTTCTTGTAAGATGAACCATTCTCGTCTCCCATTATTGAACTCGATGCCTTGCAGTTTCCGAGGACCGCTTCCAAGGCACACATGCTATGGAGTGTCGGCCCAGTCTATGCGGCTTGACGCCGTCTTGTCTAAAGTGGCTTCAGGTTGCTTCGTCGCCGATCGCCTTTCGCAGGAACCCTCCGGCCCTGGACAAAGCGGCCCGCGCCGCGTCCACGTCGAGGCCGGTGATGGTCACCAGGATCGCCAACTTGACGTCCTTGCCGGTCCGGTCGAGCGCCTGCCGCGCCTGCGGCGCGGTACAGCCGGTCGTCTGCATGACCATCCTGATCGCCCGGGCCACCAGCTTCCTGTTCGATGGGTTCAGGTCGACCATCAGATTCTGGTAGCTCTTGCCGATCCGGATCATCGAGGCCGTGGTCAGCATGTTGAGCACCAGCTTCTGCGCGGTTCCCGATTTCAGCCGCGTCGAGCCGGTGAGCACTTCGGGGCCGACGACCGGCGAGATCGCGATGTCGGCGATACCGGCAATGGCCGATGCCGGATTGCAGGAGAGGGCGACCGTCGTTGCGCCGATCTGCCTGGCATGGGTCAGCCCGCCGATGACATAGGGCGTGCGTCCGCTGACCGCGATGCCGACCACCACGTCGTCGGGTGTGAGTCCGATCCCCTGCAAGGCCTTGGCGCCCATCTTCGGGTCGTCCTCGGCGCCTTCGAGCGAGCGCACCAGCGCGTCGGACCCGCCGGCAATCAGGCCGACCACCATGCCTTCGGGCACGCCGAATGTCGGCGGGCATTCCGAAGCGTCGAGCACGCCAAGCCGGCCGCTGGTGCCGGCGCCCATGTAGATGAGGCGCGCGCCCCTCTGGAAGGCAAGCACGATCCGGTCCACCGCGCCGGCAATCTCGGGCAGCACCTTTTCGACGGCCGCTGGGACGATCTTGTCCTCGTCATTGATCCTGCGCAGCACGTCGAGGGTCGGCAGCAGATCGATGTCGACGGTCCTTGGGTTCCGACCCTCGGAAACCAAGCGATCCAGCTCAGACATCAATCCTTGCTCGGTCATCCCAGCGCTTTCAAAAATTCTGCCGCACGACGCCCGGCATGACTCGACGGGCAGCCAGTGCGGACGGACCTTGGGGTCCGTCATCGCAGTTTTTCTTTGTTAACTTTCTAGAATTTGATATTCGTATCGTCAACGGAGATTTGGAATATTCTATTCCTGCCCAAATTGGCTATCCCTTGCAAACCGAACGCTTGGCAAGAATGATCGCGCCGGATACGGCGTCGCCGTCGGCGGGCTTCAGGCGGCGGCGCACATCGGGAGAAAGCCAGGGTTCGAGCGGGCTGGCGAGGCCGCCCAGCAACGTCACGCGCAGCGCGCCTTTTTCGAACAGCACCCGCACCAGCGTGTCGATCTGTTCGGCGGCACCTTGCACGATGCGGCGCCCCACGGGATCGCCCTGGTCGGCATGGCGCATCACCATGGGTGCAAGCGCGGCATAGTCCGTGGCGCTGGCGCGGTCCATCCAGGCGACAGCCTCCATCGGGTCGCCCGCGAAGCGCTGCATGACCTCCGCCAGCAGCGCCGTGCGCTCGTGGCGGCCGTCATGGGCGCGCAATGCCAGTTGCACGGCTTTCAGTCCAAGGTCGGCGCCGCTGCCCTCGTCGGAGATCGGAAACCCGTAGCCGCCGGCGCGCAGGTCGCGGCCCTCGACGAAGCCGAGGCCGATCGAGCCGGTCCCGGCGATGACGATGGCGCCGTCCTGGCCGGAATGCGCGCCAAGGCAGGCACCGATGCCGTCGCTGACGAAGTCGATGCTGGCAAAGGGATGCGCGATTGCCCGCAACGCCTCAAGCGCGCCTTTGCGGCCGATGCCGGCAAGGCCGATGCCGGCATGGATCTTGGCGGTTTCGGCTGGCGCGAAACCTGCTTCCTCGATCGCCGCGCCGAAAGCTTTGGCGATGGAGGCCCAGGCTGCCTCGATGCCGAGCCGCGTCGTCGCCGGCCCCGACAGGCCCTGTCCCAGCACCGTGCCTTGCGCGTCCTCGAGACGGGCGCGGCAACCGGTGCCGCCGCCATCGACGCCGAGAAAATAATCCGCTTCGGTATTCATGCGCCCAGCCGCTCGATGCCGGCGCCGCACAGGCGCAGCTTGCGGTCCAGTTGCTCGTAGCCGCGGTCGAGGTGATAGACGCGGTTGATTGTCGTCTCGCCTTCACAGACCAGCGCCGCCAGCACCAGCGACACCGAAGCCCGCAGATCGGTGGCCATCACTTGCGCGCCGTGCAATTTCTCGCCGCCGCGCACCAGCGCCATGGTGCCTTGCAGCTTGATGTTGGCGCCGAGCCGCATCAGTTCGGGCACATGCATGAAGCGGTTCTCGAAAATGGTTTCGCGCAGCAGCGACGCACCCTGGGCACAGCACATCAGCGCCATGAACTGCGCCTGCAGGTCGGTCGGAAAGCCCGGATAGGGTTCCGTCGTCAGATCCGCGGCCTTGAGCGGGCGGTCGCGCGACACGATCAGACCGCGATCGCCTGGCCAGACGCTGACGCCGGTCGCCTCCAGCAATTGCACCACCGAGGCCATGTGCTCGAGCCGGGCGTGCGTCAGTTCGAGCTGGCCGCCGGTAATGGCGGCCGCGATGGCATAGGTGCCGGCCTCGATGCGATCGGGGATGATGTCGTGCCTGGCGGCGTGCCAGCTGGTGTCGCCCGCGATCAGGATGCGGTGCGTGCCGGCGCCTTCGATGCGCGCGCCCATGGCAACGAGGCAGGCGGCGAGATCGGCCACTTCCGGCTCGCGCGCCGCGTTCAGGATCTCGGTTTCGCCCTTGGCCGCGGTTGCCGCCATCATGGCGGTTTCCGTCGCGCCGACCGATGGCGAGGGGAGCACGATGCGCGTGCCGGTCAGCCCGTTCGGGGCCGAGGCGACGATCAGGCCGTTCTCGACGGCGATCCTGGCGCCAAGCGCGGCGAGTGCGGCGACATGCATGTCGACCGGCCGCGCGCCGATCGCGCAGCCGCCCGGCAGCGAAACCCGGGCATGGCCGAACCGCGCCAGCAACGGCGCCAGGACGAGCACCGTCGCCCGCATTTTTCGTACCGTGTCGTAGGAGGTCTCCTTGGAAACGGCGGTACTTGTGTCGATTGTGGCGGCATGGGCGGACCGGGTGATTTCGGCGCCGTGAAGTCGCACCACGCCGAGCATGTTTTCGACGTCGGTCACATCGGGCAGGTTGGTCAGTTCCAGCGGGTAGGGGCTGAGAAGAGCGGCCGCGATCTGCGGCAAAGCGGCATTCTTGGCGCCCGATATGGTGACCGCGCCTTCCAGTCTCCGTCCGCCGACGATCCGCAATCTGTCCATGGCTGAAACCTTGACGGCCACATCCGGTGACCTACCCGGGAATCCCGAGCGATGACCCCGGGTTGAGCCGAGAATTAATTCTGCGTTCTTGGCTGTCAATCAAAATTGGAATAATTTATTCCTCGTCTTTGCAGTGAAGAGCGAGGGATTTCCGTGTCCGTCTTAAGCAGGATCAGTGCCGAGCTCGACGGCATGGCGCCCGGCGATCGCGAGATCGGCCGTTATATCATCGACAATCCCGACCAGATGCTGCGGCTGTCGACGGCGGCACTTGCGGCCGAGATCGGCCGCAGCCAGTCTAGCGTCGTCAAGTTCAGCCAGAAGCTCGGCTATGCCAGCTACCAGGAGCTCAAGCTCGCCGTCAGCGAGGCCAAGGCGCAGGATTGGCAGGTGCCGGCCGGCGTCATCCATGGCTCGATCGAGGTGGGTGATACTTTTCCGGTCATCCTGAAGAAGCTGATCGGCAGCAAGCTGCTGTCGATGCAGCAGACCGTCGCCGCCAACAGCGAGCGCATCCTCTCCAGGACGCTGGACCTGCTTGATGGCGCGCGGCGCATCCATCTGGTCGGCGTCGGCGCCTCCTCGCTGGTGGCGCGCGATTTTTCATACAAGCTGATGAAGCTCGGCCGCAATGTGCTGCATGACAGCGACAGCCACATCCAGATGGCCAACGCCTCGACGCTCGGGCCTGACGATGTGCTGTTCGCGCTGTCCTATTCCGGCGCCAGCATCGAAACCTTGCGTATCGCGGAGCTTGCCAGCAAGCGTGGCACGACGGTGATCGCCGTCACCGGCCTGCACGACAATCCGCTGAGCCGCGTCGCCGACATCCGCCTCTACACCCTCGCCGACGAGGAACGCGCGCGCTCTTCCTCCATCACCGCGCGCGACGCGCAGCTGACGCTGACCGACCTTCTGTTCATCCTGCTGGTACAGAAGCAGCCCGACGCCAACGACTACGTTCACAACAGCGAGGCGGCGGTCACGGTGCTGAAGGCCGAGCGCTCGTCGTAAAGGCCTCAGACGCTTTCGAGATAGGTCTCGATCTCGAAATCGCTGACGTTGAGGGCAAACGTATTCAATTCCTGGCGTTTGCAGGCGACGAAGGAGTCGCGCAGGATCGCCGGGAAGATCTCCGCCACATGCGTCCCGCCTTCAAAGGTTGCGATCGCCGACGCCCAGTCCGGCGGCAATTTGGCCGGGGCAACGCCTTGCCCGTCATTCCCCGCCGGGTCGCCTGGCGACATCTGCTTCTCGATGCCGATCAGCGCGGCGCCCAGTATGGCGGCAAGCACGAGATAGGGGTTGGCGTCGGCTCCCGAGACGCGATGTTCGATGCGGCGCGCGCCGGTCGGGCCGCCGGGGATGCGGATCGCGACCATGCGGTTCTCGTAACCCCAGGCGACCGCGGTCGGCGCGTAGGATCTCGGGCGCAGCCTGCGGTAGGAATTGAAGTGCGGCGCGAACACCAGCGTGCTTTCGGCCATCGCCGCCAGCAGCCCGCCGACCGCGTGTCGCATGGTGTCGGACCCCTGGTCGGTGCCGTCGTCGAACACGTTGCGCCCATCGGCATCGACCAGGCTGAAATGGACATGGAAGCCGTTGCCGGCGCGGTCGCCATAGGGCTTGGCCATGAAGCAGGCGGCAAAGCCGTGCTTGCGGGCAATGCCCTTCACCGTGCGCTTGAACAACACCGCATCGTCGGCCGCCCGCAAGGCGTCGGCGACATGGTTCAGGTTGATCTCGAACTGGCCGACACCATTTTCGGCGATCGCCGTATCGACGGGAATGCCTTGCGCCCGGCAGGCTTCATAGATGTCGTGGATGAAGGCTTCGAAATCGTCGATCTCGTCGATCGACAGCGCCGCGTCGGAATCGAGACGCCGCCCGGTGACCGGTGAGACCGGTCCGACCGGCCGCTGCGATTGCGGATCGACCAGGTAGAATTCCAGTTCGGTCGCCGCGACCGGCGTCAGGCCGAGCGCCTTGTAGCGATCGAGGATACGAGCCAGTGCCCGCCGGGGGTCGCCGAGATAGGGCGCTCCGCTCTCATCGGCGAGCCAGAGCGGGACGAGCGCCGTCGGATGCGCCGTCCATTCCACCGGCAGAATGCCGCGACCCGTCCATTGGCAAAGGCCATCGGCATCGCCGGTCGAGAAGACCAGGCTGTTGCCTTCGATGTCCTCGCCCCAGACGTCGAGCCCGATCAGCGAGTAAGGCATGCGCAGCTTGCCCTCCAGCGCCTTGCGGGCCTGCTCGACGGGGATGCGTTTTCCCCGCATGATGCCGTTGAGGTCGCACACCGCGGCCCTCAGACTCTGGATGTCGCTTCGGCTTTCAAGCCAGTTCAAAACGTCCGCAATTGCATCGCTCAATTTCAAACCTCTGGTTCCCTGCGGTGTCGCATCTGAGGCGAGCACCCTATTCTCACGACAAAGCAGCTGATGAGTTCATGAAGGCATCTCCGACATCGGTCGGAAAAGTTTCCTTCATCTTTTCAAGTCATTAGCCGGTATGTCGGGAGGCATTTCAGGAACCAATTGCGCGATCTGCGATCGCAACATAGCGACAAGGCAAGGGAAAGCCAAGTGGCATCTGGAGTGCAGGAGACACCGGTTTAGCTCCTCGCTTCCGGGAACCTGACCTGCCGCAGGATGTGGGCAGCACCTTCGTCGATGTCGCGAACGATGGCCGCCCGCGCTCGCGCACCGTCCTGCGCCTCGATCGCGGCAACGACTTCCTCGTGATAGTCGATATCCAGGATGGAGGAGAGGTCGTCCTCGAATCCCACGGCGAGGTTTCTGAGAAACGGGCCGACCTGCATCCACACCGTCTCGATCAGGAAGATCATCTGCTCGTTGCCGCAATGGCGATAGATCGAGAACTTAAAATCGTGGTTCTTCCTGAGATAGTCGCCGATATCGCCTTTGCGGGCCGTCAGGGTCAGTTCCGTGCAATGGCGTCGGATCGCCCGCAGATTGTTGCCGTTGATCAGTATCGTCGCAAGCTCGGTCGCCGGGCCTTCGAGCAGTGTGCGCACGGCGGTCAATTGCGAGAACCGCTCGGCCGAGATCACCGGCACCTCGACGCTGCCATTCGGCATCGGGCTCAGTGCACGCAATGCCTGCAGCCGCATGAAGGCACTGCGCACCGGCATGTCGCTGGTACCGAGTTCCCTGGCGAGCTTGCGCGAGGTCAGCTTCTGGCCGGGCAGGAATTGGCCCGACATCAGGGCTCGCACAAGCTCCAGATAGACCTTCTCGTGCAGGGGCACGGTGTCGACGGCGGTCAAACCGAAATGTGTTCTGCCGGCCATTGGCGGGGCGCACCTTCATCCGTTCTGAAAATGACCTGACGACACGCGCCGCGGACAAAGCTTAGGCCCGGCACGGCGGGAACACCCAAGCCGCCGATTGATCAGGCATGATAGACGCTTCGATCGTTGCGCGGCAAGCCAACCGCCGGAGCCGGCGCGGTGCGGCGGGCTGCCTTCCTTTCCGGCTATCGATCCGGAGCCGGCCCGCTCTTTTCCTGCGCCAGATGCGTCAGCAAATTCCTGGTGATCCGGCCGACGTCGTTCATGGCATCGCCCGCGGGCAAGGCGCCGCACCAGGCGACCGAACTCGCGCAGAAGATCAGACCGCCCGAGGGCAGATGGCGCAGCGTCATCTCCGCGCAGCGGCGCTCGTCGCGCTCTCTGTCACCTCCTTCGTACCAGCGCGTCGCGTCATGGACGAAGCTGTCCGGGAATCCGGTCGCGCGGGCAATGACCATGGTGTCGGGGGATGTGCCCAGATGCGGGTCGGTGGCATCGACCTCGTAGCCGGCGGCGCCTCCAAGCACGATGCCCTCGTCGCCGAAGGTCTCGCTGGTGACGCCGTCGAACAACCACGCGGCCGAGGGCTGACGGCTTTCCGGCGTACGCGTGAAAGGCCGCGCGCCATCGAAACCCATCAGCGAGATGGCGACGCCGGTCAGCGAGAACTCGCCGCGCCCGCTGGCGCGCAGGTAGCCTCCCGGCTGGTTGGTAATCGACAGTGACTGTTCGGCGATGGGGCCGTCCCAGGTCCGGCCCGCCTCGAGCGGCGAGCGGCGCAATTCCATCAGATCGTCCTGGAACGCCACCTTGCCGGCAAAGCCATTGCCGCCGAGATAGGCGATGCTGCCGCCCGCCGCCGCGAACTGCCGCAGCGCATGCTCCATCTCGACCGACATGTATTCGGGATGGCTGCCGGTGATGACCGCCTGATAGCCCTGCAGGCCGCCAAGACCCAGTTCGTGCAGGTCGCGGTCGGTGATGAGATCGAAGGCGATATCATTGTTGTGGCAGAAGCGTAGAAAATGCAGGTCGACCGGCAGATTGTGCGGGCAGCCGCAGAGCGGATAATTGTAGTCGTCACGCAGCGTCGCCTTGGGCTTCCTGGTGGAACAGATCGACACGCCGCTGAGGTCGCTGTGATAGTCGTAGAGCGACTTCAGATTGTTATCGATCGCGAAGCGATGGCCGCGATCTTCGCACATCCATTCGTAGAGATGCGCCGGCAGGAATTCGTCCGCGTAAGCGAGATAGGTGGCCGTCGGCACCAGGAACAACAACGGCGCCCGGCGCTCCGACGAAGTGATGAAGAAGACGATACGCTCCGATCCTTCATCGTGACCGACCTCGAAGGCATAGACCCCGGCGGGCGCCTCGGCGGGAACCTGCAATTGGTATGAGGCCGGCCACCGCAACGCCCCCATGTCGTCGTCGTGGCAATGCACGGCGTCGTAATGCGACGGCACCAGCCGGGGGTCGAAACTCGACCCGTCCCAGCGGCGCGAGGTCATGCAGAAGGCGGGCTGGTTGACCGTTTCCAGGAAGAGGACGCGATCGGTGCCTGTCGAGGCGAGCGGGCCTCTCGGCAGCAGGGTCGGAAACGTCCAGGCGATACGGCCAGCCGCGGTTTGCAGCGAGATCGTCGAGAATTTCGCGTTGAGCGACCTGACATCGTTTGCCGTGCTGGTGCCGAAGACCATGTCGCCGGTCAGGAGCCGCCACGGCAGGTCGAATCGACGATCCAGGCGAAACGGCGACAGGAGATCGTCCGAATCGATCCGCAGCACGGTCGCGCCGTCGTTCGACGAAATCTCGACCTTGAGCCAGGTGTTTGCCGGCAAGACCACGTCGCTATCGGGCGAGTTGCCGTCGTCGCCTGATATCAGCCGCCCGTCCTGCAAGCCGAGGCGCAGGTTTCCGCTTTCGAACAGCACGCGGGCGCCATCGTTGCGGGTCAAGTATACTTCGAAGGCGACGCCTTCGATCTCGGTGGCCTTGGCAAGTTCCGCCGCCGCGACCCTGAGGAAGGATCCGTGATCGAAATCGCGACGGGACACGGCATTTCCCGTCGGCTCGACGCGCCAGCCCATCGGCTCGGCCGCTTGCGTGTCGAGCCGCACGACGTGCACGTCGCGTACCGGCCGCGACGACGAGACATGGAGGGCGACTGGTGTTCCTGCCGCTGTATGCCAGGGAACGGTATAGCCTGAGACGGCCATGGCGCCGTGGTCGACGGGGCGTTTCATCGCCGCAAAAATCCGCGTCGCGATCCCGGCTGTCGCACTCTCCCCGGCTGTCGCACCCTCATCGATGGCAAGCTGGACATTCTTTCATACCTTTGGGTCTGGAGGGCATATATCCCCTCGGCCTTGCTTGCCGACGAAGTTCGTAGAAAATCTCGCTCAGCCATCGATGGCCATCGGCAAATGCGAGTTCTAGGCATCCATCGCAGGCATCCGCTTGGTGCCTGATCCACGACGACATTATCGCGATCGTCCGAAACCGGACAGTCGTTCTCGTAGGTCGGCCTCTTCATCACAAAACTTGACCTTCACGCACTTGCACGTCCGGCCGCTCTCTGGCTTTTTGGGGTACCCATCCGAACGGACTGATTCGCGTCATGCCGCTCGATTGCAATGTCTTGCAGGCAGTCTGCTTGTGGGTCGTGAAGCGCACGCAATTGGCGAAGGAGAAGCAGGCATGGCCGAGTTCAAGAAGCCGGAAATCTCCGAGATGAGACCCAAGATCACCGTGATCGGCGTCGGCGGCGGCGGCGGCAACGCGATCAACAACATGATCGTGGAACAGCTTCAGGGAACCGAGTTCATTGCCGCCAACACCGATGCCCAGGCGCTGACTATGTCGAAGGCGACGCGGCTGATCCAGCTTGGCGCGCACGTCACGGAAGGCCTTGGCGCCGGCTCGTTGCCCGAGATCGGCCGTGCCGCGGCCGAAGAATCGCTGGACGAGATCATGGATCATTTGGCCGGCACCCACATGTGTTTCGTCACTGCCGGCATGGGCGGCGGCACCGGAACCGGTGCGGCCCCGATCATCGCCCAGGCGGCGCGCAAGGCCGGCATCCTGACGGTCGGCGTCGTCACCAAGCCGTTCACCTTCGAGGGCAGGCGCCGCATGCAGATGGCCGAAGAGGGCATCGAGCGGCTGCGCGAGGCCGCCGACACCGTGATCGTGATCCCCAACCAGAACCTGTTCCGGATTGCCGATGCCAAGACCACTTTTGCCGATGCCTTCGTCATCGCCGACAGGGTGCTTTATTCAGGCGTCAGCTGCATTACCGACCTCATCGTCAAGGAAGGCCTGATCAATCTCGACTTCGCCGACGTCAAATCGGTGATGCGCGGCATGGGCCGCGCCATGATGGGAACCGGCGAGGCTTCGGGCGAAGGCCGGGCGATGAAGGCGGCGGAAGCCGCGATCGCCAATCCGCTGCTTGACGAAATGTCGATGAAGGGCGCCAAGGGCGTGCTGGTGTCGATTTCGGGCGGCCGGGACATGACCCTGTTCGAGGTCGACGAGGCGGCCACGCGCATCCGTGAAGAGGTCTATGAGGACGCCGATATCATCGTCGGCGCCATCTTCGACAAGAGCATGGAAGGCCGCTTCAGGGTCTCGGTGGTGGCGACGGGCCTCGATCGTTCGCTCGGCGAGGGTGATGCCGATGCCGGCATGGCACATGGCCATTCCGTGCCGTCCGCCGCACGGACCCTGCAGTAACCTTTCTCTTCGATTGACCTCCCGGGCAGGCGACCCGCGGTATCTGCCGCGTCCCCGGGGCGGAAAAATTGCTCTTCAGGACGCCTTCTCGCCGATGAGCTCGAATCGCTCGATCTCGCATTCGCGCGCGACCAGCGCCAGGATTTCCGTCGAGGGTTCGGCGGCGTCGGACTGTCTCCATTCGAGATTGAACGAGTACACGAAGCGGTCGCGGCTGGGATCATGCTCGATCTTGGCAAGGCGCGCGCCGTAGCCGAGCGGCCGCACCATCTCCGGAAGGTCAGGTGGGAATCCGTTTGCCCAGGAAACCGACAGGATCGCATGGTGGTCGCGCGGCAACTTGAGGTCGACCCATTTCAACACCTGAAGTGTCAGTAGCGTCAGCACGGTTGCAATTGCCGCAAGACCAAACTGGCCGCCGCCAACGGCAAGTCCGATCATCGTCATGATCCACATGGTGGCCGCGGTGGTGATCCCAGTCACGAGATCGCCGCGCCGAAGGATGGCGCCGCCGCCGATGAAGCCGACGCCGGTCAGCACGCCAAGCGGCAGACGCAGCACGTCCATGCTGGCGAAGAAGTCCATTCCCTTACCCGTGGTATCAAGCAGTATGTTGGCCTGGATCATGGCCACAGCGGCTGCCAGGGCGACCAGGATGGTCGTGCGAAGCCCGGCGGTGTGGCCGCGCGCTTCCCTGTTCAGGCCGATGAAGAAACCAGCCAGCAGCGCAAGCAGCAACCGGGCGACAAGATCGGGCCATGTCGGATGAAGTGGCATATCGCAGCAAAGCGGCTCGAACATCGCCCTGTCAGGGCGGCGCTGGTGCTCCGCCCTCCATTTTTCTCAGGATTTCGGCGCCCTCGCTGACGACGTTGCTTGCGGCTGGCCGGTACGTCGCGACCTCGGGCTGTCGATGTAAGAACCTTTTTGCCTTCGTGAGGTTCCCGGCGAACCGTCGCGCGGCAGCCGACCAAACGCCATGCAATTTGAAGGTGGCGCTTGACTTCGTCCGATCCGTGTGAAAAATTTTGCAGCAACTGATAAAAATATCACCGGGATGGAAACGTGGTTGGTTTTGGAAACGGCCTTTTGCGGGACGATGATGCCAGCATGGCGGCGCGGGCCGCGTGGCTTCATTACGCCGGCGGCCTGACCCAGTCCGAGGTCGCCAAGCGGCTGGGGCTGACCAGCCTCAAGGCGCACCGCCTCATCACCAAGGCCAACCAGGAAGGCCTGGTGAAGGTCTATATCGACGGCGAAGTGTCGGAATGCGTCGAGCTCGAGGACGAATTGTCCCGCCGCTACGGCCTCGACTATTGCGAGGTGGTTCCGGATTTCGATTCCGAGGATCTGCCGCTCAAGGCGCTCGGCATCGCCGGCGCGCAGTTCCTCAAGCGCGAGATCGAGCGCGGCGAGCAGGCGCTGATCGGCGTCGGCCATGGCCGCACGCTCGCGGCCTGCGTGGAATATCTGCCGCGGACCACCACCGACCGCATCCGTTTCGTCTCGCTGCTTGGTGGCCTGACGCGGAAATTCTCGGCCAACCCGCATGATGTCATCCACCGTCTCGCCGAACGCACCGGTGCCGAGGCCTATGTGATGCCGGTGCCGATGTTCGCCAACACGGCGGAGGACCGCATCGTGCTGCTGGGCCAGAAGGGCATTAGTGAGGTCTTCGATCTCGCCAGATCCGCCGACCTGTTGTTTGCGGGCATCGGCACCGCCGAACGCGAGGCTTCGCTTGTCGCCACCGGCATGATCGAGAAGGGCGAGATGGAGGAGATCCGTCGCAATGGCGGTGTCGGCGAATTGCTCGGCCATTTCTTTGACGAGGCCGGCAAGGCAGTGGCGACGACCGTTTCCAACCGGGCGCTGGCACTGGCGCGCGAGGATATCGCCAGCCGCCGGATTGTCGCCGTCGCCGGCGGCAGGATTAAGGTTCGCGCAATCAAGTCGGTGCTGGAGGGGCGCTATCTCAAGGGCCTGATAACGGACGAGCGCACGGCGCGATCGCTCGTGGAAGAGACGCCGGTCGGGTAGCCGGCAACAGTCCAGTTGAAACTACCCTGTGGAGGAGAAGACGAAATGCATGAGAAAGAGAAAGACCTGATAGATGCCTTCCTGCGCGGACAAGTCGACCGTCGTGGACTGATCAAGGGCCTGGGTGCCATGGGTCTCGCCGCCGGCACCGCCGGCACGCTGCTCAACCTCGGCCAGACCCGCGCGCTTGCCGCGGACTTCGACTGGCAGGCGCATAAGGGCAAGACCATCAAGCTCTTGCTCAACAAGCATCCCTATGCCGACGCCATGATCGCCAATCTTGAGAACTTCAAGAAGCTGACCGGCATGAACGTCGTCTACGACGTATTCCCCGAAGACGTCTATTTCGACAAGGTGACGGCCGCATTGTCGGCGAGCTCGCCCGAATATGATGCCTTCATGACCGGCGCGTACATGACCTGGACCTATGGCCCAGCCGGCTGGATCACCGACCTCAACGAATGGATCAAGGATCCGGCCAAGACCAACCCGAACTATGCTTGGGACGACTTCCTGCCAGGCGTCAAGAATTCCTGCGCCTGGAACGGCAAGCCGGGCGGAGCTTTGGGATCGGAAGACGCCAAGCAGTGGTGCATTCCGTGGGGGTTCGAGCAGAACAACATCACCTACAACAAGGCGATGTTCGACAAGGCGGGCGTCAAGGTTCCCGGCAATATGGACGAGATGGTGGCCGCTGCCGCCAAGCTCACCAAGGATGTCGGCGGCGGCGTCTACGGCATTGGTGTGCGCGGCTCGCGCTCCTGGGCGACCATACACCCGGGGTTCCTGTCGGCCTACGCCAATTTCGATCAGAAGGACCTGAACGTGTCGGCCGACGGTAAATTGTCGGCCGCCATGAACACCGCCCAGTCCAAGGCTTTCCACAAGCAGTGGGTGCAGATGATCCAGGAGAGCGGCCCGAAGGACTGGTCGACCTACACCTGGTACCAGGTCGGCACCGATCTGGGCGCCGGCGCCTCGGCGATGATCTTCGACGCCGATATCCTTGGCTACTTCATGAATGGTGGCGACAACAAGATGGCCGGCAAGCTTGCCTTCGCCGCCTTCAAGGCGAATCCGGAGGCCAAGGCACCAACGCCGAACATCTGGATCTGGTCGCTGTCGATGTCCAACTTCTCCAAGGACAAGGACGCCACATGGTACTTCATGCAATGGGCCTCCGGACCTGAGCATGCGCTGTTCGGCGCCACCAAGATGGATTTTGTCAACCCAGTCCGCCAGTCGGTCTGGAAAGATGAGGTCTTCCGCGAGAAGCTGAACAAGAGCTATCCGGGCTATGTCGAGATGTTCGACGCCTCGGCACCCGGCGCCTCGATCAAGTTCACGGCGCAGCCGTTGTTCTTCGATCTCACCACCGAATGGGCGGCGACGCTGCAGAAGATGGTGTCCAAGGAAGTGCCGATCGACGAGGGCCTCGACAAGCTCGCCGAGAGCATCAACGGCCAGCTCAAGGAAGCCGGCCTCGGTTAAGTCGCAACGAGGGCCGGCCTGCTTGGCGGTTCGGCCCTCGCCACATCTTTCATGTTTGCGATGCGGTGCCGAAAGGTGACCGCCATTTCGCCCCACCGGCCGCCTTGCTCCCTTGGGCGGCCGGCAGGGCGAAGCGACAGCAACAACGGAGCAGCTCGATGACTGCGGTGGTATCGCAAAGGCTCAAGCCATCCGGCTTCAGGATCAGCAAGCGGGTGCTGCCCTATGTGCTCAGCCTGCCGGCCTTGCTGGTCTGCATAGGCATCCTGATCCCGTTCCTGACGTCGGTCGTTTACTCGTTCCAACGCTATCGTCTGAGCCAGCCTTGGGCGCGCCAGTTCAACTGGGGCGACAACTACATCTCCTTCTTCACCGACCCGAAATTCTGGAATACGTTGAAAGTGTCGCTGCTCTATGCCGGCACCACGGTCGTGCTGGAACTGCTTCTCGGTCTCGCCATCGCGCTGCTGCTGCAGAAGCGCTCGACGCTCAACAACTTCATCTCGATCATGCTGTTGATGCCGCTGATGACGGCGCCCGCGCTGGCAGCACTGATGTGGAAGCTGATGACCAATCCGGGCTTCGGCGTGCTGAGCTATCTCGCCAGCCTCATCGGGCTGCAGGATTTTCGCTGGGCGTCGTCACCGTCGACGGCGCTGTTCACCGTCGTGCTGGTCGACATCTGGGTCTACACGCCCTTCATCATGATCCTGCTGCTTGCCGGCCTGCGCAGCCTGCCGACGCAGCCCTTCGAGGCCGCCGCGCTCGACGGCGTGCCGAGGAGCTTCGTCTTTTTCCGCATCACGCTGCCGATGCTGACGCCCTACATCCTGACGGCGACCTTGTTTCGCCTGCTCGATTCCATCCAGCAGTTCGACATCATCTACGCCATGACACAGGGCGGGCCGGGCGACACGCTGACCGTGTTCCAGGTCGAGGCCTATCTCAACTTCTTCCAGTCGACCAATGTCGGTCGCTCGGCGGCGCTGATGATCATCCTGTGGGCGATCACCTATTTCCTCTCAAACATCTTCATCAAGAACTGGCTCAGGCTGCGCGAACGCGCCCGCGGCCAGGCATAGGAGGCGGCGATGGAACATACCTCGCTTCTCGAACGCATCCTGCGCGGCGCGGCACTGACGCTGGTCGTGATCTTCTTCATGTTCCCGATCCTGTGGATCTTCATGATGTCGTTCCAGACCAACGAGACCATTCTGCGCATCCCGCCGCAGCTCATCTTCGAACCGACGCTCGCCAACTACACGGCGTTGATCACCGGCAAGCTGATGACGGCCGCCGGCACGCTCGACATCGCCTTCATGCGCAACCTCTGGAACTCGGTATTCCTGTCGGTGACCTCGGTGGCGGTTTCACTGCTGCTCGGCGTGCCGGCGGCCTACGCCTTCGCGCGCCACAAATTCCGCGGTTCGGAAGACATCGCCTTCACGCTGCTGTCGTTCAAGTTCGCGCCGGCACTTCTGGTGCTGCTGCCGCTGACCCTCTATTTCCAGAAGCTCGGCCTGGCCAACACCTATATCGGGCTGATCTGGGTCTACCAGCTGATCTGCCTGCCGCTGATCCTGTGGATCGTGCGCGGCTATTTCGAGGATATTCCGGCCGACATCGAATATGCCTACCGCATCGGCGGCCATTCCTGGTTCGCCACCTTTCGCAAGATCGCGCTGCCGCTCGCCGGCCCTGGCATCGCGGCGGCCGGCCTGCTTGCCTTCATCTTCGCCTGGAACAATTTCGTTTTCGCGCTGGTGTTGGCTTCGGCCGACAAGCAGCCGGTGACGGTCGGCGCGTTGGCCTTCATCACTTCATCGGGCATCCAGTACGGCCAGATTTCGGCGGCCATAGTCTTGTCGATCACGCCGACGCTGGCGCTCGCCCTTTATGCACAGCGCTATCTGGTCGAGGGCCTGTCGCTCGGCGCGGTGAAAGGATAGAAATGGCCAGCCTCGAACTCAGAAACGTCGTCAAGCGCTACAAGAGCCAGACCGTCCTCGACAATCTGTCGCTGACCGTCGCCGATGGCGAAACGCTGGTGCTGTTTGGTCCCTCGGGCGCCGGCAAGACGGTGCTGTTGCGGCTGGTCGCCGGCGTCATCGATCCGGACGAAGGCAAGATCCTGATCGGCGGCGAGGACATGACCGATGTCGACGCGGAATTCCGCGGCGTCGGCATGGCGTTCCAGAATTTCGCGCTGTTTCCGCATATGAGCGCTTTCGACAATATCGCGACGCCGCTGGCGGCCAAGCGCTCGTCGCAGAGCGCGATCAAGGCCGGTGTCGAGAGCGTCGCCAAATTGTTGAAGATCGGCCATGTGCTTTCCCACAAGCCGCGCGCGCTCTCCAACGGCCAGAAGCAGCGCACGGCCCTTGCCCGCGCTTTGGTCGGTTCGCCGCCGCTGCTTCTGCTCGACGATCCCTTGCGCAATGTCGACGCCAAGCTGCGTTTCGAGATGCGGCTCGAACTGCCGCGGCTGCTCGCCGATCGCGGCGCCACCGTCGTTTACGTTACCCAGGACTACAAGGAAGCCATGGCGCTCGGCGACCGCATCGCGGTGATGTCGCAAGGCGTCATCAGGCAGCTTGGTACGCCCGAGCAGATCTATCGTGAGCCGGCCAACATCGAGATCGCGCGGCTGTTCGGCGATCCGACCATCAACCTGCTCGACGTCAAGCCCGCGCGCGATGCCCGGGGGGGCTATGTCGGCCTGTCCAATGTGCAGGTCCATCTCGCCGATGCTCCCGAGGCCGCCATCGGCCGCGACTGCATCATCGGGCTGAGACCCGAGGCCCTGCATTTCGTCGGCGAAAACGAACCCGGCGCCGTTCCGGTGACCGTCGAGGCGGAGACGCCGCTCAACGAAAAGATCGTTACCCTGGTGCGCACCGTGCGCGGCCGTGAAATCCTGGTCTCGCGCCCGGCCGGAACCCCGGGGCGCAGCGAAGGCAAGGCGCATATCGCCGTCGACGGCGAGAGCGCCCTGCTGTTCGATCGGGCGAGCGGCGAGCGCATCGGCGCCAGGAATGTCGTCAAACTGCGCAACGGAGAAGCGGCATGAGCCCGAGCGCGCTCACCATATCAGGCGTCGACAAGTTCTATGGCCCGATCGACAGGGGCGTTCACGCCGTCAAGAACCTGACGATGGAGATCGGCGAGGGCGAGATCGTGGCGCTGCTCGGGTCGTCGGGCTGCGGCAAGACCTCGACCTTGCGAATGATCGCTGGCTTCGAGGAGGTGTCGCGTGGCGCGATCGCGGTCGCCGGCCGCACGGTACACACCTTGCCGCCGGTCAAACGCAATGTGGCGATGGCCTTCGAGGGCTATTCGCTCTATCCGCCGCTCACCGTGCGCGAGAACATGGCCTTTGCCCTCAAGGCCGCAAGGCTGCCCAGGAGCGAGGTCGACGCCAAGGTCGCCAGCATCGCAAAGCTGCTGGAGATCGAGGACATATTGGAGCGCTATCCCAGCTCCATTTCGGGTGGCCAGCAGCAGCGCGCCAGCCTCGGCCGGGCGCTGATCCGCGAGGCCGACCTGCATCTGCTGGACGAGCCGATGGGCCAGCTCGAGCCGCAGCTTCGCGCCGTGCTGCGCGGCCGCATCAAGCACTTCATCAAGGAACGCGGCCTGACCGCGATCCTGGTCACCCACGACCAGACCGAGGCGAATGCGCTGGCCGACCGCATCGCGGTGATGGAGGGCGGCGTGCTGCAGCAGTTCGATACGCCGGACCGGATCAAGGAGCGCCCGGCGAACCTGTTCACCGGCACCTTCGTCGGCGAGCCGCCGATGAACGTCTTCGAGGCCTTTGTCGGCACGACCGCCGGCCGCATCAGTCTCAAGCTGCCCGACGGGCTGTCGCTCGACTATGACAAGGACGCCTTCAGCACTCCGGTTCGCGACCAGCTGCTCAGCCGCGAGCGGGTGGTCATCGGCATCAGGCCCTATGCGGTCCGGCGTTCGAAGGAGGGGGTTCCGGCCAGGGTCTCGGCCAACCAATGGCTCGGCGACCAGACCCACATCGCCGCCGACTTCGCCGGCGGCTCGCTGGTCCTGGTGGAGCATGACCGCACCCGGCTCGACCTCGGCGCGCCCATCAATGTCAGCATCGATCCCAAAAACCTGCACGTCTTCGACCAGGCGAGCGGCAAGGCGATCTCGCACGGCATGGAGCTCGCGTAATGCGCGACGTACTGATCGGCATCGATGCCGGCACTTCCGTCATCAAGTCCATCGCTTTCGACACGAAGGGCCGCCAGATCGCGGCCGCGGCAACGCCGAACCATTATGAGACGCTGCCGGGCGGCGGCGCCGAACAGGATCTGGCCCGCACATGGGCCGATGCCGCCACGACCCTGCGCCAGCTTGCCGACAAGGTGCCCGATCTCGCCAGCCGGACCGTCGCCATCGCGGTGACCGGGCAGGGCGACGGCACCTGGCTGATCGACGGCGGGGGCGAGCCGGTGGCCAAGGGTTGGCTCTGGCTCGACGCGCGCGCCGCCGGCGTCGTCGAGGAAATCCGTGCGCGGCCCGATGACCGGCTGCGCTTCGAGAAGACCGGCAGCGGTCTCGCCGCCTGCCAGCAAGGCTCGCAGTTCGCCTTCATGAAGCGCACCATGCCCGAAATGCTCGGCAAGGCCGCGACCGCGTTCCACTGCAAGGATTGGCTCTATTTCAAGCTGACCGGCGAACGCGCCACCGATCCGTCCGAAGGGACCTTCACTTTCGGCAACTTCCGCACCCGTGACTACAGTGGGGACGTGCTCGACGTCCTCGGCGTCGCCGATCTCAGGCACCTGCTGCCGCCGATCGTCGACGGCACGAGCCACAGCGCCGGACTGTCGCCGGCCGCCGCCGAAGTCACCGGAATGCTTGCCGGCACACCCGTCGTGCTCGGTTATGTCGACGTCGTCTGCACCGCGCTCGGCGCCGGCCTTCTCGACCGCGAGCGCAAGCCCGGCTGCTCGATCATCGGTTCCACCGGCATGCACATGCGGCTGGCCGAGACCCCTGATGATGTGCAGCTCAACGAAGCGGCGACCGGTTATACGATGGCGATGCCGGCGCCGGGCGTCTTCGCGCAGATGCAGTCCAACATGGCGGCGACGCTCAACATCGACTGGGTGCTTGGCCTCGCTTCGGGCATCCTCGCCTCGCAAGGCATAACCCGCAGCAATGGCGAGATGATCGCGCTGGTCGATGCCTGGATCGCGGCCTCGCAGCCGGCTTCGCTGCTCTACCAGCCCTACGTGTCGGAAGCCGGCGAGCGCGGACCGTTCGTCGATGCCAATGCCAGGGCAGGCTTCGTCGGCATTTCGTCGCGTCACGGCTACGCCGATCTGGTGCGCGCCGTCTTCGAAGGCTTGGCCTTCGCGGCGCGCGATTGCTACGCCGCCATGGGCCCGTTGCCGCGCGAAATTCGCCTGACCGGCGGCGCCGCCAGAAGCCCGGCGCTGCGCAAGATCCTGGGTGCGGCCATCGGTGCCGACACGCGCACCAGCGCGCGCGAGGAGGCCGGCGCGGCCGGTGCCGCAATGATCGCCGCGGTCTGCATCGGTCAATACGCCTCCATGGACGAATGCGTCGGCGAATGGGTGACGCCGCTGCTCGGCGAGGCCGAGCCGAGCGACCCGGATCTCGCCGCGATCTACGACAGGATGACCCCGTCCTACATGCTGGCGCACCAGGCCCTGCGGCCGGTCTGGCGTGCCATGGCGACATCACAGGAAAATTGAGAAGTCGAGTATGCTGAGGAAAATAGCGATCATTGGCGACAACTTCATGCTGCCGGAGGTGTTTCGCGTCAAAATCGAGAAGGTGGCCAGTGGCGACCTCGATATCAGGACATTGCGGACGGCCTGGCCCGACGAGCCGATGGAGTTCGGCAACGCCGCGCTGGGCCTCGACAAGGTCAAGGAATATTTCGGCCATCCCGACGAGGTCGTCGACTTCATCGACGATGCCGAAATCCTCGTCACCCAGCTTGCGCCCCTGTCGGAGGGCATGATGCGGCGCCTGCCAGGGCTCAAGCTGGTCGCGGTGTCGCGCGGCGGCCCGATCAACATCGACATGGAAGCGGCCCGCGCGCATGGCATCACCGTGGTCAATGTGCCCGGCCGCAACGCCACCGCCGTGGCTGAGTTTACCATCGGCGCCATCCTGGCCGAGACGCGGCTGATCCGAGTCGGCCACGAGGCCTTGCGCAAGGGGGAATGGCGCGGCGATCTCTACCGCGCCGACCGCACCGGCCGCGAGCTCGGCGAAATGACCGTCGGCGTGGTCGGCTACGGCAATATCGGCACGAAGGTGGTGCGCCTGCTGCGCGCCTTCGGCTGCCACGTCCTGGTCAGCGATCCCTATGTGCAACTGAGCGCCGAGGATCGCAACGCTGGCGTCGAACTGGTTGCGCTCGACGACCTCCTGTCGCGCTCCGATGTGGTCACGCTGCATTCACGGGTGACGCAGGAGACACGCGGTCTGATCGGCAAGGACACCATCGCGCGGATGAAGCCGGGCGTGATCTTCGTCAATACGGCGCGTGGCCCGCTGGTCGACTACGACGCACTCTACGAGGCGCTGGTTTCAGGGCAGATCGCCAGCGCCATGCTGGAAACCTTCGCGGTCGAACCGGTGCCCTCGGACTGGCCCTTGCTGCAGCTGCCCAACGTGACGCTGACGCCGCATATCGCCGGCGCTTCGGTGCGCACCGTGACCTATGCCGCCGAGCAGGCCGCCGAGGAAGTGCGCCGCTACCTGGCCGGCCTGCCTCCGGTCAATCCGTGCTGAGAGCGATGGCCATGATGCGAAAATCAGGCAGTGGGGCGACGGCAAGATGAGCGTCGGCCCTGACATAGTCGACCTCTTCGTCATTGGCGGCGGCATCAATGGCGCCGGCATCGCGCGCGACGCCGCCGGCCGCGGGCTTTCCGTCGTCCTGTGCGAAAAGGACGATCTCGCCGAAGGCACCAGCTCACGCTCGGGCAAGCTCGTCCATGGCGGTCTGCGCTACCTCGAATACTACGAGTTCCGCCTCGTGCGCGAGGCGCTGATCGAGCGCGAGGTGCTGCTGGAATCGGCGCCGCACATCATCTGGCCCATGCGCTTCGTGCTGCCGCACAGCCCGGACGACCGGCCGGCATGGCTGGTGCGGCTCGGCCTCTTCCTCTACGACCACCTCGGCGGCCGCAAGCGGCTGCCCGCCACGCGGACGCTCGACCTGCGCACCGCGCCCGAGGGCGCGCCGATCAAGGACAGTTTCAAGCGCGGCTTCGAATATTCCGACTGCTGGGTCGACGATGCCCGCCTCGTCGTCATCAATGCGCTCGACGCGGCCGAACGGGGAGCGAAGGTCCTCACCCGCACCGCCTGCACCGCGGCCCGCCGCGAGGGCGGCCTCTGGGTTGTCGAGATGCGCGACGTCAGGACCGGCATCAAGACCAGTGTACGGGCCCGCGCGCTGATCAATGCCGCCGGCCCTTGGGTCAACGACATCGTCAACCGCGTTGCCGGCCAGAACTCCAGGCGCAATGTCCGCCTCGTCAAGGGCAGCCATATCGTCGTGCCCAAATTCTGGGAGGGAAGGCAGGCTTATCTCGTCCAGAACAACGACAAGCGCGTCATCTTCATCAATCCCTACCAGAACGATCTAGCCTTGATCGGAACCACCGACATCCCCTACGAGGGCCGGCCCGAGGATGTGAGGGCGGATGAGAGCGAGATCGATTACCTCATCAAGGTGGTCAACCGCTATTTCAAGCGCGGCCTTGCGCGGGGCGACGTGGTCCATTCGTTCTCCGGTGTCCGGCCGCTCTATGACGACAACGCCGACAATCCGAGCGCGGTGACGCGCGACTATATTTTCGAACTCGACGCGCCGGACGCGCAGGCGCCGCTGCTCTCCGTCTTCGGCGGCAAGATCACCACCTTCCGCAAACTGGCCGAGCATGCGCTGGACAGGATCGCACCGTTCTTTCCCCGCATGGGCAAAGCCTGGACCGCGAAGGCGCATCTGCCCGGCGGCGACATCGCCAATGCCGACTTCGAACAGTTTCTTGGCAACCTCGCAAACGAGTATCCATGGATGCCGGCATCGCTGCTCAAGCATTACGGCCGGCTCTACGGCACCAGGACGCGGTCCGTGGTCGGCGGCGCCCGATCGCTCGCCGCACTGGGGCGGTGCTTCGGCAAGGATTTCTTCGAGCGCGAGGCGAACTACCTCTTTGAACAGGAATGGGCGGAAGACGCGGCCGACATTCTCGAACGGCGCACCAAGCATGGCCTGCATTTGTCCGCCGAGGAGAAGTCGGCCTTTGAGCACTGGTGCGCGAGCCGGCAGGCGAGGGCAGGCTGATGGCGCTCATCGCCCCTGTTCTGCGCCGGCGTTGAAGGGATCGCGACCTTGGCTTTCACGCTCTCCCTCAACACCAATCCGCTGGTCAACCGCTTCGCCGAGCCGGATGATCTGATCGATACCGTCGCCTATGAGATCGGCATTCGCGACGTTCAGCTCACGCATGAATTCGTCAACCCAGGCTGGCCGGCGGCGACGATCGTCAAGTTCGTCCGCCTGTTCCGCAACGCCTTGGATCGCACCGGCGTGCGCGTCACCTCCGGCATGACCGGCCCCTATGGCCGGCTGAACCATTTCGGCCATCCGGATGCCGATGTGCGCCGCTATTATGTCGACTGGTTCAAGACCTTTGCCGACATCTCGGCCGAGCTTGGCGCCAGCGGCATGGGCACGCAGTTCGCCATCTTCACGCATCGGGACTATGACGATCCCGCCCGTCGCGCCAGGCTGTTCGACATCGCGATGGACTGCTGGCGCGAGGTCGCCGAGCACGCCCGGGCGGCAGGCCTGACCTATCTGTTCTGGGAGCCGATGTCGGTCGGTCGCGAATTCGGTCACACGATCGAGAATTGCCGGATGCTGCAGGACGCGATCGACGCGGCCGGCATGGCCATTCCGCTGGAGATGATGGTCGACATCGACCATGGCGACGTCACTTCCTCCAATCCGGCCGACATCGATCCCTATGCCTGGGCCGAAGCTTTTCCCCTGAAGTCGCCGATCATCCACATCAAGCAATCGTCGATGAACAAGGGTGGCCATTGGCCATTCACCGCGGCCCACAACAAGGACGGCCGCATCACGCCTGAGAAGCTGCTGGAGACGGTGCGGCGCGGCGGCGGCACCGACAACGAAATCTGCCTCGAACTATCCTTCCGCGAGCGCGAGCCGGTCGACCATCAGGTGGTCGCCATGATCCGCGAGTCGGTCGATTATTGGGCACCGTTCATCGACGCCGGCAGGGCGGGGATTTCGCCGAAGGCCGGATAGAAATCGGACAGGAGCCCATGCGGCTCCTGTCCATGAAATGCAACCGGATCGAACTCAGGCGAATTTCGGATCGAGGCTGCCCGACTTGTAGCGCTTGGCCATTTCCGAAACCGGTAGCGGCTTGATCTTCGGCGCATTGCCGGCGGTGCCGAACTGCTCGAAGCGCTCCTTGCAGAGCTTCCTCATCGCCGCCATCGCCGGCGTCAGATATTTGCGCGGATCGAACTCGCTGGGATTTTCGGTCAGCACCTTGCGGATCGCGCCGGTCAGCGCCATGCGGTTGTCGGTGTCGATGTTGATCTTGCGCACGCCATGCTTGATGCCGCGCTGGATCTCTTCCACCGGGACGCCCCAGGTCGGCTTCATCTGGCCGCCATATTTGTTGATGATCTCCTGCAAGTCCTCCGGCACCGAGGACGAGCCGTGCATGACCAGATGCATGTTCGGCAAGCGGCGATGGATCTCCTCGATTACGTTCATCGCCAGCACCGCGCCGTCGGGCTTGCGCGAGAATTTGTAGGCGCCGTGGCTGGTGCCCATGGCCACCGCCAGCGCATCGACATGGGTGTCGCGCACGAACTGCTCGGCCTGCACCGGATCGGTCAGGAGCTGGTCGTGGCTGATCGCGCCTTCGACGCCGTGGCCGTCTTCCTGCTCGCCGCCGCCGCTCTCGAGCGAGCCCAGAACGCCGATCTCGCCTTCCACCGACACGCCGCCCCAATGCGCCATGTCGACGACGCGCTTGGTGATACCGGAATTATAGGCATAGTCGGCCGGCGACTTGCCGTCTTCCTTGAGCGAGCCGTCCATCATCACCGAGGTGAAGCCGTGCTGGATCGCGGTGACGCAGGTGGCTTCGTTGTTGCCATGGTCGAGATGCATGCAGACCGGGATGTCGGGATGGATTTCGACCAGCGCGTCGATCAGCTTGGCCAGCACCACGTCATTGGCATAGGCGCGCGCGCCGCGGCTCGCCTGCAGGATGACCGGGGACTTGGTCTCCTCGGCAGCCTCCATGATGGCGAGGCCCTGTTCCATGTTGTTCATGTTGAAGGCCGGCACGCCATAGCCGTATTCGGCGGCGTGATCGAGCAATTGTCTCAGTGTGATGCGAGCCAACGATTAGTCTCCCGTATCTGGTTTCGAACTGTGGTTGCGGGCCGCCCGCGCATCGTTCAGCCCACCGATGCTTCTGGCCGGAATCCCGCGCAACCGCAACCGTGACAGACCGTCCCGGCAGCAATTCTTGTTACAGCGGCGCGATAAAAGCCGGCGAAATATCCCACAAAAATATCCCATTATCACAAAAATCATGATACTTACGCGATCATATCTGTTATATCTTCGCTCGATAAGGAGCCAGGCTTCTGCGTTGGCGGGTCGGCGGGAATGAAGAGCGACAACAGACGTCAACGCATCATGGACTTCCTGGTGGACGCCGGCGCGGCGAGCGTCGACGATCTTGCCTCCCGCTTTGGCGTCTCCAGGATGACCGTGCATCGCGACCTCGACGAGCTCGAGGAGAGCGGTTTGCTGCGCAAGGTGCGCGGCGGCGCCTCGATCCAGCCGAGCAGCCTTTTTGAAAGCGATTTCCGCTACCGGCAGAAGCAGGCGATTGGGGAAAAACAGCGCCTTGCGGCGGCGGCCGTGGCCATGATCGAACCCGGCCAGACGGTCATCATCGACGACGGCTCGACCGCGGGCGGTATCGCGCGGTATCTCGCCGATCTCAGGCCACTGACGGTGATTACCAACAATCTCGCCGTCATCCAGGACCTGGCCGGTGCCGCAGGCATCAACCTGATCGCGCTCGGCGGCCAGTACTCGAAGAAATTCCACGGCTTCTTCGGCCTGCTCGCCGAGGCTTCGCTGCGGTCGCTGCGTGCCGACGTCGCCTTCCTGTCGTCGTCCGCCATCCATGGCGCCTCCGCCTTCCATCAGGACCAGGAAGTGGTGCAGGCCAAGCGACTGATGATGGCCGCGGCGACACGCAAATATCTGCTGGTGGATCACGGCAAGTTTGGCCGCAGCGCGCTGCATTTCCTGACCGATCTCAAAGCATTCGACGCCGTCTTCACCGGGCGCGGGCCGGAGCCCGGAATGCGCGACACGCTGGATGCGGCCGGCGTCTCGCTGACGGTGGTTGCCGACAAGGATTGATGATCAAACGGGGATTGAGGATCAAGGAGTGTACGCGTGGTTTACTGGGTCGGTACAAGCTGGAAGATGAACAAGACGCTCGCCGAGGCGCTTGATTTTGCAGGCGCACTGGCCGGCTTCGTGGCGGGTTTCGACGATCGCATCCAGCCTTTCGTCGTCCCGCCTTTCACGGCGGTGCGCGAGGTCGGGCAGGCGCTGTCGACGACGCGCGTCAAGGTCGGCGCGCAGAACATGCATTGGGCCGACGCCGGCGCCTGGACCGGCGAGATCTCGCCGGTGATGCTGAACGATTGTGGCCTAGACCTGGTCGAACTCGGCCACAGCGAAAGGCGCGAGCACTTCGGCGAGACCGACCGCACGGTTGGGCTGAAGACGGCGGCGGCGGTCAAGCACGCACTGATACCGCTGATCTGCGTCGGCGAGACGCTGGCCGAGCGCGAAGGCGGCAAGGCCGATGCGGTGCTGACCAGCCAGGTCGAGGGTGCACTGCAATTCCTCGAGGGCGAGGCGAGGGGAGCAAAAATCCTGTTCGCCTACGAGCCGGTCTGGGCGATCGGCGACAAGGGCATTCCGGCCAGTTCCGACTATGCCGACAGGCAGCAGGCGCTGATCAAGACGGTCGCCGGCGGCCTGCTGCCGTCCGTGCCGCCGGTGCTCTATGGCGGCAGCGTCAATCCCGGCAATGCCGCGGAACTGATCGCCCAGCCCAACATCGACGGCTTGTTCATCGGCCGCTCGGCCTGGCAGGCCGAAGGCTACATCGACATCCTGCGCCGCGCGTCGGCCGCCATCTGAATCATCGAACTGGAAAGGACAAAAAATGAAAATAGCCATTGGAGCCGACAGCGCCGGCAAGCCGCTGCTCGACGTCATATCAGCGCATCTGGCGACCAAGCCGGGGCTCACCGTCAGCGACCTCAGCCAGGCCGGCTTCTATGCCGATCTGTCGCGGAAACTTGCCCAGACGATCGTCGACGGCGAGAACGATCGCGGCATCCTGTTCTGCGGCACCGGCATCGGCGTCTCGATCTCGGCCAACAAGGTGCCGGGCATCCGCGCCGCACTCACCCACGACACCTATTCGGCCGAACGCGCGGCGAAATCCAATAACGCCCAGATCATCACCATGGGCGCCCGCGTCATCGGCCCGGAACTCGCCAAGGCCATTGTCGATACCTGGCTGGCCTCGGAGTTCGACGAGAAAGGACCGTCGGCCGGCAACGTCCAGGCGATCGACAAGCTCGACGCGGCGAAGGGCTAAGCGAGACTGTCGCGCATCGCACCGATGACCGTGACGGCCGAAGCCGCACCGGGATCGATATGGCCGAGCGAGCGCTCGCCGAGCCGCGACGAGCGGCCCTTGGCGGCGATCATGTCCTTGGTCGATTCCGCGCCGCGCTCGGCGGCGGCAAAAGCGGCCTGGAGGCTTTCGGCAAGGTTTTTTCCTGCTGCATTGCTGGCGCCGGCCGCTTCCGCCGCCGGTTGCCAGGCGTCGACCATTGTCTTTTCGCCGGTTTCGGCCTTGCCGCGATCCTTGATGCCTTGCGCCATGGCCTGCAGCAGCGCGACGACATCGGCATCCGCCAGCGTCGCCTTGCCCTTGACGGCGGCGGCGGCGCGCATGAAGGCGGTGGCATAGAGCGGGCCGCAGGACGCGCCGACGGCATTGAGAAACGATTTCGCCGCGGCGTTGAGGAGCGCGGTCGGCTCGGCCGCCGCAAGGTCGAGCGATGCCAGAGCATCGCGCGCGGCGTTGAACCCGAGCGCCATGGCAATGCCGTGGTCGGCGTCGCCGATGACGCCGTCGAGCTGGCAAAGCCGGTCCCTGTCGGCTTCCATCGCCACGGCGATCGCATCGAACATTCTTTTCAGGTCGAACGCGGCGATGGTCATGGAGCGCTCCTCAGCCGGCACGGAACATGGCGCAGTCGCAGGGGTGGTCGAGCATCGCCTGCAATTCTTCGTCGAGATGGAAAAGCGTCACCGAAGCGCCGGCCATTTCCAGCGACGTGCAGTAGTTGCCGACCCAGGTCGCGTGGACCGAAACGCCGATGGCGTCGAGCCTCTGCTTGACCCGGCGGTTCATGATGTAGAGCTCCATCAGCGGCGTCGAACCCAGCGAATTGACCAGCACCGCGACCTTGTCGCCGCGCTTCGGCGCCATCTCGGCGAAAATCTTGTCGAGCATCTCGTCGGTGATTTCGTCGGCGGTCCCGAGCTTGCCGCGGGCGATGCCGGGTTCGCCATGGATGCCCATGCCGATTTCCATCTCGTCCGCGCCGATCTCGAAATTCGGCCGCCGGGTCTGCGGCAGCGAGCAGGGCGACAGTGCCACGCCCATGGTGAAGGTGCGGTCGTTGGCCTTGCGCGCGACGCGCTCGCATTCGTCGAGGGAGAGCATCAGGTCGCAGGCGGCACCGGCCGCCTTGAAGATGAAGAAATTACCCGCGACACCACGGCGCTTCCGCCGCTGGTCACGCGGCGCCGAGGCGACGTCGTCGGTGGTCAGCACCGTGCGCACCTCGATGTCGTCCATGGCGGCCATCTCGGCCGCCATGTCGAAATTCATCACGTCGCCGGCATAGTTGCCGTACATGAACAGCACGCCGGCGCCGCCGCTGATCGCCTTGGTGCATTCGACGATCGGATCGGGCGGCGGCGAGGCAAAGACGTTGCCGACAGCCGCCGCGTCCGCCAGCCCCTTGCCGACAAAGCCGAGAAAGGTCGGCTCGTGGCCGGAGCCGCCGCCGATCACCAGCCCGACCTTGCCGGGCCTCGGTCCATCGCGGGCGATGATCGAGCGCGGACTGCCGTCCACGCTCCTGAGGTGGCGAGGATGCGCGGCCAGGATCCCTTCGAGCATTTCGTCGACGGCACGGTTGCCGTCATTGATGATCTTCTTGGTCTGCACCGGCATCCTCCCGAACTCAGTATTTTCCGGGATACTACAGCCCGTTACCGGGATTTCCACCCCGGCAGCGCCGCTTCAGGCCGCGATCTTTTCCCGCGCGGCGAGTATCTGCACACAGGCGTTTGCCGCTTCCTTCCCCTTGACCGTGAAATGCTCGAAGAAGAAGCGATGATGCTCGGCGCTGTCGTGGAAATTGTGGGGCGTGAGCACCGCCGAAAGCACGGGCACGCCGGTCGACAGCTGCACGTTCATCATGCCGTCGACAACGGCGTTGGCGACGAAGTCGTGCCGGTAGATGCCGCCATTGACGACGAATGCCGTGCCGAGGATCGCGGCGTAGCGGCCGGTCCCGGCGAGCGTCTTGGCATGGAGCGGAATCTCGTAGGCGCCGGGCACGTCGAAGATGTCGACGGCAAAGCGTCCGCCGCCAATCTCGGCCAGTTCCGCCCCAAAGGCTTGCACGCACTGGTCGACGATGTCGGCATGCCAGCGCGCCCTGATGACGGCGATGCGGATTGCTTCATAGTCTTTGTGGGAATGCTGATTCATGGGTCCATCCTTCCGTTTCGAACCAGAATCAGGACGCACGATACGAAATGCGGCCCGCCGGGGCGGTCCGTCTTCCGTTTCGTTCTCTTTCATCCGGACTGTAACCGTCGGCTCCGGAATCACACCGGATCTGCTGACCTCTCCGATACCGGAGAGCGCTCGCGGGCTTCGGCCGAAACCGTTACCGCCGGTGGGGACTTTCACCCCGCCCTGAGAACATTAACGCGCTTTGTATGGGAGGATGGTGGGGCCGCTGTCAACGCAGCAGGTGTCCTTGGCCAATCACGTTTTGCCGACTGGAGCAATGCAACAGGCGGATCGTTCTAGCGTGTGCGCCATGCCGCCGCGCCAGCGGCAATCAGCATCAGCAAGGCCGCAACTGCCGCGCATGTGGCGAAGCCGAAGCCGGAATAGAGCGGCCCGAAGCCGGTGGTGCCGACGAACACCGCGAGGTAGGTCACCGCGCTGTTCAGCCCCATGATCGTGCCCCGCCGCGACGGATCGAGCGCCGACAGGCGCATCACCAGCACGTTCAGCCCGAAATGATTGGCAAGTCCCCAGGCAGCCACCATGGCGAGCGTCAAGCCATAGCTGCCGCTGGTCGCGGCGATCGCCACGTAGACGATGGCGACGAGAAGGTAGGCAAAGGGCATGACGCGTCGGGCGCCCAGCCGATCGATGATGCCGTCGAAGAGCGCCGCCGTGCCAAATCCCGCGCCATAGGCGAGGGCCGCCAGCCCATTGGCGCTGACCGGCTGCCCCAGCCCGCTGTGGAGGTGGTCGCCAAGGTAGCCATAGACACCGTAGAAGGCGGTCATGAAGGTGCCGCATGCGATGAGAAGCGGCACAATGCCGGGAATGTTCAACGCCACCAGCGGGGCGGGTGCCGGTCCGGCCTTCCGGACATCCGGGAGCGACGATGCGCTGAGGCCGCCAAGCGCCAGTGCCGCCAGCACGGCCACGGCGACAAAGACGGCGCGCCAGTGCACGAGATCGGCAAGCACCGCCGACAGCGAAACGCCAGCCACCATGCTGAGCGTCCACCCGGTCAGCACCACGCCGATCGTGCCGCTTTCCCGCCCGGGCGGGGCGATGGCCGCGGCACTGGCATAGATTGCCGGCATGGCGACGCCGGCCGCGATCCCAGCGACAAGCTGCGCGGCAACCAGCGCGCTCACCGTCGGCGCGGCCGCGCTGGCGACCAAGGCCAATGCCAGCAGCAGCAAGGCCGCCCGCAGCATCCGGCGCGCGCCGAGCCGGTCGATATGGCGTGCCAGGAACAGGGCGCTCGCCGATGTGCCGAGGCCGAACGCGGCCGCCGCCATCATCACCATCGGGACGCTGGTCGAGAACGACACGGCCACTGCCGGAGCGATCGGACCTAGCACAAGCGAATTCGAGCCGATCACGGCGATGCACCCGGTCAAGAGATAAGCGAGGGCCGGGATGGGCGGCCTGGTGTCCGCGCCCAAGGCTGTAGCTTGATCGTTGTTCGACATATCATCATAATGGCCGTATTAAATTCCGTGACAATCGGGAATACCGCTATGGATGAAGAAACAGATGGCATTCCGCGGAACAGGCCGGCGGCCCGGGATGTCGACGCGACCGACCGAAAAATATTAGGCGTTCTCGTCGAAGACGCGACCGTCAGCTATGCCGAGCTCGGCGATCGCGTCGGCCTGTCGCCGCCGGCAGCGCACGAGCGCGTCAAGCGGCTTCGGCGCAGCGGCGCCATTCGCAACACGGCCGCCATCATCGATCCCAACGCGGTGCGAAAGCCGCTGCTCACCTTCGTTCACATAGACACCAGCGGCTGGGGCAAGACCCCGGAACTGATGGCGATCTCGGAATATCCCGAGGTTGAGGAGATCCACACCGTCGCCGGCGATACATGCGTATTGCTCAAGGTGCGCACCGAGGACACCAAGGCGCTCGAAGGCCTCCTGTTGCGTCTCTACGAGACACCCGGCGTCACCTCGACGCGCAGCTACGTGGTTCTGGCGACCTACCTCGAACGGCCAGTGCAACCCGGCATCACGGCGCAGTGGCCGACGCCGAAGCACATGGGCAAGCCGTTGTATTGAACGGCTTGGCTCGTCGACTAGCTTCCCAGCCGGATCGTCTCGAAATAGGCGTCGGTGCCGACCTGGCCGCCTTTCAGTGCGATCTCAAGACCGTCGATTTCACCGCCGCCATGGGCGACGCAGAGCGGAGATCCCGGCGATTGCGGCAACGGCATGCGCACGGTCAGCGCGTCGATGGCCAATTGTCCGAGCGCGTGGCTGGACGTATCGCCACCAGCGATCACCGCGCGCTTGAGTTTCTGCTCGGCGATCAGACGGCGCAGGATGGTCCCCAGTGCCCGCCCGAGCGTATTGCGGGCGCCCTCGATCCGGTCGATCTCGGCGCCGCGATCGGCCTGTGGACCAAGCGCGGTGTAGAGGATGACGCTGCGGCCCTTGGCAAGGCTCGCCAGCCCGGCCGCGACCGCCTGCTCGATCGCTTCGCCGGCGCCCTCGCGGACCAGCCGCATCGCATCCATCTCAATACCCTCGAACCCGTGGGCGAGTGCGTGGCGGATTTGCTTTTCCGTGGTGGGCGAGACGCTGCCCGACACCACGGCGAGCCGATCCACCGGACCGGGCGACGCGAATGCCGCATGCCCCGACACGATGCCTTTGGCGGCCCACGCGGCAAGCAAGGCATATTCGGCGCCGGACGATCCGACGACGAAGCCATGGCCCTTTTCATGGATGCGCCAAAGCTGTTCGCCGACCCGCTGCTGAGTCCGGAGGCTGTCGACGTCGAACAGGACGATGTCCTTGTCTCGCAGGATCTGATCGACCGTTTGCGAAAGATCGTCCGCCTGCAGCGCCGCCAGGTCGACCAGACCGGAACTTAGGCTGGTCTGGCGCGAAAGGTGGATGAGCAGGTCGGCCTCGTCCATCGGCGTCACCGGATGCCTGCTCATCACCGGATGCCGGTCGATGCGGAAATATGCACCGCGGAATGCCGCGAAGAGATTGCCGAAGGCGGTGTAGCGCTTGAGCTGCGGCGCCCCGACCACCATCGGCACGCTCGCTCGGCCGAAAATACGCCTGCCGATTTCGGTGGCGCGGCCAATGCTGCCGACCGCCGGGCTGGAATCGAAGGTAGAGCAGATCTTGTAGTGGCAGATCGCCGCCCCGAGGCCTTTCAGCCATTCGAAGGCCGGCGTAAGGTTTTCCTCCATCCATTGCGGCGTTTCGCTTCGGCTGGTGCCCGCCAATCCAACCGCGCGGCAATGCGAAAATCGCGCCAGCAAGGACGGATCGGGCTGGTTCATGAACAGCACCGTCGGAACGCCGCCGAGCTCAAGCGCCTCCATGACGTCCGTCGAACCGGTAAGGTCGTCGCCATAATAACTGAGGAGCAGGTTTTGCGCGGCCATGCTCATGCTGCCTTGCCGTCGCCGAACTTTTCGATCGATCGGGCCAGTTCGATGTGATCGCGGGCATAGTCCGCCAGCGCAATGCCCTCGACCGCCGCCTGCCAGGCTTGCAGCACGGCCCGCACGCCGGCACCAGGTCCGTCCGGATGGCTGACGATGCCGCCGCCGCAGAGGTAGAGGAGGTCTACCGTGCGGCCGGTGCGCTCATAGGTTTCGGGTGCCTGGCCGCCCCACTGGCCGGAGCAGGCCACGGGCAGCGCGCAATCGTCTGATGAAAACAGCGGCGTCGCCACCGCCTCGAAGGAGCGGATGAAGGAATCGTCCGGCTCCCAATATTTCGAGCCGATGCCGTTGATCTGGAACTGGTCGACGCCGAGCAGCCGCCAGAATTGCTGCCAGACCTTGAAGTCCATGCCGAGGCCGGGGTGGCGTGTGAGAATGTCCCAGCCATTGCGATGGGCATGCAGCACCAAGCCGGAACGCTTCCGCAGAAAAGCCATGCCACCGAAGCCGATCGAGTTGATGTTGACGACCGCGCAATTGCCGCCGGCTTGGAGCACAAGATCGTGGTTGCGCATCATCTCGTCGGGATCGGCATGCGAGATGCCGAAGGCGTACATCACTTTCTTGCCGGTCTTCTGCTCATGGTCGAGAATCCCTGGCATGATCGCCTTCACCCGCTCCGCCAGCGGCGAATAGGCCGGGCTCATCAGCTTCTCGTCGTCCTTGATGAAATCGACGCCGGCCTCGATCAGTTCGCCCACCATCGCGGCTGTCTCGTGCGGCCTGAGACCCAGCGCCGGCTTGACGATGGTGCCGATGATCGGTCGGCCCTCGACACCGGTCAGCCCGCGGCTGCCCGCGACGCCGAACTGCGGGCCCGGATGGGCGCCCCGGTATTGTTCCGGCAGCTTCATGTCGATGACGCGGATGCCGGACAGGCCCCTGATCGAATAGGTGCCACCAATGGCGATGGTCATCAGTGCCGACAGGTCGGTGCCGATGGCATCGAAGGGGAAGCCGATGTCGACATCGGCGCGGCGGAAGGGCCCGCTGCCGGATCCCGGGAGAGAGGGTTGCACGGCATCCGGCAGGTGCCGGATCGCCAGGACGCGCGCCGCTACGCGCGCCTTCAGCTCCTCGGTCTCGCCCGGCAGCGCGACGAAGGTGCCGGTCGACTGGTCGCTGGCGATCTTTGCGGCCAGCGCCTCGATGCTGCCAGGGGTCTCGATGCGATAGGTAAGCGTGATCATGGTCGGTCGGCCGCTCGAAAAAGGTTCGAAAAAAGTTTCGTCGCGCAGGAAATCTGGTATAATGAGTACATAAGTATTGCAAGAAATATCCGAGCCTCGGCAAGAGCGGGTGGGCTGCGGCAAAGCTGGAGCGAACCCGCTCCAGGCGCGGGCATTCCGGTAATCCTGCCGGGAATGCTAAACAGGAACCGGGCCAGGGAGTGATTCGTCACGATGAACCGTTCGGAGCCGATCGTCCGGCGCAAACTTTCCGACGAAGTCTTTGCAAGACTGAAGCGGCTGATCACCAGCGGCGAACTGCAGCCGGGCGACGACATGCCGTCCGAGCGCGAGTTGATGGAGCGCTTCGAGGTCGGCCGGCCGGCGATCCGCGAGGCCATGCAGGCGCTGAGCAATATGGGGTTGGTCGCCATCTCGCATGGCGAGCGCGCCAAGGTGCTGCAACTCACCGCCAAGTCGATCATCAAGCAGGTCGACGGTGCGGCCAAGATCATCCTGTCCTCGTCCCGGGACACGCTGGAGCACCTGAAGACCGCGCGCATCTTCTTCGAGCGCGGCATGGTCAGGGAAGCTGCGGAAAGGGCCAAATCAGAGGATGTGCAACTGCTGAAGGCGACCGTGGCCGAGCAGCGCGCCGCGCGCGGCGATTCCGAAGCCTTCATCTCCGCCGACATGAAATTCCATACCCAGATCGCGTCCATTTCAGGCAATCCGATCTATGTCGCCGTCAGCGAAGCCACACTGGGCTGGCTGAAGGAATACCACACCGAAATGCTGATCTGGACCGGCAAGGAAAAATACACGCTGACCGAGCACGAAGAGATCATCGACCGCATCGAGCACGGGGATGCCGACGGCGCCGAGAAGGCGATGATCAAGCACCTCGAGCGCTCGCGTGCGCTCTATGTGATGAATTCCGAGAAGTAACCGATGCTGGTAATCGCATAGGGAGACATCACGAGATCGCCCCGGCCAAGCGCGGAAGCGTCGACCCGCATGTCGTTCGGTGTCAGGTTCGCCAGCCAGACGATGGTCTCGCCCGACGCGGAGCGGCCGGCCAGCGCCAGGACCCGCGTCTCGTCGCTCGTCATGGCGGAAACATGCGTCAGCCCGGCCAACTCACAAAGCCCTTTGACGGCCTGGAAAATCGGCCGCGGCGATCCCTCTGCGGCGGGTTCGCCCGATCCCGCGACCACGCCGAACGGTCCAGCGAAACTGGACAGTGTCAGCATCTCCAGTCCCGCCGGCGCGACCCGCGCGGCATAACCGATCGTCCATGCGGCGGCGAACCGCGCGGCGTGGCGCGGGTCGCGGTTCGCCATGGCGATGCGCTGTCCCTGAGGATTGTCCTTGGTCGCGCCGCCATACGGGTTCTGGCGCATGGCAATCGTCGATGGTCCGATCCGGTACGGCTTTGTCCCGAAGATCGCCCGCATGGACCGGGTGATGAAGGGCAGCGCCTCCAGCGACTGCATCACGCTGAGATCGTCGGCGGCATGCACGATCGGGTTGGTGCAGTGGGTGATGAAGTCGAGCTGGCCGGCTGGAACGCGCTTGCGGTTGAGTTCGGTGAAATAGCTGAACATGCCGCCGCCGAGGCGGAGGCCGGGAAAGGCGCGGCGGGCGGCCGCGTAGACGTCCTCGAGCGGTGGGCATGCCGGCCAGGCACTGCCCGGCGGCGTCGATTGCCGGTCGACCGCAGGCGACACCGCGATGGCGTCGAGCCGCAGGCCTGCCCGGCGCACCATGTCGGCGACCTCGGAAAGTTCGGCGTCCAGATCGCCGGCACAAGCGACCACGCACTCCAGCGTCGTCGAAACAGGATAGGCGGCCGCCAGCCGGGCATGGGCGCGCAGCGCCTCGAGGCCGTGACCACGCGTCGGGTCGAAGTGGAAAAGCAGTTGCCGGGGACCGAGCCCTCGCAGCAACGGCAGGTCGGCAAGTGCCGCCTCGATCTCCTCGGGATAGACCACGATGCCGATATCGGGCAGCTTCGCGCCGGCTTGCCCGAGCTCGACGCGGACCGGTTCGGCCGGCGCCGCCGAGGCAGGCACATTGGCATCGCCGGTGATGCGCAGGCTGATCGTCTGGCGCAGCGCCTGCCCGGCCGGCAGCACATAGGGCCATGGCAGCGCCAGCGGCCGCACATAGGTTTTGTACGAGGCGTCGGACCAGTTGCGCTGGTCCTCCATCTCGAATGCGTCGCCTTCCATCCGGCATTGCGCGACAACGCCGGGCCGGACCTGATGCGTGATGGCGCGCAAATCCTTGAACGGCTGCCACGGGTCGATCAGATCGGGGAATTCCGTCTCGACCACGCTGCCGTCGGTGTGCTCGACCGTCACCGGGCTGCCGGCGAGGCCGGCGATCGGGTGCAGGATGCAGAAGCCGCAGCGGTTGGTTTCGAAATCGCTCTCGGGGAGCACGGTCACATCGAAGACCAGCCTGCCGTCGGCGGACCCTTCGATCGTCGCGTGGAAGCCGAGCCGGCTGCCGTCCGGACTGAGGCAGCTTGCCGCGTAGCCGACGGAGAAACGGTCGTCCTTCTGGTCGATGGTCAGGTCCGTCAGGTCGGGCTCATAGGTGCCCCAGTCGCGGTCGCGCACGATATAGGCGATGGCGCGCAGCACTTCGGTGCCGCCGTGGCGGATGGTGCGCAAATTGCCGTTGACCAGTTCCGCGCTCAATGCCCCCGCACGCAGCGTGACCGGCTTGGGCTCGGCCGCGCGCGTGCCGTAGAGCTGGAAAGCGTCCGCCGTCATCTGAGCAGCGCGTCGATCTGCACCGGTTCTCGGCTGGCGGCACCGGCATAGGCGGCCTCGACCAGGGCGAATGTCCTCAGATTGTCCGCGCCTGAAGTCGCCGGTTCCTGGCCTGATGCAAGGCAGTCGACCCAGTGCCGCTGGATGGCCAGCACGCTTTCCTGGATGTTGTGCCAAGGCCGCGAGGCCCAGGGCAGCAGCGGCGGCGAGATGTCGCTCACCTTGGTTCCGCTCTTGCCGGTGACGGTCAGCCGATAGCCTTGCGCCAGCCGGATCGTGCCGTCGCTGCCGTCGAGTTCGATGAGCGTCTCCGGGAACGGCTCCACCGCAAGCTTGGTCGCATAACTGCAATCGACCACCGAGGTGGCGCCGCCGGCGTGATCCATGAGGATCGTGGCGACATCCTCGCCGGCGATGGCCGGGTTGATGCGTTTGGTCCGCGCGGTCAGGCTCGACACATCGCCGAGCAGGAAGCGGGCGATATCGAGGATATGGATGCCGAGATCCTCGATGATGAAGCGCTTGCCCGTCGCGAGATAGGGCTGGCCGGAAAACACGTCATAGCCGGAGCGGAAGGAGATGCGTCCGAAGAAGGGCGTGCCGATCTCGCCGCTGTCGAGCACCGCGCGCACCGCCTGGATCGGCGATTGCCAGCGAAAATTCTCATGCACCATCAGCGGCACGCCGGCATCCGCGCAAGCCTTCACCATCGCCTTGGCATCGCCAAGCGTTGGCGCGAATGGTTTCTGGCAGATCACGGGAACGCCGTGCGCGGCCGCCATCTCGACCAGCGGCCGATGGCTGCCGACCGTGGTGGCAATGTCGACGAAGTCGAGCGTCTCGGCGGTGAAAAGTTCCGCCGCGTCGGTGTAGCGCCGCGTCACGCCGAACTGGTCGCCGACTATCTTGAGCCGCTCGGGATCGCGGTCGCAGACGGCGATGATCGCGGCGCCTTCGATGTCACGCCAGGCATGCATCTGGTTGACGGCGAAGAAGCCGCAGCCGATCAGCGCTCCACTTAAGCCCGCCATTCTCTCAACCCGCCTTTGCCATCTGCATGAGGGTGACACGCTGCTGCAGCCGGCGCTGCGCCTGGTCGACGACCACGGCGACGATGATGACCAGCCCCTTGATCACCATCTGCCAGAAAGAACTCACGCCCATCATCACCAGCCCGTCCGACAGGATGCCGATAACGAAGGCGCCGACGATGGTGCCGCCGATCGTGCCGCGCCCGCCCGACATCGAGGTGCCGCCGAGCACCGCCGCGGCGATGGCGTTCAATTCGAAGCTCTCGCCCGTCGCCGGATGCGAGGCCATCAGCTCCGAGGAGATGATCAGGCCGACGATCGCCGCGCAGAAGCCGGAAAACATGTAGACGAACATCTTGACCATGTTGACGCGCACGCCTGAGATGCGCGCCGCCCTCTCATTGCCGCCGACGGCGAAGATGTGCCGGCCGAGCGGGGTGTAGCGCGCGAGATAGGCAGCCCCCAGCGCCACCACGATCAGAATCCAGATCGACACCGGCAGGCCGAGCAGCCGGCCGGCGCCGAGGAAGCCGAAGCCGGTGGTGCCGAGTTCCGGCTTGCCGACCAGGTTGGGGAAGGTGCGGCCGTCGGAGGACAGCAGCGCGAAACCGCGCGCGACATAGAGCACGCCGAGCGTGGCGATGAAGGGTGCGACGTTGAGCCTGGTGATCAGCAGCCCGTTGACGGCGCCGATCGCTATGCCGACCAGAAGCGTGATCAGGGCGATCTCGACGACGTTGAAATAGATGGTGTAGCCGATCTGCAGGTCGATGCCGTTGAGCACGAGATAGCCGGCCACCATGCCGCACAGGCCGACGATCGAGCCGACCGAAAGATCAATGCCGCCGGTGATGATGACGAAGGTCATGCCCATGGCCAGGAAGGCGTTGAGCGCCACGTGCTTGGCCATCAGGATCAGGTTCGCCGCAGACAGGAAGTTCGGCGCGGCGATCGAGAAGAACACCAGGACCGCGATCAGCGCGATAAAGGTCCTGAGCTTCATCAGTGTCAGCAACGCGGAGCCGCCGGAGGCGGAAGGAGCGGTCGCCTTGGCCGGAATGTCAGTCATCAGCGTTGCTCCCCATGTGCGGCCGGTCCGTGGCCCAGCGCCGACGCGGCGACGATCGCCGCCTCCGTCGCTTCGGTGCGGTCGAACATGCCGGTCAATCTGCCATTGCTCATCACCGCGATGCGGTCGGACAGTGCCATCACTTCGTCGAGGTCGGAGGTGGCGAACAGGATGCCCAGCCCGTCGCGCGAAAGCTTGCGCATGGTGCGGAAGACATCGGCCTTGGCGCCGACATCGATGCCACGGCTGGGCTCGTCCATCAGAAGCACTTTCGGTCCGGTGAGCAGCGCCTTGCCGATCACCACCTTCTGCTGGTTGCCGCCCGACAGCGACGAGACTTCCTGCGCCGGGTCGGCGACCTTGATTGCCAGTTCCCGCACCATCTGCATCACGGCCTGCCATTCGACGCCGCCTCGGATATGGAACAGGCGCACGAAACGCGACAGGCTCGCCAGCGTCAGGTTGCTGGCCACCGAGAGGCTCGACACCAGGCCTTCGCGCTGGCGATCCTCGGGGATCAGTGCGAGCCCGCGCTGGATACGGCGCGTCGTGTCGCGCTCCTTCACTTGCCTTCCGGCGATGAAGATCTTGCCGCTGGCATGGCCGTGACGGCCCATGATGCAGTCGAACAATTCGCTGCGCCCGGCGCCCATCAGCCCGTATATGCCGAGGATTTCGCCGGCGCGCAGCGACAGCGAGACATGGTCGACCGCCAGCCCGCCGGTGACGCGCGGCAGGCAGATCTCCTCGGCGCGGAAGATTTCCTCGCCTGGCTGGTGGCCGTCGGCCTTGGCGAAATCCTTGGCGTCCGAGCCGATCATCTGGCGCACGATCCACTGCGTGTCGACGTTCTTCATTTCCTCCTGGCCGGTGATGCGGCCGTCGCGCAGCACGGTGACCGTGTCGCCGATGCGGATCAGTTCTTCCAGCCGGTGCGAGATGTAGACGATAGCGACGCCGCGCGCCTTGAGGTCGGCGATCACCTTGAACAGGATTTCGACTTCCGTGGCACTCAGCGCCGAGGTCGGCTCGTCCATGATCAGGATCTTGGCGTCGAGCGACACCGCCTTGGCGATCTCGACCAGTTGCTGCTGGCCGATGCGCAAATCCTCGATCAGCATGTCTGGCCGGATGCCGGCCTCGAGCCGGTCGAGGAATTCGCCCGCCCGCTTTTCCTGTGCCTTGCGATCGATCTTGCCCAGGCGGTTGGTGATCTCGCGTGTGGCGAAGATGTTCTCGGCCACGGTCATATTGCCGAACAGGTTCAGCTCCTGGAACACCATGCCGATGCCGCGCGCGACCGCGTCTCCCGACGAGGAGAAGGAAACCTCTTCGCCTTCGAGCAGGATACGGCCGAGGGTCGGCTGCTCGACGCCGGCGATGATCTTCATCAGCGTCGACTTGCCGGCGCCGTTTTCGCCGACCAGCACGTTGACGGCCCCCTTGTGCACCTCGAAGTTCGCCTGCTTGACCGCGACCGTGCCGGCATAAACCTTCGAGACGTCCTCCAGCTTCAGGATAACCTCGTGAGCGGGGCTCATGGCTTCGGTCCGATCTCGGCCTCCGCCGGAGTCACCAGTGGCAGGTCTTGGCCGCCTTCGATCGTATAGGCGCCGATCACCTTGACGATGCGGCCTTCAAGCGCCTCGCGCGGCAGTTTGGACAGCACGGTCTTATCGGCATAGGCGTTGAAGGCCTTGCCGAACTGGGCGAAGTCGATCTGATTGGTGAAGTCGTTGAACTGGACGAAATCGAGGCTGTCTCTAAGTGCGGTGCCACGTATCGCCGGCCCGATCTGGACGCGCGCATCGGCCTTGCCGTCGCCGTCCACGTCGATATCCAACGTTGCTGCGCGCGACTGCGTGTTGGCGGCGACGATCTTGCCCTCGACGCGGACCGCGAAGGTCCATGGCGAATTCGCCTGCTTCCTTGGATTGCCGTATTTGGCGCCAGCCGCCGCCGGATCGGTTTTCGCCAAGGCATGGACCTCGGCGAACGGCCCAGCCTTCTGCCTGAGGTAGGGGATGACCTTCGGGGCCCAGATGTCCTCGACCATCTTGTCCGGGTTAAAGGCAGACGCGCTGTTTTCACTCTGCGCCACCGGCGTCGGCAGGATTTTGCAACCGCCGAGGCCAAGGCCCGCGAGCGCGACAAGCGTCAGCCAACTAAAAGGGGTTAGCCAGGTCAATGTCTTCGGCATGGCGGTCAAAAGCACCCGGAACGTGAAATTAGAGCAATTCCAGGAAAATTGTGAAACGGTTTCCCGTCCGGAATTGCATCAAAATAAAGCACTGAGGGGCGAACGCGTGTCCGCCCCTCGCAATTATATCGTGCCGGCTCAGTTCTTCAGCGCGAAGGTTTCCAGCTTGGCGGCATTGTCGCCATTGATGAGCACGCAGTCCATCAGCTGCTTTTCCTTCTCGGGCGACTTCTTGTTCTTGATGAAGTCGTTGGCCTGTTCGACCGCCATCTGCGCCTGGGCGTAGGCCGGCTGCAGCACCGTCGCCTTGATGCCGCCCGAGGTGATGGAATCGCGCACGTCGTTCGAACCGTCGAAGCCGACGACGATGACATCCTTGCGGTTCGCCGCCGCGAGCGCCGCATAGGCGCCCATCGCCATCGTGTCGTTGCCGGAGATGACGCCCTTGATGTCGGGGTTGGCCTGCAGGATCGATTCCATCTTGGAATAGGCCTCGGTCTGGCTCCAGTTGGCCGATTGCTGCGCGACCATTTTCAGGTCCGGATAATCGTCGATGACGTCATGGTAGCCCTTGGAGCGGATGCCGGCATTGGTGTCGGATTCCTTGCCGACCAGCTCGACGAAATTACCCTTTTCGCCCATCAGCTTGACGAACTCCTGCGCGCCGAGCTGGGCGCCCTGGTAGTTGTTGGAGACGATCTGCGCCACGGCAACGCCTGTGGCGTTGATCTCGCGATCGATCAGGAAGGAGGGAATGCCGGCGTCCTTGGCCTTCTGCACGGCGGCGACGGTCGCGTCGGCGCCGGCATTGTCGAGGATGATCGCCTTGGCGCCGCGGCCGATCGCGGTATCGATCAGCTCGGACTGCTTGTTGGCGTCGTCGTCATGCACCAGCACCAGCGCCTCGTAGCCGAGTTCCTTGGTCTTGGCCTCGGCGCCGACGGCTTCCGCCTTGAAGAACGGATTGTCGTGCGATGGGGTGATGATGGCGATGAGGTCCGCCGCGTAGGCGGGCATCGCCGTGCCGAGCGCCAGCACGCCGGCGAAGGCGGCGAGCGTCATTCTGCGTGTCAGTTTCATGAAGTCCTCCCGTTTGAAAAGCCTGTGTCTCGATCGTTCGAGCCACTTGTCTGTGTTTGAATTCGTCAGCGTGTGAAGGTTGCGGAACGCCCGGGCTCAAGCCACCAGCTCCGCCAAGGCAAGTTCCTATTCCCCCATCCTCCACCCGTCTCAGCATCGAACTCCCGGCGAAGCGTGATCCGAGCGAACATTAGCTTAGCTAACTGGTATGATGAGTCAACCACAAATTCAGGTGATCTGTACCTAAGGCAGATCTGTACCTAAAGACGCTCAAGTGATCCGCTGGATGCTGGCCGCGATCTCTTCGGGCTCGAAGACGCGCTTCCAGTCGTCGCGCATCAGCACCGGCTTGCCAAACTCGATCGCCTTGTTGCAGGCATCCGAGAACACCCCCTTGGTTTCGCCGAAGATGACGGCGCCGAGCACGTTCATGTGGCCAAGCAGGAAGTCGAGTGCCGCCTGCTGGTCGACGCCGCGCGCCACCACCTCGTCGACCGCTTCCTTCATGACGACCAGCAGCGAGGCGCACACCGTTTCCGAAAGTCCCGGCTCGAGCAGCGCCATCTGTTCGACGGAAACGCGGTGCGAGCGCATTACCGGCGCCCAGATGATCTTGGCGATAGCCTCCCCCTTGGCGTAGTCGGCCTCCGGTCCCTGCATCAGTGCGCTGACCATGTGCTGCTTGGCCTTGACGCCGCCGAAATAATCCTTCTTGGCCGCCATGTCGGTCTCGTCGTTGAAGATCGGCGGATGACAGGGATGGGTGACGAAGTAGGTCAGGTCGGGACGATTAGGCAGATGGCCGGCAAACGGTGCGGCGGCATCGAGCACGATGACCATCGTGCCCGGCGCAAGCTTGCTCTCGATGCCGGCCGCGACCTTGCCGATATGGGTGTCCGGCACGGCCAGGATCACCACGTCGGCGCCTTCCAGCGCCTCGTCGGCGCTGACCGTGTCGAAGCCCAGTCCGGTCTTCAGCCGCTCGCGGCCGGCCTCGCTGACCTCGACATGGCGGATCGTATAGGGCGAACCGCGGAAATTGGTCGAAAGGCGGTAGCCCATTTTGCCACCGGCACCGAACAGCGCAATCGTCGTCATCTAGCCCTTGCTCCTTGGTCGCGGGACGCCGGTATTGCCGATCGTCATCTTATCCACTGGTATGATCACTCTACCACAGCTTGGCAAGAGAAATCATCACTCGGATTTCAGCGTGCCGTCGTCGCCTGCGCGGTCGACGGCGGCTCGCCTCGACAGCACCTGCCGGCCGGCCAGCGCCAGAACGAAGATGACGACGATGCCTTGCACGATGTCCTGCGCACCTGGCGGCAGGCCGACGATCTGCATGGTGGTGACGATGAGGATCAAAAGGATGCTGGCGAACAGCGTGCCGACGGCGCTGGCCGAGCCGCCGAAGATCAGCGTTCCGCCAAGAACCACCGCGGCGATCGACTGCAGAAGATAGGGCTGGCCCATTTCGAGGAAGGCGCCGCCTATATAAGCGCCGAGCAGCAGCCCGTTGAGCGAAGCCAGCACCGCCGAGATGATGAACGCCGACGCGATGATCCGGTTGTTGCGGATCGCCGCCAGTCGCGCGGCGGTGCGATTCTGGCCGACCGCCGACAGCAACTGTCCGAACACCGTGTAGCGCAGCACGAACGCGGTCGCGGCCACGCCGACAATGGCGATGACGGCCATGATCGGCACGCCGGAGACGCGGCCCGTCGCCAGCGTCTTCAAGAGCGGGCTGACGGCGAAACCCGATATGGCGCGGTTCGACAGCAGCGTTGCCGTCGCCAGCACATAACCCGTCGCCAGCGTGGCGATGATGGCTGGTATGTTCAGCCCGACGACGAGCAGCGAATTCAAGCCGCCGACCGCGAGGCCGAGCAGGATCGCCGCACCCACGCCGATGGCGAGGTTGGCATCCTGGCCCTTGATGGTGAGCAGCGCCACGAAGGCGCTGAGCGTGATCACCGACGCCACCGAAAGGTCGATATTGCCGCGCCCGGTGGTGACGACGAACATCTGGCCTATGCCGACAACGGTCAGGAACGACGCCGATAGAATGATGCCCGACAGGCTGGAGAGGCTGAACCGGTTGGTGACGATGGACAGAACCAGCCAAAGCACGAGCACGCCGATCGCCGACCAGACCCAGCGGTTCTTCTGCGCCCACAGGCTGAAGGCGGCGAGGCCGTTCATTGTTCGCTCCTGCGGTCGGCGGTCAGGCTGCGCAGCGTCAGCAGGGCGATGAGGATCAGCCCTTGCGTTGCCGCGTTGAAGTCGCTGCTCACGTTCAGCGTGCCGAGCAAGGCGCCGATCAAGGCCAGCGTGACCGCCCCGGCGACGGCGCCGACCGGCGAGATGACGCCGCCCAGCAGCGAGCAGCCGCCCATCACCACGGCGGCGACGCTGAGCAGCGTGAACGAATTGCCGGAATTGATATCGCTTGCCGTGTTGATCGCGGTCAGCGACAGGCCGGCGGCAGCCGCGAACAGTCCGGCGACGAGGTAGCGCACCAGCGCATAGCGCGTCGGCGACCAGCCGGAGCGGATCATGGCGGTCGGATTGTTGCCGAAGCCGCGCAGCACCACGCCGAGCGGCAGCCGGTCGATCACCAGCACCACCAGCGCGACCGCGGCGATGAGGATGATGGAGGTGGGCAGGAAACCCAGTGACCAGCTGAACATCGCCGACAGCCATTCGGGGCTGGCGCCGCCCGGCGTCGGCTGCAGCGCGTAGCCCAGTCCCATCCAGATGAAGGAGGCGCCAAGCGTGACGACGATGGCTGGGATCTTGCGTGCCTGGATCAGGCCGCCAAGCCCGGCATAGGCGGCGACCGCCGCCACCAGCGCCAGCGCGCCGAGCCATGGCTGATCGTAGAGCAGCGTGGCGGAAAGCACGCTGACCAGGCCGGCAAAGGCGCCGACGCCGAGATCGATCTCGCTGCCGCCGACGATGAACATCTGCGCCGCCGTCACCAGCACCAGCGACAGCGCCGGCATCAGGAGCAGGTCGAGCCCGAAGATCGAAGCGACCGCCGGGTTGGCCGAGATCATCACTGCCAGCACGGCGGCGAGGCCGATGAAGGGAGCCGCGTTCACCAGCCGGCGGGCAAGCCCGGCGCCGGCGGTGCTGTGTCGCGGGCCGGCGCGCGTGCCCGCCTGCTGGGCGAAGGATGCGCCGACGACGGCCGATTCCGTGATCGCCGCTCCGCTCAATTCCTTCACGATGCGCCCGCCCGAAAACACCAGCACGCGGTCGCAGGCCAAAAGCTCGGCATCTTCGGTCGTATGCCAGACCAGCGTGCGCCCGCTGCGCGCGATCTCGTTGCAGAGCCTGTAGAAGTCCTGCTTGGTGGCGATATCGACGCCGCGCGTCGGATCGTCGAGCAGCAGGATCGGAGCGTCGGCGACGAGCGCGCGCGCAACCAGCGCCTTCTGCTGGTTGCCGCCGCTGAGTTCAAGGATGTTGGAGCCGAAGCGCTTGTCGTCGAGCCGCAGCCGGCCAGCCGCTTCGGCCGCCGCCTCGCGGTTGGCACGCTGCGAAACCAGCCCCAGTGCCGGACGGCGGGCAAGGCTGCCGATGCTGATGTTTCCAAGCACGCTCCACAGCGGGAACACGCCTTCCTTCTGGCGGTCGCCGGCAATGAAACCGGCATCGCCGCTCCGGGTCACCGCGGCCCCCCTGGTGGAATCCGGCTCGAAAATGGCGTGCAGCAACTCCTTCTGGCCGCTGCCCTCGAGCCCCGCCAGTCCGATGATCTCGCCGCGGCCGATCTCGATGTCGCGGCCGAGACCGGCGGTCAGGAAGCCGGACAGTTTGACCAGCACCTCGCCGCTGCTGGCGGCGGCGGCGCCGTGCTGGTGGATCGAATTGGCGTCGCCGCCCATGAGCTGCACAAGTTGGCCGATGGAGGTGCCGGCCACATCGCCGCGCCAGGCGGTGCGCCCGTTGCGCAGCACCATCACCTGCGTGGCGATGTCGATGATTTCCTGCAGCTTGTGGCTGATGAAGATGAAGGCAAGGCCGGATTTGGCTCGTTCGCGGATGAAGGCCCGCAACTGCCGCGAGCGGTCGAGGTCGAGCGAGGAGGTCGGCTCGTCGAGCACGATCAGCTTGACACCCGGCGTGGCGGCGGCGCGCGCGATCTCGACCATCTGCCGCTCGGCGATGGAGAGATGGCCGACTTCGGCGTTCACATCGATGCCGTTGGCGGGAAAGACGGCGTCCAGCGCCGCCCGGGCGCGGGCTCGATAGAGCGCGCGCCAGCCCGGCCGGTTGCCTGCGTCGCCTGGCGTCTCCAGGAAGAAGTTCTCGGCCACGGAAAGGTTGGCGCACAGCGACAGTTCCTGATGCACCATGCGGATGCCGCGCCTTTGCGCCTCCGCCGTGTCGTAGTCGGCGAAGCCCACATCCTGGCCGGTGAACGAAATCGAGCCGAGGGTCGGTGACGTCGCCCCGCACAGGATGCGCATCAGTGTCGATTTGCCGGCGCCGTTGCCACCGACCAGGCCGATGATTTCGCCGGCCGAGACGGCGAGGTCGATCTGCGCATTCGCCAGCGTCGGCCCGAAGCTCTTGGTGATCCGCGACAGCGAGACGACGTTTGGCCTGGTGTCGGGCACCGTAGCGGCTGCACCCTCCGGATCGGTTACGGCGAGATGGGACATTCGTCCTCCGTTTCTTACGGGCAGGGACCGGGCGCGGCCGTTTGGCGCGCCCGGTCCCTGGCAATGGCAGCCTTACTTGCTGAGCAGGTTCTGCTTGACCCAGTCGAGCGAATAGGTAGGGCTGATGATCTGGCCGCCCGGCAGCTTCGCATACTCCTTGAGATTGCTGGCATCGACCGTCGCCACCGGCATGATCATCAGCTTCGGTGCCTTGCCGCCCTTGAGCAACGAAAGGCCGAGCCAGAACGCGGCGCCGCCAATGCCCGGCGTGGTGTTCATCGAGACGGTCTGGTAGCCGTTCTTGGCATTCTCTTCGGCCCACCATTTGACGAAGTCGGTGCCGCCGCCGCCTTCGATGATCGGCATCTTGCCGGCATAATCGCCGCCATACTGGACGAAGGCCTGGGCGATGCCGACATCGTCGCTGCCGCCCTGGCCGAGCACGGCGTCGACATGTGGCAGCGAGGGCAGGACGTTGGCGATCGCCGCCTGCGCGACCGAGGCGGTCGCCTGGCCGTAGACGGTGGCGACAACCTTGATGTCGGGATATTTCGCCAGCACCGACTGCTGCGCGTTGAACATGTCGTTGTCGGGCGCAGAGCCCTTCACGCCGCGCACCTGGATGACGTTGCCCTTGCCGCCGATCATCTTGAAGACGGCTTCGGCCTGGGCCGCCTTGTAGCCCTTGAAGTCGAAGTTGAGCTGGTAGTTGCAGGGCGCCGAAGCAACCGAATCGAAGGAAACGACGATGATGCCGGCCTTGCAGGCCTTTTCGATGATGCCGTTGACCGCGGTCTCCGAGGCGGCGTCGACGGCGAGCACATCGACCTTCTTGAGGATCAGCTCGGCGATCTGGCTGTTCTGCTGCGCCACCGAGCCGTCACCGTTCATGATGATGTAATCGGCGATCTGGCCACCTGCCTTGGCTTCCTTGGCCGAGGCCTCGAACGCCTCCACCATCTGGTGGCGCCAGGTGTTGCCGTAATAGGCGTTGGCGAGCGCGATCACCGGTTTGTCCGACGATGCGATCGCCGGCAAAACAGAAGCACTGGCCAGCGCGGCGCCGGCAAGCGCCGCCACAATTGAAAACTTCATGATCTCTCCTCCCAAAAATCGGCCGACCTGATCGGCTCGTCTGTCACTCCGTAAAGGTGTCTCTTCCGAAGGACACCATACCAGCTACATGTTATACCAGCATACCAAATAGGCAAGCCACTCGGAACCTCATTTGACTGCGTCCACGGGAGCAACGCGCCCGCCGGGTTCTCCGTCTCATCCCTGGCCAGTCGGGCCGTGCCGACACTATGTTTGCCGTCACGCGCCGCATTGAGACTGGCCACACTGGACGCTAGGTCATCATATATGTAATGTCAATTATTAGCGGGGACCTTGCCTGTTGGTGCGACTCGGGATCGATTGCCCCCGGGAAACGATCAGGAGAGATGCGGATGGAACCGGTCCAGAAGAAGAAGTTGTATGTCGAGGTGCTCGATCGGCTGATGGCGGCGATCTCGACATCCGAATTTCCGCCCGGTTCCCAATTGCCGTCGGAAAAGGAACTGATGACGATGATCGGCGTCGGGCGGCCGTCGATCCGGGAAGCGATGCTGACGCTGCAGCAGATGGGGCTCATCCGGATATCGCACGGCGAACGGGCGCGCGTCATCAACCCGACGCCGGAGGTGATCGTCGATCAGGTCTCCGCGGCAATGGTCATGATGCTGGCGACGAATTCGCGCGGCCTCGAAGAACTCAAAGAAGTCAGGCTCTTGCTGGAAACGGGCCTGGTTCGGATCGCCACGCGACGCGCCACGGCCAAGAGCCTGGAACGGCTTGCCGGGACCTTGCGCCACCTACGCGAGGCGAAGGGCGACCAGGCTCGGTTCGTAACCGCCGACATGGAATTCCACGCCGTCATAGCGGAAATGAGCGGCAATTCGATGATCGCGGCCGTGGCCAAGGGCATGCTCGAATGGCTGTCGCGCTTCAAGCGCGATCTCGTGGCCGTGAAAGGCGCCGAGCGTCTGACGGTCGAGGAACACGAACGCATCTACAAGGCGATCGCCAGCGGCGACGCCGAAGGCGCCAGCGCCGCCATGGCGGACCATATAGGCCGCGCCAACGAACTCTATTCGAAACTGGCGGGCAACGACGGCGGGGACTGACAGTCGCAAATTTTTTGACCGGGAAAACTCATGTGATGACATGATATCTTTTTGATGCTATCGCTCCCGTTATGAAGTTCATTCCAGCCGGGAAGCCTGCATTGACCGGTCGTCTTAACGCCACCTACCTGATCGAAACCCGCTATCCCATGGAGGTCGCCGCGGCCGCGATGGCGGGTGAGCAATCGAGCGGGACATTCCGTCGGATCCCTGGGGAGACGCCGGAACTGCTGCTCAGATTTGGCGCGCGCGTCGAATTCATCGAGGATCTTGGCGAGGTCGATGGCGAGGCGTTGCCGTTTTCGCGCGCGCCCGGAGATGCGGCGGCCGTCAGGCCGCGCCGGGCCAAGGTGGGTCTTTCCTGGAACATCGAGAACATGGGCACCGTGCTGGCTTCGGTCTGGTCGACGGTGCTCGGCAATCTGTTCGAGCTGCATCATTTCTCGGCCATGCGTCTGCTCGACGTCAGCTTTCCCGATGTCTTCGCTGATGCCTATCCGGGGCCGGCTTTCGCTGTCGAAGGCACGCGTCGTCTGACCGGTGTCACGGGACGGCCGCTGATCGGCACCATCGTCAAACCGAGCATCGGCCTTACGCCGCGGGAGACCGCGACCCTGGCCGATACGCTGATCTCAGCCGGCCTCGACTTCATCAAGGACGACGAACTGATGGGAGATCCCCCGCATTCGCCGTTCGAACAGCGGTTCGAGGCGGTCATGGCTGTCATCGACCGGCACGCCGACAGGACCGGGCGCAAGGTCATGTACGCGGCCAACATTTCCGGCGACATCGACGCCATGCACCGCCAGCTTGACCTGATCGAGCGCCGTGGCGGCACCTGCGCCATGCTTGTCCTCAATTCCGTCGGCCTGTCGGGTGTCGTCAAGATGCGCCGGCATTCCGCCGTCGCGCTGCACGGCCATCGGGCGGGCTGGGGTCTCTTCAGCCGTTCTCCTGACGTCGGCATGAGCTATCTCGCCTACCAGAAATTCTGGCGCCTGGCCGGCATCGACCACATGCACGTCAACGGGCTGTCCAACAAGTTCTGCGAGCCCGACGATTCGGTGATGGCATCCGCCCACGCCTGCCTCACTCCGATGTTCGGCCGGGCCGACCGGCCCGATACGGTGATGCCGGTGTTTTCGTCCGGACAGACCGCGGTGCAGGCGGGCGAGACCTATGGAAGGCTCGGCACGAACGATTTCATCTATTGCTGCGGCGGCGGGATCATGGCGCATCCCGGCGGTCCGGCCGCCGGCGTTCAAAGTCTGCACGATGCTTTCGAAGCCGCCGCGGCAGGCATTCCCGCGCGCGACTACGCCGCCACGCATCCGGAGCTCGAGGCCGCGCTGCAAGCGTTCGGCTGAATCTGCGCCATCGGCGCGCCATCAAGAGGAAATGGGAGAGAAGCAAATGACGACATCCGTGGCGGTGCTTGGAGCCGGAGGGAAGATGGGCTTCCGCGTGACACGCAAGCTGATCGAAGCAGGTTACGATGTCCGCGCCGTGGAGATCGGCGAGGCCGGCCGCAAGCGGTTGGGAGAAGCCGATATCGCCGCCGTCGCCATGGAGGAAGGCATTCCCGGCGCCAAGGTCGTGGTGATGGCTCTGCCGGACAACATCATCGGCCAGGTGACGCGGCAAATCTCGCCGATGCTTGCCAAGGGCACCATGATCCTCGTTCTGGATGCGGCCGCACCCTATGCCGGCGACCTGCCGAAGGACAGGCCAGATCTCACCTATTTCGTCGGCCATCCGTGCCATCCGCCGCTGTTCGGCGACGAGACGGAGTGGGCCGCGCGTCGCGACTATCATGGCGGCATCGCCAAGCAGTCGATCGTCTGCGCCCTGATGCAGGGACCTGAAGAGGACTACGCGCTTGGCGAGGAGGTGTGCAAGGCGATGTGGTCGCCGATCATCGACAGCCACCGGGTGACGGTCGAACAGCTGGCGATCCTGGAGCCCGGCCTGTCCGAAATGGTCGCCATGCCCTTCGTCGACACGATGGTCGAGGCCGTCGAGGAGTGCGAGCGCAAATATGGTATTCCCAGGCAGGCCGCGCTCGACTTCCTGATCGGTCATCTGAATGTCGAGATCGCCATGTGGTTCGGCTTCTCGCCGAAAGTGCCGTCCGACGCCGCACTGCGCCTGATGCGCTTCGCCAAGGGCGTCGTGGTCCGTGACGACTGGCGCGAGGCACTCTCGCCGGCCAAGGTGAAGGAAGCCTCGGAATTGATCGTCTACGGCAAGGGAGCCTGAGCCCTGCCTTCGCGGATCATATCGGTCTCGACCGCTCTCTTCGACGGCTATTCCATGGAATTGGCCGTCGAGGAGATTGCCGCTGTGGGTGCCGCCCATGTCGAGCCGGCCTTTATCAGCGGCTATGTCGATTTCGACGAGGGTCTGTTTGCGGCTGCGCACGCCGCGAAGCTGCGCCGGGCAGCGGAACATGCCGGGCTGGGCATCAACGCCGTGTCGGCTCATCTCAACCTGTCGGGGGCCGATGCCGCCGACGCCTTGTCCCGGCGCATCGGCTTTGCCGCCGGTCTCGGCGCGTCGTTCCTGATCACCAATGCCGGCCCGGCGAGAAACAGCGCGGCGATCCGCGCGACGATCGACGCTCTCCTGCCGAGGCTGGAGGAGGCCGGCATGGTTCTGGCGCTCGAAAACCCCGGACATGGCAGTGGCGATCTGCTCGGCAGCGCGCGATCGGGGGCAAGCTTCGTCCGCGACATCGGATCGCCGTACGTCTGCCTGAACCACGATGCCGGCAACATCTTCACTTACAGCGGCGAGACGATGCAGCCGGCGCAAGATATCGCCGATGCCATCGATACGGTTGGACATGCTCATCTGAAGGATGTCGTCAGCACCGGCGAGGGATGGGCCTTCTGCGCCATCGGCGACGGCTCTGTCGACTATGCATCCTACTGGGCCGTGCTGCCCGCCACGCTGCCAGTCAGCATCGAACTGCCGTTGCGGCTGCAGCGCCCGCAGCGCAATGATCCCCAGCGGCGAAGCACGCCGGTGGATATCGGCACCATTCGCGGCGCCTTGCGGCGCTCGCTGGAATTCGTGAACGCGCTGGACAATGCCGAGTTCTGAGCGCGGCCCGCCTATCCCCGCTCGGGGAACATCGCCTTCAGCCCCTCGCGCGACGCCTTGGCGATGCCGCGCTCGGTGATCAGCCCGGTGACCAGCCGCGCCGGCGTCACGTCGAAGGCGGGGTTTGCCGCAGGCGTTGCTTCGGGCGAGACGCGTACCTGGGCGATCTCGCCGCTCGCGGTCTTGCCCCACACCAGCGAAACCTCGTCGCCGGAACGTTCCTCGATCGGGATTTCGGCAAGTCCGTCGCCCACCATCCAGTCGATGGTCGGCGAAGGCAGCGCAACGTAGAACGGCACGTCGTTGTCTGCGGCGGCGAGCGCCTTCAGATAGGTGCCGATCTTGTTGCAGACGTCGCCGTCGGCGGTGGTGCGGTCGGTGCCGACGATGACCATGTCGATTGCGCCGCGCTGCATCAGATGGCCCCCGGCATTGTCAACGATCAGCGTGTGCGGCACGCCGTGGCCAGCCATCTCCCAGGCGGTGAGTTGGGCGCCCTGGTTGCGTGGGCGTGTTTCATCGACATAGACATGGACCGGAATGCCGGCTTCGACAGCGAGGTAGATCGGTGAAGTGGCTGTCCCGTAGTCGACCGTCGCCAGCCAGCCGGCATTGCAGTGGGTGAGGATATTGACCGTCTCGCCCGGCTGCTTGCGCGCCGCGATATCCTTGATGATGGCGAGACCGTTCTCGCCGATGGCGCGGTTGAGCCCGACATCCTCGTCGGCGATCTCATTGGCACGCCGGTAGGCGGCCGCGGCGCGTTCACCAAGCGGCAACGGCCGCAGAAAGCGCCGCATCTCGTCGAGCGCCCAGCGCAGGTTGATCGCCGTCGGCCTGGTATCGTGCAGTATCTCCCACACAGTGTCGAGCGCTTCGTCGGATGCATCATCCGTCATCTGCATGGCGACGCCATAGGCCGCGGTGACCCCGATCAACGGTGCGCCACGCACCCACATGTCGCGGATCGCGGTGGCGATGCCGGCGACCGTGACGAGCTTCTCGATACGGAACTCATGCGGCAGCCAGCGCTGGTCGATGATCTCCACCGAGCGGCCGTCGTCGCTCAGCCAGATGGTCCGAAAGTGGCGGTCGCCGACGTTCAAATGCTGTTCTCCTGTTCGATCAGCGCGGCCAGATTGTTGACCTCGTCGATGCTGTGGATCTGGCGCCGATTGACGGCGATGTGGCGGCCGAATTTCAGTGCCTTCGCCTCACAACTGGCGCGCAGATCTTCATCGGCAATGGTCTCGAAGTCTGCATTGTGCGCGAGGCCAAGGATGCGCCTGTGAACCTCGATGCCGGCAAAGCCGAGCAGATCGTCCCAGATCTGATGCAGGACATTATCGAGTGCCTGCTCGGCGCCCAGCCGGTCGCCCTGATCCTCGAACAGGCTTTTTTGATAGAGCATGCCGGTGCGCTCGGTGCGCCATAACAGCGAGAACTCGGCGCGGAACACGGCCCAGGTCTCGGCCGTGACGCCGAGCAGATAGGCACGCATGGCGTCGCGCCTGCCGTTCTGCTCATGCCCGCGCTGCGAGAAGAAGGACATCCAGAAATTGGCGAGCAGCATGCCGACGTCGAAGGCCATCGGGCCGTAGAAGGCGAACTCCGGATCGATCATCCGTGTTTCCTGATCGGTGACCATGATCGAGCCGGAATGCAGGTCGCCATGCAAAAGCGTCTCGGCATTGGCGGCGAACATATGCTTCAGCCGCTGCGCCTCCACCTTGAGGTCGCGGTCGGCCCGCAGTTCCGCCACCAGCCTATCGAGCTGCGGACTGGTGTGGCGGTTCATCTTGGCGTCGAAATAGGGGTCGGAAAACACCAGGTTCTCGGTGATGTCGCAAAGCTCGACATTGTCGGCGAACAGCGCCAAATCCGCCTTGCGCTCCTTGGTCACCATCGACAGGTCGGAACCGCGAAACAGCGTGCGGGCCATGAACAGGCCGATATCCCTGGCAATGTTCGGCAGTCGGCGCCCATCGATCAGGGCGCGCCTGAGAATGATGTATGGCGGCGCCAGATACTCCATGATGATCAGCGCCTGGACCTCGTCGAAATAGTAGATCTCCGGCACCGAGCCCGGCGCGCGTGCCTCTTGCCGGGTCAGCGCGTGGTATTCGAAGAAGGAGCGTTTGAGCGGCAGCGGCCAGCTGTCGCCGACGAGGCGGACATAGGGCAGGGCCTGCTTGACGATGGCGCCGCCACAGGCGCCTTCGACGATGAACACCAGGTTCAGATTGCCGTCGCCAACCTCGCGAACTTTCCAGGCGCTCGCATCCTTGCCGATCTTCGCGCACAGCGCTTCGTTCGTGCCGAGACAAGTTGCGAGCGTCTTCACCGACAATGCTTCGAACGGCAAGTTCCCAGTCATCCTTGTTCCCTCCCGCCTATGTGCTCCGATCATAAGGAGCCCAAGCGGCGGGGCCAAGCTAGGAAGCTGTCTGGCAATTGTCAATCGTGTTGACAATTGCCGACGTTGACCATAGCGTCATGACTAGGGAGGAACGCATGGTCGGCAATGCCGTGTTCCGCGTAGAGGGACTGAGGAAATCCTTTGGCCGCAACGAGGTGCTTGGCGGCATCGCGCTGGACCTCCATGCCGGTGAAGTGACCGTGCTGATGGGCGCCAACGGCGCCGGCAAATCCACCCTCGTCAAGATCATCAGCGGCGTCTACGAGCGTGGCGGCGGCTCTATGACCCTCGCCGGTGCGGAGTTCGCGCCGAACACGCCGGCGGAAGCGATCCGCGCGGGTGTCGTCACCGTGCACCAGAACATAAATGACGGCGTGGTCGCCGATCTCGATGTCGCCACCAATCTCACGCTCGACCGGCTGAGCGGCCGGGGCGTGCCGACCCTGTTCAATCCCGCTCGCGTGCGCCGTGAGGCCAAGGCGGTCGCCGACCGCATGGGGCTGGCCATCGATTTGAAGGCGCGCGTCAGCGATCTTTCGCTGGCCGACCGCCAGATGGTGGCGATTGCCCGGGCGCTGGCGCACCAGCCGAAAGTGCTGATCCTCGATGAGCCGACCTCGTCGCTCTCCAGTGCCGAGGCCGACAGGCTGTTCGCGCTGGTCGACCGTCTGCGCGAGCAGGGCGTGGCGATCCTCTATATCTCGCATCGCATGTCGGACATCAGGCGGCTCGCCGACCGCATCGTCTCGATGCGCGACGGTGTCGTATCGGGCGCCTTCGATGCCAAGCCGCTCGATTATGAAGGTGCGGTCAACGCCATGCTCGGCCGCAAGATCCATCTCGACCGGATCGTGGCCAGGAGTTCCGCCAGGGCGGTCCTGAGCGTCGAAGGCCTGCGCATCGCGCAGGGCGCCAAGCCGATGTCGCTGACACTCGGCGATGGCGAGGTCGTCGCCATCACCGGCCTCGTCGGCGTCGGCAAGACCGCGCTTGCCGAGACGCTGTTCGGTGTGCGCCGGCCGCTCGACGGCACCATGACGATGAACGGCAAGCCTTACGCGCCGCGCTCGGCGGGCGACGCGATCGCCGCCGGCGTGTTCCTCGTCGCCAAGGATCGTGCGACCAGCGGCATCGTCGACGGCTTCAACATCGAGCGCAATGTCAGCCTGCCGTTTCTGAAGCGCATGTCCAGTCTGAGCGTGCTCAGGCGCCGCCTCGAACGCGCCACCGCGCGCAGGCAGATCGAGCAATTGGGCATCGTCTGCCGCTCCGAGAAGGACGAGATGTCGGCGCTGTCGGGCGGCAACCAGCAGAAGGTGATGGTCGCCCGCTGGATGGCGCAGAATGCCGCGCTGTTCATCCTCGACGAGCCGTTCCAGGGCGTCGACATTTCGGCCCGGCGCGACATCGCCGCCAAGCTGAGGGCCAGCGCCAATGGCCGCGCCACGCTTCTGTTCGTCACCGAACTCGACGAAGCGCTGGAGACGGCAGACCGCATCCTGGTGATGTCGGAGCATACGATCGTCGGCGAACACCGCAATGCCGATGTCGACCTCGACCGCCTGCTGGCCGAGGTTGCCGGTGGACCGCTGCACAGCGCTGCCTGAGCGTGGCGGCCGATGGAATTAGAATGGAGAGACCATGGCTGCGAGTTGGGTAAATGGGGCAGCGGCGCCGGGGTGCGCCGAATGACGCTGCGCGACTACGCCATCCGCTATGGGTTCATCGTGCTGCTGTTCGGATTGGTCGCCTATTTCGCGATCGCCGCCGACGGGTTCGTTTCGCCGCAAAGTGCCGTCTTCATCTTCCAGTCTGTCGCCATCACCGGTGTGCTGGCGCTCGGTGTTACCGCCACGCTTGTCGTCGGCGGCTTCGACCTGTCGATTGGTTCGGTCGCAACCTCTGCCATGATGGCTGCGGCCTATGTGATGGTGGTGCTGGAGCAAAACGCGTTCGTGGCGGTCATCGTCTGCCTGTTGATTGGCGCCATTGTCGGCCTGATCAATGGCTGGCTGATCGTCTACATGCGTGTACCCGATCTGCTGGCGACGCTCGGGATGATGTTCCTGCTGGTCGGCCTGCAGCGCATCCCCACGGAAGGCCGCTCGATCGCCACCGGCATGACCATGCCCGATGGCTCGGTCGCCAGCGGCAAGTTCTCCGATGCCTTCCTGGCGCTCGGCCGCCACCGCTTCGACTTCTTCATCCCAAACCTCATCCCGGTCTCGGTCGTCGTGCTTCTGGTGCTGGCCGTGCTGATCTGGTTCTTCCTCGAATACACCCGCTTCGGCCGCATGATGTATGCGGTCGGCAGCAATGAGCGCGCCGCCGAACTCGCTGGCGCGCCTGTCAAGGCATACAAGATCTGGGCCTACGTTATTTCAGGCGTTTTTGCCTCGATCGGCGGCATTTTGCTCGCGGCCCGGCTTGGACGCGGCGACATCGCCTCGGGTAATAATCTGCTGCTCGATGCGGTTGCCGCGGCGCTGATCGGCTACGCGGTGCTCGGCGCCGCCAAGCCGAACGCCTTTGGCACCGCCATCGGCGCGCTGTTCGTCGGCATCTTGCTGCAAGGCCTGACAATGATGAACGCGCCTTACTACACGCAGGATTTCGTCAAGGGCGTGGTTCTGGTCGTCGCCCTTGTCTTCACCTTTGCCCTTTCGGGCAGGGGCAGGAACTAGCATTCGGCCGGATAGGATTTGGGTTCAACAAAAGTGGAGGAAAACAAGGTGAACATCACTAGAAGACTTCTGGGGAAAGTGGCGCTTGGGCTCGCCGGCGCAACCATGCTGATGCAGGGGGCATTTGCCGCCGACAAGCCGGCGCCGTTCGACAAACCCGGCGTCAAGATCGCGTTGGTCCGTTATCTCTCGACCGGCGACTTCTTCCAGGCGTATCTGTCGGGCGTCGAGGCGCAGTCGAAGGCGCTCGGTATCGACCTGCGCGTGCTCGACAGCCGCCAGGACGCCGCCCTTCAGTCCGACATGGTCGACCAGGCCATCGCGCTTGGCGTGCAGGGCATCATCATCCAGCACGGCCTGACGGAATCGATGAAGGACGCCGCCCAGCGTGCCGTCGACGCCGGCATCAAGGTGGTGGCATTCGACGTCAATGTCGAAAACCCCAAGATCCCGCAAATCGAACAGTCGGACAAAGATCTGGCACGGCTGGCGCTCGAACAGGCAGTCAAGGACAATGGCGAAAGCTGGAACGCCGGCTATGTCTATGTCGCCGGCATTGCTCCGCTCGACCGCCGCAACGAGACCTGGGTTGACGTCAAGAAAAAATATGCCGGCATAAAGGAAGCCGCCATGTTCGGCACGCTCGACAATCCGATCGCCAACTCCGTCGCCAACCAGGCGCGCTCGGTGCTGTCGGCGCACCCCGACATCAACGTGATGTTCGCGCCCTATGACGAGTTCGCCAAGGGCGTGAAGATCGCCGTCGACGAAGCCGGCCTGAACAAGAAGATCAAGATCTATTCGGCCGACATTTCGACATCCGACATCGCGGCGATGCGCGAGCCCGACAGTGCCTGGGCGGCTACCGCGGCGACCAACCCGGCAGTCGTCGGCCAGGTCTCGGTGCGCGCCCTGGCGCAACTGCTCGCCGGCGAAGATCCCGGCCACAACGTCATCGTGCCGCCGACGCTGATCACCCAGAAGGAGCTGATCGACAAGGATATCAAGAACATGGAGGACCTGTCGGCCAAGCTGCCGCAGTTCGCCCATGCCAATGTCGCCATGCCGGCCTGGATGCCGAGCCCCAACGCGAAGTAAGGCTCGTCAACACACAAAGGAAAAGGGCGGCCCGTGAGCCGCCCTTTTTATTGTCAATTGGAGGTGCTTACCGCAGCGCCGCCGCGATGTTGCCACCGTCGACCGTCGTCACATCGGCGGTCGTCCGGTCGGCCAGCGCATGGTGCAGGAAGGCCTGAGCCACGTCCTGCGCGGTCACTTCCTGGCCGAGCAGATTGCCGGACATGTATTCCTTCTCCGACACGCCGCGTGCGCCCGAGCGGCTGGCGATCATGGCGTCGGTCAAAAGCCCGGAGCGGATGCGGTCGGCGTTGACGGCGTTGGAACGGATGCCATGGGCGCCGTAGTCGAGCGCGTATTGCCTTGACAGGAACAGCGTCGCCGCTTTCGGCACGCCATAGGCGCCGAATTTCGGACCCGGATTGACCGCCTGCTTGGAGGTGTTGAACAACAGCGCCCCACCTGTACCTTGTTCCAGCATGATGCGCACGGCGTTCTGCGCCGCCGACTGGTGAGCGAAGAAATTGAGCTCGAAGCTCTTGCGCAGCAGCGTATCGTCAAGCTCGCCGATGCGGCCTTCCCAGGCAGCACCCGCATTGGACACCAATATGTCGACGCCGCCGAAGACGGCGACCGCCTTGTCGAAGGCGGCACGCATCTGGTCCGGGTCGGTGATGTCGGCGCCGACGCCAATCGAATTGTTGCCCGCTTTCCTGGCGGCATCGGCGGCCTTTTCGGCGTCGAGATCGACGACGACGGCATGAGCGCCATTGTCGGCGAACAGTTTTGCGGTCGCCGCACCAATCGCACCGGCGCCGCCGGTGATCAGCACCACCTGGCCGGTCAGCGGCTTCGGCTTGTTGGAGGCGAGCTTGGCCTGTTCCAGCGACCAGTATTCGAGCGGGAACAGGTCGGCCTTGGATAGCGGGTGGAAACGCCCGACGGCCTCGGCGCCGCGCACGGCCTCGATCCACATCTCGCCAACGTCCGAGGCGATCCTGGCATCCTTCAGCGTGCGGCCATGGCCGAACATGCCGAGCCCCGGCACCAGCGTCAGCCGGGGCATCGGATCGAGCATGGTGCGCTTGACGTCGTCGAGCGCGTCATTGGTCTCGAAATAGGCGCGGTAATCCTTGGCGAAAGCGTCGACATGGCTCTGGATTACGGCCTTGTAGTCGCCGATCTTGTCGGCATCGGGCGCCGGCACGGCCAGCGGCCCGGTCTTGATGCGGATCGACAGATCCGGCGTCGACACGCCGCGTCCTGCATAGTCGGCGATCTCTGCAGAATTGATGAAATCGACAATCGCGTCCGAGGTGCGGAAGTCAGAGATCATGCGGTCGAAGCGGCCTTCGCCGCGTGGGGCCGCTACAGCGCCGCGCAGCATGGGCGCGATCGCCGCTGGTGACGCTAGTCTTGCCGGCAGCGCTGTCTTTGCAGCCTTCGGCTTGGCATGCTCGGCCACATAATCCTCGGCGACGTTCACATAGTGGATCATCCGGTCATAGGCCTGCCTGGCATCCTCGCCGAAAGTGAAGATGCCGTGCTTGTCGAGGATCAGGCCTTCTACCGTCGGGTCGGCGTCGAAGACATCGGCCGCCGCCTTGGCGAGATCGAAGCCCGGCATGATGTAGGGCACATAGCCCATTTTTGCTCCGAACACCTTTGCCACCAGCGGCTTGCTGTCTTCCTGGTCGACGATAGCCAGGATAGCGGTCGAGTGGGTGTGGTCGACGAACTTGTGCGGCAGGAAGGCATGCAGCAGGGTCTCGACCGAAGGGTTGGGCGAGGCGGGGTCGATCAGGTTGGCCCGCTGCAATGCGACCATGTCCTCGTCGGAAAGCCTGTCCAGCTTGCGCGCCTTGAGCAGGGCGCCCATCTTGACCGCCGGCAGGCCCTGCGGCTCGATGACCGCCATATCCCAGCCGCTGCCCTTGACGCACAGCACGTCCCATTCGTCACCGACGAGATCGGTCGCCTTGATCTTGCAGGAGGTGTTGCCGCCGCCATGCAGGACCAGTTGCGGCACGCCGCCCAGAAGCCGCGTCGTGTAGACACGCAACGCCAGATCGCGGCCGACGCCCTTCTTCGCATAGTCGGCAACGAGTTGTTCGGCCACGTCGTCGTTCCACAGATTCTTCATGTTCGCTTCGTCCAGTTGCTGTCTTTGATGGTGAACAGGAATGCCGCGACGCCTTGATGACAAATGCGTCGGCAAAGGATTGGTTTTCAGGACGCCTTTTCTGCTGACGTTCCGGCATGATCGAGCAGCCGCTGCGCCATATGCGCGCCGACCACCAGATGCGTGCAGAGGCCGCCGGCGATCGCGGCGAGCAGCGGCTCGAACTTGCTGTCTTCCTGCACGACCATCAGCCGCTTACCGATGACGCGCAGTGAAGCAAGCCCCGCCGAGATGACCCGCCGGTTGTAGCTGCAGTCGAGCAACTCGCCACGGGCATCGATGATCTGCCCGGCAATGACACCCGCGGCACCTTCCCTGCGCAGCGCCGCCATCTCGGCTGCCGTCAGCGCGCCGCACTTCACCAGATGGCTGTCGGCATCGACCGCGCCGATGGAGTAGAGCGCAAGATCGCAGTCGCTGATCCCGGCAAGCTGGTCGCGGATCACAGGTTCGGCGCGCAGGCCTTGCGCCAGTTCCTCGGTCGACAGCACCAGGGGCGCGTAGAAGTTGAGGCCCTTGGCATTGAGCCGGCGCGCGATTTCCATAGTGCATTGATCGGGCCGGTAGGAATAGGGTGCGCCGAGATTGCCGCAGAGCTGCACCACGGTGACGTCCTGCAGGTCGGCATAGGACATGATGTCGGCGATGGTGTAGACGGTGCGGCCCCAGGCGACGCCGATGCGGTCGCCTTTCCCGACGAGTTCCAGGAAAACGCTTGCCGCCAGCACCGCGATATCGGTCGAGGGGTCGGCGAGATAGGCGTTCTCAGGCGCGATCCAGACGGCGTCGAGCTTCAGGGCGTCTTCCAGCCTGCGCGCCATGACGTCGTCCGTGAAGAGCTGCGTCGAGGTCGAGATGTTGACGATGCCTGTCTCGCGCGCCTTGCGCAGATACATAGCGACGGAGGCGCGCGAAATGTTGAGTTGATTGGCCACTTCGTCCTGGCGAAGCCCATGGGCATAGTAAAGCCAGGCCGCCTTGTGGATGAGCTGTTCTGCCGGTCGGATCGCCATGCCGCCTCCTTGGCTGACATTAGTCACGGCTCTCGACAAAAGTCAAATTTGGATAACAGGAAGAGATTTCCTGCCGGCGCGGCACAGATCCCCATTCTAGCAAGTCGGTGCAGGATAGCATTCTCGGCCCATCAGGGGGATAGCGTGACGACGAGCGTAAGGTTAGAAAGCTCGAAAAGACTTTGGGGAGAATGGGATGGCCAATCCCTACGAACAGGATCTCGACAGGAACGCGGCCAATCACCAGCCGCTGACGCCGCTCACCTATCTGGAGCGCGCTGCAAGAACCTATCCCGACCATGTCGCCATCATCCATGGCAGCCAGCGCATCAGCTACCGCGATTTCTGGCGCCGTTCGTTGAAGCTCGCCTCGGCCCTGCACAAGCATGGCATCGGCAAGGGCGACACGGTGACGGTCATGCTGTCGAACACGCCGCCGATGCTGGAAGCGCATTTCGGCGTGCCGATGACCAAGGCGGTGCTGCACTCGCTCAACACGCGTCTCGACGCCGCCGTCATCGCCTTCCAGCTCGACCATGCCGAGACCAAGGTGCTGATCGTCGATCGCGAGTTTTCCGGCGTGGTGCGGGAAGCGCTCGGTCTGGCCGTGGTCAAACCGCTGGTCATCGACTACGACGATCCCGAATACGCCACCGACGCGCCCTATCCGAAAGGCGAGAGGGTCGGCACGGTGGACTATGAAGCCTTTGTCGCCAATGGCGACGAGGCGTTCGCCTGGTCGATGCCGGACGACGAATGGGACGCCATCTCGCTCAATTATACTTCGGGCACGACAGGCAATCCCAAGGGCGTCGTCTACCATCACCGAGGTGCTGCGCTGATGGCCTACACCAACACCATCCATGCCGGCATGGCCAAGCACGCGGTCTATCTCTGGACCTTGCCGATGTTCCACTGCAATGGCTGGTGTTTTCCCTGGACGCTCGCCGTCCAGGCCGGCACGCATGTCTGCCTGCGCTGGGTGCGGCCGAAGCCCATTTATGACGCTATCGCCGATCATGGCGTCACCCATCTGTGCGGGGCGCCGGTGGTCATGTCGGTGCTGATCAACGCCAAGGACGAGGACAAGCGCGCGTTTGCGCAAACCGTCACCTTCAACACGGCGGCCGCCCCGCCGCCCGAAGCCGTGCTGTCGGGCATGGCCGATGCTGGCTTTGCCGTCACCCATCTCTACGGCCTGACAGAGACCTATGGTCCCGCTGTCGTCAACGAATGGCATAATGGCTGGGACGCACTCGACAAAGGGGCGAGGGCGGGCAAGAAGGCACGGCAGGGCGTGCGCTATGCCGCACTCGAAGGCCTGACGGTAATGGACCCCGAGACCATGGCCGAGACGCCCGCCGACGGCGAGACCATCGGCGAGGTGATGTTTCGTGGCAACATCGTCATGAAGGGCTACCTGAAGAACCGCAGGGCGACTGACGAGGCTTTCGGCGGCGGCTGGTTCCACTCTGGCGATCTCGGCGTCATGCACCCGGATGGCTATATCCAGCTCAAGGACCGCTCCAAGGACATCATCATCTCCGGTGGCGAGAACATTTCCTCGATCGAGGTCGAGGAAGCGCTCTACAAGCATCCCGCCGTCGCCTCCTGCGGCGTCGTGGCGCGCCATGACGACAAATGGGGCGAGGTGCCTGTCGCCTATGTGGAACTGAAGCCGGGCAAGGAGGCGAGCGAGGCCGAGATCATCGAGCACTGCCGGACGCTGCTCGCCCGCTTCAAAGTGCCGAAAGCGGTGATCTTTGCCGAGATACCGAAGACCTCGACCGGCAAGATCCAGAAGTTCCGGCTGCGGGAAATGGCCAAGGTCGCCTGAAGCCCCGGGGATCTTCGAGAGAATATTTTCAATGGCCCGCATCCTGAGGGCGCCTTGTGACGTCTACTGGATGTCACCAATTGTCACCTATCGTACGCGTACACCGAATCCGCGTTGACACCTCGCTCGTTTAGATTTACGAGTGATGAAAATCGAAATTCGTCACTCGTTATTTGACAGAGAGCTATGTCCGAAGCCGCCTCCATCGTCGCCGACGTCGCCCGACAGGAAAATGTAACGCGCATACTCGATTGCGCCGAGCGCCTGTTCCGGCACTATGGCTACGGCAAGACCAATGTCGCCGACATCGCCCGCGAACTCGGCATGTCACCGGCCAACATCTATCGTTTCTTTGCCTCCAAGGTCGAGATCCACCAGGCCGTATGTGGCCGGATGCTCGGCGCCAGCTACAAGATGGCTTACGAGATCATGCACCTGCCGATCAGCGCCGAGGAGCGGCTGCGTCGTTATGTGCATGCACAATACAAGCTGACGATGGAGGTCATGCTCGACGACCAGAAGGTCCACGAGATGGTCATCGTCGCGCTCGAGCGGGACTGGGGCGTGATCGACAAGCATGTCGACAGCATTCACGATCTCTTCGCCGAGGTGATCGGCGAGGGCATCGAGGCTGGCGAGTTCAGGAAGCAGGACCCGGTGACCGCATCGCGTTGCTTCGGTGCCGCCACCGTCATCCTGTGCCATCCGCAGATGGTGGCGCAGTGCCTCGCCAAGACCAATCGGGCAATGCCCGACGACCTCATCGATTACGCCATCAGAGCCTTGAAATAGCCGTCGCCAGCCGGTGCCGGTGTCGACAGTCCGTCTCCAGTCGGGAGTACCGAAATGTTTTTGCCCAGTTCCATCCTTCGCAAGCTCCCAGCTGCCGGCCTGATCGTCGCATCGCTTGGGCTTGCCGGCTGCTCGCAGGAAAAAGCCGAGGTGAAGGACATCATCCGTCCGGTCAAGGTCGTCGAGATCGCCCAGGCGCATGACACCCGCACGCTGTCCTATTCCGGATCGGTGCGCGCCCGCACCGAGAGCACGCTGGGTTTCCGGGTCAATGGCAAGATCACCGAGCGTCTCGTCGACATCGGCCAGCACGTGGCGCCTGGCGACGTGCTCGCCCGCATCGATCCCTCCGACTATGACCTGTCGGTCAAGAGCGCGCAGGCGGCACTCGATGCCTCTGAACGGCAGGTCGAGACGGTCGAACTCGCCCGCAAGCGCGCCGAACAGCTTTTCGCCAAGAACTTCGCGCCGAAATCGCAGCTCGAACAGGCGACACTGACCTATGACCAGGCAATCGCCACGCGCGACTCCGCCCGCTCTACGCTTGCCCAGGCCAGGAACCAGGTCGGCTATACCGACCTCAAGGCCGACAGGGACGGCATCGTCACGGCGGTAAACGCCGATGTCGGCCAGGTGGTCGGCTCGGGCACGCCCGTGGTCACCGTCGCGGTCGACGGTGAAAAGGAAGTGCTGATCGCGGTTCCGGAAATGGAGATCGCCGAGTTCAAGCCGGGCAAGGACGTCAAGGCGGGCTTCTGGTCGGACGATGGGCTGAAGCTCGACGGCAAGGTCCGTGAGGTCGCCGGCAGCGCCGATCCGCAGTCGCGCACCTTTGCCGTCCGCGTCAGCCTGCCCAACGACCCGCGCGTGCTGCTCGGCATGACCGCCAATATCGAGGCGTCGGCGGCCAACGAAAAGCAGCTCGTGTCCATCCCGCTCAGTGCACTCGCCGAGAAAGACAGCCAGTCGATCGTCTGGACGGTCGATCGTGGCGCCGACACCGTGCATGCCCGTTCGGTCAAGGTCGCCGAGTTCGCCCCCGACGGCGTGCGTGTCGCGGAGGGATTGAAACCGGGCGACGTCGTGGTCGCCGCCGGTACGCAGTTCATGACCGAGAACCTGAAGGTGAAACTCCCCGGCGGCACCGCACAGCAGTCCGCCTCGGCCGAGGGCGACGAAGCCAGCCAGTTGCGCTGACGACAGACAGGTCGGCCGCGCGTTCCCGCGGCCGCAGGTTTCCGGGCGGCGTGCCCGAAGGTCGAGACGTCAAGGCCGATGTACCCCCGCATCGACCCTCGCGTCCCACCGCGATGAGTGTCTCTCCGCTCGAAGAGCAACGCCGCCCGGAAGCCAGTATCGAACGCAGATGATTTCGTTCCGCGCGCGCTTCCTCGAAGCCCCTTTTTCGAAGCACCAAGCGTCGGCAACCAAGCAAAGTGGACCACTTCCGATGACGACCCCCACTGAAGAAAAGCGTCCCTTCAACCTGTCGCGTTGGGCCATCGGCCATCCCTCCATTGCGCGCTTCCTGTTCGGGCTGATCATCATAGCCGGCGCGCTCGGCTTGATGCGCATGGGCCAGAAGGAGGATCCCGACTTCACCTTCCGCGTCATGGTCGTGCAGGCGATCTGGCCGGGCTCCTCGATCCAGGAGATGGAGGACCAGGTCGTCAACAAGATCGAGCGCAAATTGCAGGAGACGCCGCATCTCGATTTCGTGCGTTCCTTCACCCGCGCCGGCAGCGCCATCATCACCGTCCAGATCAAGGGTGACACCAACGCCGCCGAAGTGACGGATGCTTTCTATCAGGTGCGCAAGAAGGTCGGCGATATCCAAGGCGACCTGCCGCAGGGCCTGCTTGGGCCGTATTTCAACGACGAGTTCGGCGACACGTTTATCACCCTGCATTCGATCAGCGGCGACGGCTTCTCCTTTCCCGAATTGAAGAAGTTCGCCATCCAGGCGCGCGATATGCTTTTGACGACGCCCGGCGTCGAAAAGGCCGTCATCATCGGCGACCAGCCGGAAAAGCTCTATATCGATGTCTCGTCCAAGGCGCTGGCCGAACGCGGCCTGACGCTGACCGACCTGCAGAACGCGATCAAGGGCCAGAACAACGTCGACCCCGCGGGTTCCGTCGACACCGGCGTCAATTCGGTTCGCATCTCGGTCGAAGGCGACGTCGCCAAGGCGGCCGACATCCGCGAACTGCGCCTGCGCGCCGGCGGCCAGGTTACCCGGCTGGGCGACATCGCCACCGTCACTTCGGGCCTGGAGGACCCCTTCCAGCGCAAATACCGCTTCAATGGCCACGACAGCGTGCAGCTTGGCGTGGTCATGGCCAAGGGTTTTAAAGTCACCGATGTCGGCAAGGATGTCGAGGCGACCTACAAGCGCTTCGAGGAGGCGCTGCCCTATGGCGTTTCGGTCGACCAGATTTCCGACCAGCCGGGCGTCGTCACGGATGCCGTCAGCGAATTCATGCATGCGCTCGGCGAAGCGTTGCTGATCGTGCTCGTCGTCTCGTTCCTGTCGATCGGCTGGCGCTCGGGGCTGGTCATCGCCATCGCCATACCGCTGGTGCTCGCCGCCACCTTCGCCATCATGTACGAGATCGGCATCGACCTGCAGCGCATTTCGCTGGGCGCGCTGATCATCGCGCTCGGCCTGCTTGTCGATGATGCCATGATCGTCGTTGAGATGATGGAGCGCAAGCTCGAGGAGGGGCTGGTCAAGATCGAGGCGGCGAGCTTCGCCTATTCCTCGACCGCCTTCCCGATGTTGACCGGCACACTGATCACCACCGCCGGCTTCATACCGGTCGGGTTCGCTGCTTCGACGGCTGGCGAATATGTGCGCACCTTGTTCTATGTCGTCGGCATCGCGCTGATCGTGTCGTGGTTCGTGGCGGTCTATTTCACGCCCTGGCTCGGCTATATGATCCTCAAGCAACGCAAGCATGCCGGCAGCCATCACGACGCCTTCGACACAGGCTTCTACCGTCGGCTGCGTGCCACGGTGGGCTGGGCCGTGCGCCATCGCATCATCGTTTTGGTGATGACGCTGGCGACTTTCGGCACTAGCCTTTGGGCGTTCCAGTTCATCCCGCAGAATTTCTTCCCGCAATCGTCACGGCCCGAAATTCTTGTCGACCTCTGGCTGCCGGAAGGCACCAGCATCAAGGAGGTCGAGGCGCAGGCCAAGGCCCTGGAAGCCAAGATGATGGACGACAAGGACAAGCGTTTCATCGCCACTTATATCGGCGAGGGCGCCCCGCGCTTCTTCCTGCCGCTCGACCAGCAACTGCGCAACCCGAACTTCGCCCAGATGCTGGTCATGGCCGATGACGAGCCGGCGCGCGAGCGGCTGATCGTCAAGCTGCGCACGGTTCTGGCCGAAGACTTCCCGTCGATCCGTGCCAAGGTCGACCGCCTGTTCCTCGGACCGCCGACCGGGTGGCCCGTGCAGATGCGCGTCATGGGTCCGGACCGCCAGGAGGTGCGCCGCATCGCCGACCAGGTGAAGGCGAAGTTCCGGCAGGATCCCCTGCTCGGCGCCGTCCATGACGACTGGCTGGAGCCCGTTCCGGCGATGAAGCTGGTCATCGATCAGGATCGTGCCCGTGCGCTCGGCGTCACCTCGCAGCGCATCCGCCAGATGCTGCAGGCGACGATGTCCGGCGCGCCGCTTGACGATTTCCGCGACGGCGAGGAGACGGTGTCGATCGTCGCCCGCGAGCCGGATGCCAGCCGCAGCCTGCTGTCGTCGGTCGACTCGGTCTATATCCCGACCGATTTCGGCGGCTTCGTGCCGCTGTCGCAGGTGGCCAAGGTGGTGCCTGTGCTGGAGCAAGGCATCGAATGGCGGCGCGACCGCCTGCCGACGATCAGCGTGCGCGCCACATTGCCAGACGGCGTGCAGTCCAACGACGTCGTCACCAAGATGTACAAGGACATGCAGGGCCTGCGTGACGGCCTGGCGCCCGGTTACAAGATCGAGATCCAGGGCGGTGCGGAGGATTCAGCCGAAAGCCAGGCTTCGATCGCCGCCAAGGCGCCGATCATGCTGGCCATCATCGTCGTGCTCCTGATGATCCAGCTGCAGAACTTCGGCAAGGCGATGCTGGTGCTGGCCACCGGCCCGCTCGGCATCATCGGCGCGGCCGCGGCTCTGCTGATCAGCGGTGCACCGTTCGGCTTCGTCGCCATCCTCGGTGTCATCGCCCTGCTCGGCATCATCATGCGCAACTCGATCATCCTGGTCGACCAGATCGACCAGGACATTGCCAAGGGCATGGACCGTTCCGAAGCGATCGTCGGCTCGGCCGTGCGCCGCTTCAGGCCGATCGTGCTGACGGCGATGACGGCGGTGCTGGCACTGATCCCGATCTCGCGCGGCGTGTTCTGGGGACCGCTCGCCTATGCCATGATGGGCGGCATTCTGGTCGCCACCGTGCTCACCATCCTGGTGCTGCCGGCGGGCTATGCGCTCTTCTTCGGCCGCGAGCCGAAGAAGGCGAAGACCGACCAGCAGGCGCCGGAGCCAGGGGAGATCGAAGGCATCGAACGGCCGCAACTGCCGTTGGCGGCGGAATAAAAAACCGGCCGGTCGATTTGCGACCGGCCGGTTTTCCTTGATGCAATGATTTAGGCCGCAGTCAGACCATCAGATGACGAACACCCAATTCGCGATGAGCATGACCGCCACGCCGGCGACCAGCGTCAGATAGGGCAGCATGCCCGCCTTCTTGACCGAAAGGTCGGCTCCCGCCATGCCGAGATCGGCCAGCATGTGGTCGGGGAATTTGCCCTTGTCCTGGATGTAGTGGCGGAAGCAGAACACCGGGATGATGAGCGCCGCCGTGATCAGTCCGGCCCACAGCGCCATCGGGTTCCACACCTTGGCGCCTGCGCCCATGAAGATCGCGTTGACGTAGGCGAAGATCGCCCCGATCCCCAAGAGCCAGCTCGGTGCTTTCCACGGCCGTGCGATATGGCCGTTGTCGATGCGGTGGATCCAGCCGGCATTGAGGTTGAGGAAATTGAAGATGATGTAGCCGCAGTTCGACACGGCGAGGATGAAGAAGAAGCTCGTCGCGTCGGCCGAGGCGATCGCCAGCACGACCAGATTGAAGCAGAGATCGGTCCACATGGCCCGCGTCGGCGCGCCGTGCTCGTTGACGTGGCTGAGATAACGGGGCAGCCAGCCGTCGACCGAGCCCTGGTAGAGCGTGCGCGACGAGCCGGCCATCGCCGTCATGATGCACAGCACCAGCGCCAGGATCATCAGCATCACCAGCAGACTGTGGATAAGCCTGCCTCCGCCGACCATGCCGGCCAGCGCATCGGCCACGCCGGAGCCGTCGACGATCGGTGTTGCCAGCATGCCGTTCAAGCCCAGCACGCCCTGGAAGGTGAAGGGCACCAGGATGAACAAAAGCATGCAGAGCAGGCCGGAATAGAAGATGGCCTTGAACGTATCGGTACCCGGGTTCTTGAACTCCGACGTGTAGCAGACGGCGGTTTCGAACCCGTAGGTCGACCATGCGGCGATGAACATGCCGCCGAGCGCCAATGTCCAGCCGGCGATGTTCCAGGAGCCGGGCTCAGGTGCATAGGCGGCGGCGAGCGGCACCAGCGGCGAAAAGTTCGACCAGTCGATCTGGCCGGTGAAGATCGGCACCACGCCGACGATCAGCATCGGGATAATGACCAGCAGTCCGATATATTTCTGCACGCTGGCAGTGCCCAGAATGCCGCGATGTTGGATCGAGAAGATGATCAGCATCAGCACCGCGCCGATGAAGAAGGTGGCATTGAGCGTGAAGGACACCGGGCCTAGCGTGTGGCTCCACAGCGTCCAGTTGCGGATCGCCGGCGTCGCGGCGGCGGTCACCGCGGTGATGGCGTCGGCAGGCGCCGTTCCGGCGTGCGCGGCGATGTAGGCGACGACATCGGGCGAGGCCTCGGTGAACAGCGGCACCGGCGCCAGTGCATTGAGGATATAGGCGGCGGCGATCGAGCAGCCGAGCGACAGCACCGGCGACCAGGCGAACCAGTTGCACCACACCGACAGCGGCGCGATGAACTTGGAGTAGCGCAGCCAGGCCGTGGCGCCGTAGATCGAGGCACCGCCGGACTTGTTCGGGAACAGGCCAGCGATCTCGGCATAGGTGAAGGATTGCAGAAAGCCCATGATCATGGAGACCGTCCAGATCAGGAACGCCAGCTTTCCCGTCGTGCCGGCAATGCCGCCGATCGAGAACAGGACCAGCGCCGGAACGCCACTCGCCACCCAGAAGGCGCCGCGCCAGTCGATATGCCTGAGCAGCTTGCTTTCGGCAGGCTGGTCCAGGACCGTACTTATTGTGCTCATGTGGATGAGTTCCCCTTTTTCGATGTTCCCCGCCAGTGATGCCTCGGCTACGCGAAACTTACTCCCCGGCAAATGATCGTTCCGGCCGCAGTGTTTCCACTCAGTTGTATTTTTTTCTTAGGAGTGAAGATTGATCCGGCGCGCCGTCACGTCAAGCGATTTGTGAAACCATGCACATCACGCTTGCGCGCGCGAACATCAAAGCGTCCGGCGGTGCGGCCGGCGGGCGCTTTGCGAGTCCCAAAAGGGCAGGTCAGGAACGTGGTTTGGTCTTTTGCGGATCGTAGTGGGCAAAGGCCACGACCCGAGCCGGCAGCCGCTTGGCGTGGCCGTCGAGCTTGCCGATCTCGACCTCCGTGCCGACAGCGGCATGAGCGACGTCGAGCCGCGCCAGCGCGATGTTCTTGCTCAGCAACGGCGAGCGCATGCCCGACGTGACGACGCCGATCTGGGCGCGCCCGACATGGACGCAGTCGCCGTGGCCGACGGCGACATTGCTGTCGATGTCGAGGCCGACCAGCTTTGTCTGCGGATGATCCTTGCGCCGGATCAGCGCCTCGCGGCCGATGAAATCGTCGGTCTTGCTCTTCAGCGGCACGGTGAAGCCGATACCAGCCTCGAACGGATCGGTCTGGTCGGAAAATTCGTAACCGGCGAAGATCAGTCCGGCCTCGATGCGCACCATGTCGAGCGCCTGCAGGCCCATCGGCTTCAGCCCATGCGGCTGGCCGGCCTCCCAGATCGCGTCGAAGACTTTTTGCGCGTCGCGCGGATGGCACCAAATCTCGTAGCCGAGTTCGCCGGTATAGCCGGTGCGTGAAACGAGGACGGGGATGCCGTTGCCGCCGCCGATCCTGGCGACGGCGAAGCGGAACCATTCGAGTTCCTCGATCGATGGCTGCAGCGGCGAGGTCCAGATCACCTCCTTCAGGATGGCGCGGCTCTTTGGCCCTTGCACGGCGATGTTGTGCATCTGGTCGGTGGACGAGCGCACCAGCACGTTGAGGCCGAGTTTTGTCGCCGTCTCGCGCAGCCATTCGCCGGACAGATCGTCGCCGCCAACCCAGCGGAAATTGTCCTTGCCGAGCCGCAGAAGCGTGCCGTCGTCGATCATGCCGCCATGTTCGTAACACATGGCGGAGTAGACGACCTGGCCGACGCCGAGCTTCTTGACGTCACGCGTCAGCGTATATTGCAGCAGCGCTTCGGCATCCGGGCCGGTCACTTCGAACTTGCGCAGCGGCGACAGGTCCATGATCACGGCATCCTGCCGGCAGGCCCAATATTCGGCGATGGCGCCTTCCCTGGCGAACGAATTGGCCAGCCAATAGCCCCTGTACTCGACGAAGTCGCGTGTGTGTTTGGCAAAGCTCGAATGGAAAGCTGTCTCGCGGGTCATTTTCGGTTCCGAATCAGGCGTCATGCGTCTGGCGATCGCTCGCGAGAATTTGTGCTGGCCGGAATAGGTCCGCACGTGGATGTCGGTCAGGTCCCAGCCATTGGCCGGCGTCGTGTCGTCGGGGCAGGCCGAGGAGACGCAGACGATGTCGGTCAGCGCTCTGAGCAGAACATAGTCGCCGGCCCGCGACCATGGCTCGTCCGACACCATGACCCCATGGGCGTCGATCGCCGTGTTGAAGAAGAAGTTGATCGCCATCCAGCCGGCGCGGGGATTGACGCCCTTGCCGTCCAGCGCGCGATTAAAGTTCTCCGAGCAGTTGGTGTGGCCGGGATAGCCGATGTCGTCATAATATTTCGCCGCGCAGGCGAGCGCGAAGGCATCGTGCCGGCCGCATGTGTCCTGCACCACCTCAACCAGCGGTTCCATGTCCTGGTCGTAATATTTCGAATGCAGGCCGGGCATCGGATAGCTCGCGCCCATCAGCGTGCGCGTGGTCGTGACGTCGAGCGGATGGTCGAGCCCCTTGTCCAGCTTGCGGGCCGAGAAACACTGGAAGTCGGTGCACTGGCGCCCGTCGACATCGATGATCTGCAGATAGTCGCCCGCCTTGACGAAATACGATTCCGCCGTCGCCGAATGGACGCGCAAATCGAGCATCGGATCGGCCAATGGATCGGCAAGCCGGGATTTCGTTTTCAGGCGGATCGTGTTGCGCCGCACGACGACGCTGAGCGGCGTCGCTGTGTCGTGCCCATCGACCAGCATCGGACCGCCGGGTGCGGCGATCAGCATCGCGCCGTCGCGCGCGACTGTGAATGCCTGCTCGGTACCGGCTGGTGTCATGCCGCCAAACACGCGCACCGCCTCGGCCTGCCCAAGCTGAACCTGGCGGCGTTCGAGGCCGCGGCGCACCGCCGAAAGACTGTCGTCGCCCTCGGTGAGCAGCGCCTTGATGCCGGCGGCATTGCTGTTGGATTTTTCACTGAGAATGCCGGGATCGCTGGCGCCTGACCTGTCCCAAGCCAGCAGCTCGCAGGCCTGGCCTCCCTCGACGTTGCGAACCGTGATCGTATCGCCGGCCTCGACGTCGATCAGCACCGCGCCATTCCCCTGTACGGTATAGCGCTCCATGCCGGCCGGCAGCGCGATCTGGCCGGGCCGCAGGATCAGGCTTGGCCTGGGCGGTCCGGCTGTCACGGTGGGGTAGGGCGACTGGCTCATCTCAGCCTTGCGGTTCGAGAAACAAGTTTGCCTGTGTGTGAAATTATTTTAGCAGCAAGAATAGCAGCGGAGCGGAGTTTGGCAAGGCGGGGAAGAAGCGCAGTGCTACGCCAAGTCCTCCGAATGCCCGATCTCGACACCATACTCGGCAGCCGAGTCCAGCATCGTGTGCCACAGGCTTTCGGCGAAGGTCGAAAACACCAGAACGATGAAAACAGCCTGTCCGTCCGGCGCATCATTGCCACGCCACAGCGTGACGCTGGTGTGATCCATCGAGGTGGTTGCCGCGGCTCCGACCGGGAACGCCGCCGGATACAGATCGATCGACGACAGTTTGGCGAGCAGGGCGCGCGCCTTGTTGCCGGAAATGCTGATCAACACCCGCGCATGTGACTGGTCCGAGAGCGAAGCCGAGGTCGCGAAAACCGGGGCCAGCGACTCCACCGTGTGTCTGCCTTTCGACAGCACGAAGAACTGATCCGGTCCCGACCAGATGAGCGTGGCTTCGGCTGCTGCGGCCGCCTTCGGTGTTTCCGGCGCCGTCACGCCGAAATGCGCGTTCGCGGCGCTCGCCATCTCGGCCGTCTTGCCGCGCCGCGCCATCACCTGGACAAGGTCGAAATTGCGGATCTCGCTCAGGGTCACGCCGGCGTCGCCTCGCGCGCCGTGTGGACCGGCGACGAGTGCGCGGTGGAGAGGGCTGCGGGTTTCCCAGGAAAACTCAGCCACGCTGGCGCCCTCCATCCGGGTCATAGAAGACAGGGTTGCACAGTTCCAAATCGTAATCCTCGCCGCGTAGCGGATCGTGCGCATGCACGATCTCGCCGAACCGCTCGCGGCCGCGCTCGACAAGTGCAAGCCCGATCCATTGGTCTGATGTCGGCGAAAAGCAGACCGAGGTGACGTAGCCCTGGTCGTTGTCGGGCCCGGGTGTCTGCCCCTTCGGAATGATGTGCGCGCCGGAACGCAGGCGCCGGACCTTGTCGGTCGGCTTGATGCCGACGACGACCTGCCGATCCGCTGCGATCAGCGCCTCGCGTCCGGCCATGACGCGGCCGATGAAATCCTTCCTGGTCGACATCATCTTGCCGAGGCCGAGATCGGCCGCGGTGGTCGTGCCGCTGAGTTCCGGACCCGCGACGTGACCCTTTTCGATGCGCATGACGCCGAGTGCCTCGGTGCCGTAAGGCGTCACGCCGAACGGCTTGCCCGCAATCATCAAATTGCGCGCCATCGCCTCGCCGTAGCGCGCCGGCACCGAAATCTCGAACGCCATTTCGCCCGAGAAGGAAATGCGGAACAACCGCGCCCTGACGCCGCCGCGCAACGCGACTTCGCGCGCGCCCATGAAGGGGAACCCTTCGTTGGAAAGGTCTTCCGAAGGATCGACGATCTCTTTCAACAGGTCGCGGGTTTTGGGCCCGGCAATCGAAAATTGCGCCCACTGGTCCGAGACCGAGGTTAACTGCACATCGAGTTCCGGAAACAGCACTTGCCGGCAGAATTCGAGATGCTGCATCACCAGCCCGGCCTTGGCCGTGGTGGTGGTGAGGAAATAGTGGTCCTCGGCCAGCCGCGACGTGGTGCCGTCATCATAGACGATGCCGTCCTCGCGCAGCATCAGCCCGTAGCGCGCTTTTCCCACCGCAAGAGTGGAGAAGGTGTTGATGTAGACGCGGTCGAGGAAGGTGCCGGCGTCCGCGCCATGCACGTCGATCTTGCCCAGCGTCGAGACATCGCAGAAGCCGACGCCTGAGCGCACCGCCTTGACCTCGCGGGTCACCGATTCCAGCCAATCCTTCTCGCCGGCGCGCGGATACCATTGCGCGCGCTTCCACAGGCCGGTGTCGACGAAGATCGCGCCCTGTTCGGCGGCCCAGTGATGCGACGGCGTCAGCCGCGTGGCGTGAAAATTCTCGTCGCGATGATGGCCGGCGAAGGCGCCGATGGCGACCGGCACATAGGGAGGCCGGTAGATTGTCGTGCCGGTCTCGGGAATGGATTTGCCCGTGACCGCCGCCATGATGGCGAGGCCGGCGACGTTCGAGGTCTTGCCCTGGTCGGTCGCCATGCCGAGCGTGGTGTAGCGCTTCAGGTGCTCGACCGATTCGAACCCTTCGCGCTGTGCCAGCTCGATATCCGATGCGGTGACATCATGCTGTTGGTCGACGAAAGCCTTGCCCTTGCCGGCAACGTGCCAAAGCGGCGTCAGCGAAAAGGCTTCGTCGTCGGCCACCGGCGTGGAGCCTGAGCCATTGCCATGTCCGGCATCACGTGCCGCCACCGCGCCCGCCGCAAATCCTTCGCGCAAGCAGGCGCCAAGCCCGAAGGCGCCGTTGGCGGCACCAGCCGCGACCATTCCCGGAGGCGCGCCGTCGGGCACGAAGGCGGCGATATCGTTGCGCCATTTCGGCCGGCCGCGATGATAGGAGGTGAGCCCGACCGCCGGGTTCCAGCCGCCGGAAACGGCAAGCCCGTCGGCTTCCACTTCGGCACGCGCGCCGCCGGTGAGTGAGACGGAAATCTTGCGCACGCCATTCTTGCCGCCATCGATGCCGCTGACGGAGCCATGCAGAACCGCAAAGCCGCCCTTGCTGGCAAGCGAGCGGTGCTCGGAAGAGATTTCCGCGCGCGCGTCGATCACGGCGGCGACCTGCAGTCCCGCCCCGAGCGCTGCCTCGACGGTGCGCCAGCCGTCCTCGTTGTTGGTGAACAGCGCGATGCGTCTGGCCGGTGCCGCGGCATAACGTGCGATATAGCTGCGCATGGCGGACGCCATCATCACGCCCGGCGTGTCGTTGCCGGCAAAGACGATTGGCCGTTCGAGCGCGCCTGCCGCGACGACGCAGCGCTTGGCCACGATCCGCCATAGCCGCTGGCGCACCTGGTGCTCCGGCGGCGAGGGCAGATGGTCGCTGACACGCTCGATCGCGCCATAGGTGCCGCCATCATAGACGCCGAACAGCGTCGTGCGCGTCATGATGCGGACATCAGGCATGGCGGCAAGCTCACTGAGCGTGCGCGCGATCCATTCGTCGGCAGGCATGCCGTCGATCATGCCGCCATCGGCAAGCAGGCGCCCGCCGGGAACAAAGTCCTCTTCGCACAGGATGACGCGGGCGCCGCTGCGGCCTGCTGCGAGGGCGGCTGCGAGGCCCGTCGGGCCGGACCCGGCGATCAGCACGTCGCAATGCGCCCAGGCCTTGTCGTAATGATCCGGGTCGGCAATGCCGGCTGCACGGCCGAGACCCGCGGCGCGGCGGATCGCCGGCTCATAGATCGCTTCCCAGAACTTCGCCGGCCACATGAAGGTCTTGTAGTAGAAGCCGGCGACGAAGATCGGCGCGAACAGCTGGTTGACCGACATCACGTCGAAGGCGAGCGACGGCCAGCGGTTCTGGCTGGCGGCGTCGAGCCCTTCATAGAGCTCCGCTGTCGTCGCCTTGGTGTTCGGCTCGCGCCGTGCACCGCTGCGCAGCTCCACCAGCGCGTTAGGTTCTTCCGATCCCGCGGTCAGGATGCCGCGCGGGCGATGGTACTTGAACGAGCGGCCAACCAGCTTGACGCCGTTGGCAACCAGTGCCGAGGCAAGCGTGTCGCCTTTGAAACCGGAGAAGCTCTTGCCGTCGAACCTGAAATTCAGCGGCGCCGAACGGTCGACGAGACCGCCGGATGTGAGACGATGGGGTTGAGAGGTCACGATGTCCAGCCTCTCGTCGATTCGATGTCATGGCGGAGGGCAGCACTGCCCCTCATCGCCCTGCCGGGCACTTCTCCCCGTATAGTGACGGGGAGAAGGGGGCTGGCCGCTAAGTTGGCTTCCTTCTTGCAGCGCTGGCGATCGGCGAAACCGGGGACGGCAGCACCCCTCTCCCCGTCACTATACGGGGAGAGGATGCCGGCAGGCAGGTGAGGGGCGGCGCCGAGTTGGCAGGAAATATTCATTTCGCAACCTGCCTCGCCCCGGCACCCGCCGCCGGTTCCACAGCCGAAATCTCGTGCGTCAGCGTGTTGCGGGTGACCTTCAGCCAGGCCCGGCAGCCGCCGCCATGATACCAGTTCTCATCCATCACGCCGGCGATGTTGTCGCGCAGATAGACGTAATCGTAGACCTCATCTTCCGACGCTCCAGGCGCCGGCCGCACCGGCTTGGCGTCGCCGAGATAGGTGAACTCGCCGAGCTCGCGTTCACCACAGAAGGGACAGACAATACGCATGTTTTTCGACTGTCCTCAGTGCAGGTTCGGTTGGGCGCCCTGGCCCTTTTCGTCGATGACAGCACCAGACCGGAACCGGTCGAGCCGGAAGCGGGCGGCCTCGGCGTGCGATTCATCGCGAGCAAGCAGATGGGCGAAGACGAAGCCTGAGCCGGGTGTCGCCTTGAAGCCGCCATAACACCAGCCGGCATTGAGGTAGAGCCCGTCGACCGGTGTCTTGTCGATGATCGGCGAGCCGTCCATCGACATATCCATGATGCCGCCCCATTGGCGCAGCAGGCGGACGCGGCCTATCATCGGCATCAGCGCCATGCCGCCCTCGCAGACATCTTCCATGACAGGCATATTGCCGCGCTGGGCATAGGAATTGTAGCCGTCGATGTCGCCGCCGAAGACCAGCCCGCCCTTGTCGGACTGGCTGACATAGAAATGGCCGGCGCCAAACGTCATGACGCCGGGAATGAGCGGCTTGATCGCCTCCGAGACGAAGGCCTGCAGCACATGGCTTTCGATCGGCAGCCGCAGGCCAGCCATCGCCGCGACGCGCGATGAGGACCCGGCCACCGCCATGCCGACCTTGCCGGCGCCGATCCTGCCGCGCGAGGTCTCGACACCAGTCACCTTGCCGTTGGCGTCCCTGACAAAGCCCGTGACTTCGCAATTCTGGATGATGTCGACGCCGAGTTCGCTGGCAGCGTGGGCGTAGCCCCAGGCCACCGCATCGTGCCGCGCCGTGCCGCCGCGCCGCTGCAGCAGCCCGCCCTGCACGGGAAAGCGCGCATTGTCGAAGTTCAGGAACGGGATCATCTTCTTGACCGCCGCCAGGTCGAGCAGTTCGGCATCGATGCCGTTGATGCGCATGGTGTTGCCGCGCCGTGCATAGGCGTCGCGCTGCGCATCGGAATGGTAGAGGTTGATGACGCCGCGCTGGCTGACCATCGCGTTGTAGTTGAGGTCCTGCTCCATCCGTTCCCAAAGCTTCATCGACAATTCGTAGAAGCCGGTATTGCCGGGCAGGCCGTAGTTGGAGCGGATGATGGTGGTGTTGCGGCCGGCATTGCCGGAGCCGATCCAGCCTTTTTCCAGCACCGCGACATTTTTGATGCCGAATTCGCTGGCCAGGAACCAGGCGGTGGCCAGCCCATGGCCGCCGCCGCCGATGATCACCACGTCGTAGCGGTCCTTCGGCGCGGCGTCGCGCCAGGTGCGTTGCCAGTTTTTGTGGCCGGAAAGAGTGGCGCGGGCGAGCGAGAAGATCGAGTATTTCATACGTTCATTCCGAGGTCGCTCGCCCCACGCAGGAACTTTCTTGACGCATCGCCTTTGCCGAAAACCGTGTCACACTTTTCGGTCCGATGCTCTAGATGTCCAGCGTGTGGTCGCGCTCCCATTGCGTGAAATGCGAAGCATAGGAATTCCATTCCTGGTGCTTCAGCTTTAGATATGCCGACGAGAATTCCTCACCCAGCGCCGCCTTGAGCGATTTGTCCTTGTCGAACTCGCGCAACGCATCGAGCAGGTTGAGCGGCAGCTTAGGCGCGCCCCTCACCGTGTGGCCATGCTGGTACATGTCGATATCGTAGCGCTTGCCCGGATCGGCCTTCGAGCGGATGCCGTCGAGGCCGGCGGCGATGATGACCGCCTGCAGGAGATAAGGGTTGGCAGCGCCATCGGGCAGGCGCAATTCGAAGCGGCCGGGGCCGGGCACGCGCACCATGTGGGTGCGGTTGTTGCCGGTCCAGGTCACCGTGTTCGGCGCCCAGGTCGCGCCCGAAATGGTGCGCGGCGCGTTGATGCGCTTATAGGAATTGACCGTCGGGTTGGTGATCGCGGCGAGCGCCGAAGCGTGCTTCATGATGCCGCCAAGGAAGTTCTTGCCCTTGGCGGAAAGACCGAGCTCCATCGAATTGTCGGCGAAGACATTGGTCCTGCCCGATCTGTCCCAGACAGAGATGTGGGCATGGCAGCCATTGCCGGTCAGGCCCTGGAACGGTTTGGGCATGAAGGTGGCGCGCAGCCCATGTTTTTCCGCGATCGACTTGACCATGAACTTGAAGAAGGAATGCTTGTCGGCGGTCGGCAGCGCATCGTCGAACGCCCAGTTCATCTCGAATTGGCCGTTAGCGTCCTCGTGGTCGTTCTGGTAAGCGCCCCAGCCGAGCGCCAGCATGTGGTCGCAGATCTCGGCGATGACATCGTAACGGCGCATCACCGCTTGCTGGTCGTAGCAAGGCTTCGATGCCGTGTCGTACTCATCGGAGATCGTCTTGCCGTCCGGCGAGATCAGGAAGAACTCGGCCTCGACGCCGGTCTTGACGTGCATACCGTCGGCGGCTGCCTCGGCGATCAGCCGCTTCAGTGTATTGCGCGGCGCCTGGTCGACGTCCTTGTCGTCCATGATGCAGTTGGCGGCGACCCAGGCGACTTCCGGTTTCCATGGCAACTGGATGACCGAGTCCGGATCCGGCACCGCCAGCATGTCGGGATGCGCCGGCGTGAGGTCGAGCCAGGTGGCGAACCCGGCAAAGCCGGCACCGTCCTTCTGCATGTCGGCGATGGCTTGCGCCGGTACCAGCTTGGCACGCTGGCCACTGAACAGGTCAGTGTAGGAAATCATGAAATATTTGACGTTTTTCGCCCTTGCGAACTCTGCAAGATCAACTGTCACTGAAGTTCCCCATTTCTTATCGATTGTTGGCCCTAGAGCATATGGCCTTCGGCCCTTTGTTGATCAGAAGCCGTTCTTCCCCGGTATCCAGTTGGTGCCGGCCAGTGGCACGCCGGCCATGGCGGCAGCCTCGATAGTCAATGCGACGAGGTCCTCGGGTTCGAGATTGTGGAGGCTGTTCTTGCCGCAGGCGCGGGCGATGGTTTGCGCCTCCAGCGTCATCACCTTCAAATAGTTCGCCAACCGGCGCCCGGCGGCCACGGGGTCGACCCGCTTCATCAGTTCGGGGTCCTGCGTGGTGATGCCGGCAGGATCCTTGCCCTCATGCCAGTCGTCATAGGCGCCTGATGTGGTGCCGAGTTCGTTGTACTCCGCCTCCCAGCGGGGATCGTTGTCACCGAGCGCCACGAGTGCCGCGGTGCCGATCGACACGGCGTCGACGCCGAGCGCCAGCGCCTTGGCCACATCGGCGCCGTTGCGGATGCCGCCTGAGACGATGAGCTGAACCTTGCGGTGCATGCCGAGATCCTGCAGCGCCTGCACCGCCGGCCTGATGCAGGCGAGCGTCGGCTGGCCGACATTCTCGATAAACACTTCCTGCGTTGCAGCCGTTCCGCCCTGCATGCCGTCGACCACGACGACATCGGCGCCGGCCTTCACCGCAAGCGCTGTATCGTAGTAGGGCCGGGCGCCGCCGACCTTGACGTAGATCGGTTTTTCCCAATCGGTGATTTCGCGCAGCTCGAGGATCTTGATCTCGAGATCGTCCGGTCCGGTCCAGTCGGGGTGGCGCGAGGCCGAGCGCTGGTCGATGCCTTTGGGCAGCGTGCGCATCTCGGCGACACGGTCCGAAATCTTCTGGCCGAGCAGCATGCCGCCACCGCCGGGCTTGGCACCCTGGCCGACGACCACTTCGATCGCATCGGCGCGACGCAGGTCGCGCAGGTTCATGCCGTAGCGCGAGGGCAGGTACTGATAGACCAGTTGCTTGGAATGGCCGCGCTCTTCCTCTGTCATGCCGCCATCGCCGGTCGTGGTCGAGGTGCCCGACAGCGTCGCGCCGCGCCCGAGCGCTTCCTTGGCGGGACCGGACAGCGAGCCGAAGCTCATGCCGGCAATGGTGATCGGGATCTTCAGTTCGATAGGCTTCTTGGCGTGGCGCGAACCGAGCACCACGGATGTGTCGCAGCGCTCGCGGTAGCCTTCCAGCGGATAGCGCGAGATCGAGGCGCCGAGGAACAGAAGGTCATCGAAATGCGGCAGCTTGCGCTTGGCGCCGGCACCTCTGATATCGTAGATGCCGGTCGCCGCGGCGCGGCGGATTTCGGAGAGCGTGTAGTCGTCGAAGGTCGCGGATTTGCGCGGCGTCGTCGGCGGGTTGCGATAGGTCATGCTGCCTCAATACGCGTCGGCGTTGTCGATATTGAAATTGTAGAGCGTGCGCGCCGAGCCGTAGCGCTTGAACTCCGACGGCTTGACGCCGGTCACGCCGGCGCGGTCGAGCAGACCCTGCAGCAGTTCAAGATGCTCGGGCCGCATCTCCTTGGCGATACAATCCGCACCGAGACTGTCGACCTTGCCGCGCACGAAGAGCCGCGCCTCGTAGATGGAATCGCCCAGTGCATCGCCGGCATCGCCCAGAACAACGAGGTTGCCGGATTGCGCCATGAAGGCCGACATATGGCCGATATTGCCGTGCACGACGATGTCGATGCCTTTCATCGAGATGCCGCAGCGCGACGAGGCATTGCCTTCGATGACCAGCAGCCCGCCCTTGCCGGTGGCGCCGGCATACTGGCTGGCATCGCCTTTGACGGTGATCGAGCCCGACATCATGTTCTCGCCAACGCCGGGGCCGGCCGAGCCGTGCACGGTGATGGCGCTGCCGGAGTTCATTCCGCCGCAGTAATAGCCGACGCTGCCGCGCACATCGATGCTGACAGGATGGTCGACACCGACGGCGACCGAATGGCTCCCTTTCGGGTTGAGCACTTCCCACGCCGTCTCGTTCGAACCCGGAGCCAGATTGTGGAGCGCTTGATTGAGTTCGCGCAGCGACAGGACGTCGAGGTCGAAGACGCGCGCATGGCTGTCGCGCGTTGCCTTGGAGGTTGCCGGCATGAACTCAATGCTCCCAGAAATAAACGGTTGCGGGCTCCGGTTCCCAGACCCTCGCATTGTCTATGCCCGGCAGTTTGGTCAGGGCGCGATATTCCGAGCCGAAGGCGACATACTGGTCGGTCTCGGCCATCACGGCGGGCTTGCAGGCGATCGGATCGCGCACCACGCCAAAACCATTCTTGGTGCCGACGACGAAGGTGAAGAAGCCATCGAGGTCGGACAGGGTGCCTTCAAGTGCCTCGCCGAGGTTCTTGCCATGCGCCATTTGCGAGGAAAGGTAGGCGGCCGCCACTTCGGTATCGTTCTCGGTCTCGAATTTCATGCCTTCGCGGATCAATTCGCGGCGAACATTGTTGTGGTTCGACAATGAACCATTGTGCACAAGGCACTGGTCGGCACCGGTCGAGAAAGGATGCGCACCCATCGTCGTCACTGCCGATTCCGTCGCCATGCGGGTATGACCGATGCCATGCGTGCCGGTCATCTTGCGCACGTCGAAGCGATCGACGACGGCTTCGGGCAGGCCGACTTCCTTGTAGATTTCCACCGCTTCGCCGGCGCCCATGATCCGGATGTCGGGCCTGAGCGACTGGAGGGCTTCACGCGCCGCGTCGACCTTGTCCGGCGTGGTCCTGACCACCGCGTGGGTCGATTTCACCGCAATGCTCACCGGCGCTCCGACGGCCTTCGCGAGTTCGGCGTCCAGGCCGCGGAAATCGCGTTCCGGCTTCGGCGACTGGATGGTGATCTTGGCCTCGTTGCCGGATGTCGCGCCATAGATGGCGATGCCGGCACTGTCAGGGCCGCGATCGCTGAGCGATACCAGCATCTCCGACAGCATCGCGCCGAGCTTCGGCTCCAGCGCCTTGTCCTTCAGGAAAAGTCCAACGATTCCGCACATGTCAGCCTCCCGACGTTTGTGACTAAGATGATGTACCGAATGAAATCCTCTAATTCAATGGCATGAAAGAAATTTTCCTCTGGTTACGTATGCGGCCCAATGCCGCTCTGCGTACCGTTTCCTTCCGGCCGGGCATTATGAGCCCATTTGGCGGTACGAATGCGGGCGATCTTGTAGGCGTCGAGGATCGACAGCGCATAGATCAGGAAGCCGCCGGCGTGACGGCCGACGAAGCTGGCGTCCGGCGGTGAAATCCTGGCGGTCACCCAGGCCAGGATGACCATGAAGAAAAGAAACTGCAGTCCGCGCACCGGGATGCCCAGAATGACATGACCGCTTGCCGGCAGCACGATTGCGGCGCCCAGGACGAGATAAGGGCTCACTGGCGCCGGCGAAGTGTCTGAAGTGCTCATGCGGCCTGCCGTTCGCTTCGGTTGATGGCGTCGCGCAGATCCGAGAGTGATACGAGCAACCGCTCGATCAGCGCAGAATCGATCCGTGTGTCACCGAACGCGGCTTGCCGGAAGACACCGTAGCGTGCCCGCTCGGCCTCGGCCAGCAGCCACACGATGCGCACTCCGTTCGGCGTGATCAGCAGCTCCTTGGCGCGGCCTTCTGAAAACGGTTCCATATGGCCGGCGATGATGCTCTGCGGGAACCGTGTGCCCCTGCGGTCTGTCCGCAGGACCGCCTCGGCCGGAAAACCGGGCGCCTTCGGCAGCGTATGCTGGAGATGGTCGAAATTGGAGAACGTCGTCGGCGAGCCCGGCCGCATCATCATGTCGAAAATGGCAGGTACCGAGACCTTCTCGGTGATCGAAACGCTGAGCCAGCGCGCCGGCAGTTTCCGCGTCGCCAGCGTGTCGACGATGGTGCGCACCTGCACGCGTTGGCCGTTCCATGATCCTTCCCAGGTGATGACGCCGGCGGTGCCGTCCGAGACATTGTCTGCATCCGCGACGACGGCGCGAATGCCCGCCTCATCGGCGGCCAGCGCTGCCGAGGCCCTGTCGCGGCTGCGGCGCGCCTGCCACGCAAAGTGAAGGACGAGAGCCAGGACAATTGCCCCGGCAAGCAGTGCTGATGTCACGTCTGACATTTTATCGTGCAAGGCCCATCCAAATCCTGGACGGGCCTACTCCCATCAATAGCCCTGCGGTTTCGGCCACGGCATGGTGAACTGGTCCCCACGCCGCACGAATTTGTAGCGATAGAAATGGAACCACAGCGAAATCAGGAAATAGAAGGCGACCATGGCGATCAACTGCGAGCCGAAGCCGAGGAAGATGGCGAAGAAGGTCACCACGCACAGGCAGAACAGGACGATTGCCGGCAGCGGATGGAACGGGTGCGTGTAGCCGCGGCGGATCGAGCCCAGCGGCCACTTCTTCCTGAACATCATGATGTTGATGCTCATGAAGGTGTATTGCAGCACGCCCGACAGGATCGAGAAGGTGATCGCCTGGTTGAGGTCGGCGATGAAGGCGAAGGCCAACGCGATCGGCAGCAGGAACAGGATCGAGCGATAGGGCGTGCGGTATTTCGGATGCACCGCCGAAAACCAGCTCGGCAGATAGCGGTCGCGTCCGAGCGAGAACCAGGCGCGCGCCGCGTCGTTGATGCAACCATTGGCGGAGGCAAGCGCGGCGAGCAGCGTCGCTATGAACAGGAGGTTCTCGAGCAGGGGGCTGCCGGTCAGTTTGCCGGCGTCCCACAGCGGATAATAGGTGATGCCGAGATATTCCCAAGGCATCAGCGAGGCGCAGACATACCAGGTCATGGCGGCGGCGATGAGCAGCGTGATCATGCCGGCCATGGTGCCGTAGGGCAGGGAGCGTGCCGGCGAGCGCACTTCCTCGGCGGCCTGGGTGGTCCCTTCGATGCCGAGATAATACCAGATGCCGAACTGGAAGGCGGCGATGACACCGATCCAGCCATAGGGCAGCGCGTTGCCTGGAGTGACCAGTTCGTTGAGCTTCAGCACCGCGCCTTGCGTCCAGGGGCTGACCGAGAAGAACAGGACGACGATCGAGACATAGGCGATGGCCGTGATGACGAAGTTGACGTTGAGCGTCATCAGTACGCCGCGATAGTTGAGCCAGGCCAGCACCACGATGGTGGCGGCGATGAAGGAATTGTGGGTCAGCCCTTCCACACCCGCCTTGGCGACGATGGTGTCGCCGAGCAGGATGGCATCGGACACTTCCAGCATCGTATAGGCAAAGACCAGGAACAGCGCGACGTTGAACGCCATCAACGGCCCGACAATGTGCTTGGCCTGCGCATACTGGCCGCCGGCGGCGGCCACTGTCGACGTCACCTCGGAATCGATCATGGCCACCGAGGTGTAGAGCAGCCCGACGACCCAGCACACGATCAGGGCAGCCAGCGCGCCGCCCTTGTCGGCCGAGAAATTCCAGCCGGTGAACTCGCCGACCAGAACGATGCCGACGCCGAGCGCCCAGACATGGGCCGGGCCAAGCACCCGAAGCAGCGATACCCGGTCGCCGTGAATTGTGGTGGTGGTGGTGTTTTCAAGCGCGACCGTCATCGATCAATCCCCACTCAGATCCGGTGTTTTTCGGAAGCGGCTTCAAGCTCGCCTTCACGCGACGAGGTCAAAACGTCCTCGGAGTAGTTCGTATCGACCTTGAACCAGTCGTAGAGCATCCACAGCGCGAGCACGATCGAGATGCCCCAGCATGCGTAAGAGAGTGCCACCCACATGATCGTGTCCCCAAATTCTTCGTCGCCAAACTTTACTTGTCGTCGAACTTCTCGTTGATCACATCGCGATATTCGCGGTCGGATGCCCGGAACAGGAACACGAAATAACCGATCAGGACGGCCGCCATGATGATCAGCGTCGGCCAGTCGATGATGTAGTGGAACCGGTTCTGGATGATGTCGTGCGCGGTCTCGGGCGTATAGCCGAGCTTTTCCCAGATCGACGCCATGGTCGGATTCTGCCCGAGCGCTTCCCAGGTCTTGGCATCGAGCGCGTCGATTGATTTTGCGGCACCGGCAAGACCAAGCTTCAGCGGCAGCCACAGCGCCACGAAGATGGCGACCACGACAACGGCGATGTCGAAGACTTGCCCAGCCTTGCTCTGCTCCGGCGGCGTATAGCGGGACATTGTTTCTCCCCTCAGGACTTGCGGTTGCGGGATGCGTCGGCGTTCTTGATGTCGAGCCCGTAGATGAATTCCTTGTCTTCCTTGTAGTGTTTGACCATCGCCAGGATGGCTGCCGTGTTGAAGATGAGCACGGCGGCGGCGGCAATGGCGACGACGGCCTTGATGCCGCCCTGCGGAATGTATGGCCATGTCATGAAGAGGACGAAGAGGATCGTCGCCCATAGGCAGATGATCAGGAGCGCGGATCCGCGCAAGTCGGAGCGGTACAGCGCCTCGATGCGCTGCTGCAGGTCTGCCATCGGTTTTCCCCTTCTTTGCCGACGCCCGGTTCCGAATCCACCGCCCGCCGCTCTCTTTCAAGAGAGTGAAATTTTTTTCATAAATTCAGACCGAATTTCGCAATTGTCAAGACGAATTTACGCTGAGTTAACCGCTTGCTTCGACCTGCCGATTTTGCCTGACAATGAAATTATTTGCTTTTAGGGGATTGCGGGCCTCTCGCGTTTGCGATCAATATTCGACCAAGCTCCCGGCCTGGCGCACGGGAGCAGGGAACAGCAGCATTTTCGAATGGAGGACGAGCGGATGACGGCATCCTGGAGATTTTCGACCCTGGCGGATCGCCATCGTGCGCTGGGTTCGAAACTCGAAGACTGGAGCGGCATGGGTACCGCCTGGACCTACGACAAGGATGCCGACGAGGAATATATCGCCATCCGCACCAAGGCCGGCCTTATGGATGTTTCCGGCCTGAAGAAGGTGCACATCACAGGGCCGCACGCCTCGCATCTGATCGACCTCGCCACCACGCGTGACGTCGAAAAGATCTATCCCGGCAAGTCGGCCTATGCCTGCATGCTGAACGAGGCGGGAAAATTCACCGACGACTGCATCCTCTACCGCACGGGACCGAATTCCTGGATGGTGGTGCACGGCTCGGGCACCGGCCATGAGGAACTGCAGCGGGCGGCGATGGGACGGGACGTGTCGCTGCGCTTCGACGACAATCTGCACGATTTGTCGCTGCAGGGGCCAACAGCGGTCGACTATCTGGCCAAGCACGTGCCCGGCATCCGCGACCTCAACTACTTCCATCACATGCAGACGCAGCTGTTCGGCTTTCCCGTCATGATCTCGCGCACCGGCTATACCGGCGAACGCGGCTACGAGATCTTCTGCCGTGGCCAGGACGCCGGCACGATCTGGGACAGGATTCTCGACGAGGGCAAGAACGCCGGCATCATTCCCTGCCGCTTCACCACGCTCGACATGCTGCGCGTCGAAAGCTACCTGCTGTTCTACCCCTACGACAATTCCCAAAAGTATCCGTTCGAGAATGAAGGCCCCGGCGATACGCTTTGGGAGCTCGGCCTCGACTTCACCGTCAGCCCCGGCAAGACCGGCTTTCGCGGTGCCGAGGAGCACTATCGCCTGAAGGGCAAGGAGCGCTTCAAGATCTATGGCGTCCTGCTCGACGGCAAGGAGCCGGCGGACGAGGGCGCTCCGGTCTATCGCGACGGCAAAAAGGTCGGCGTTGTCACCTGCGCCATGTATTCGCCGCTGGTCGAGAAATCGATGGGCATTGCCCGGCTCGACGTCGACTGCGCGGTCAAGGACACCACGCTCGAAATCCGCAACAAGAGCGGATTGATCAAGGCCACGGCGCAGCCCTTGCCGTTCGACGATCCCAAGAAGACCAAGCGCACGGCGAAAGGCTGAGGCATAATCGACAGCGAAGGTTTTCGAGGCACAAAGAGAGAATGGCAGCCAAGACCATCATCAGCCGGCCCATTTACGGAACCCTGTCTCCGCAGCCTGGCAGGCATCATCTGTTCATCGCCGACGCCGAAGGCGCGCTGGCGATTACCGATATGGCCCGAACCGCGCCACCTGGCTTTTTCGATTGTGCCGAGATCGTCTTCATTCCCGGTCCTGACGGCAAATATATTGCTGCCCTCGAAGGGTTGAAGCCGGCGCAATTTCACACCGCCCCGTCCTTCGCCAGTCTGCTGCCGCGTCTGAAGCAGACGCTTGATAACGCGCATATGGGTCTGCGCCTCTATCTCGCCGGCACCGAAGGGCTGATCGGGCAGGCCATGCAGGTGGCGCTCGAAGCCGGCATCGACCACACCTCCATGCAGACCGAGCATCGCGGCTCGCTGGCACGGCGCATGCAGTGCGTGCACTGCAAGGGCATCACCGAGAATGTGACGACGCAGCCGGCGACCTGCTCGCATTGTGGCCTGCTGCTTCTCGTGCGCGATCACTATTCCCGGCGCCTTGCCGCGTTCCAGGGCGTCTGCATCAATGCCGAAGATCGCAGTGAAATTCCTCCGATGGAGGAGATATTTCGATGAGCACCGGCACCACCAAGCTCGACGTCGTCGTCAGCGATGTCGTCCCGGTCAATGAGCTGGTCACGCGCTTTCATTTTCGCCGGCGTGATGGCGAGCTGTTGCCGACCTTTTCCGGCGGCGCCCATGTCGTGGTCGAGATGCGCGATGGCCAGCGCACAAGGCTCAATCCCTATTCGCTGATGGGCTCGCCGCTAGACACGCGCGAATACACCATCTCGGTGCGCCGCGACGACGTCGGTCGCGGCGGCTCGCTGTTCATGCACAGGTCGGTCAAGCCGGGCCTGGAGATGGTGATCAGCTATCCGGTCAATCTTTTTTCGCTCGATCTTCGCGCCAAGAAACACCTGATGCTGGCCGGCGGCATCGGCATCACGCCGTTCATGGCCCAGACCGCGCAACTGGCGGGGGAGGGCGGTAATTTCGAACTGCACTACACCTGCCGCACCGCTTCGCTTGGCACTTATGCCGACGTGCTGCGGGAACGCTACGGCCGTCGCGTTCGGCTCTACCATGATGACCTTGAGGAGCGGATCGAACTCGACCGGTTGCTATCCTCGCAGCCGCTCGGGACGCACCTCTATGTCTGCGGCCCGGCCGGCATGATCAACTGGGTGCGCGACCGCGCAGCTAGCCTCGGATGGCCGCCGGAGACCGTCCACTACGAGCATTTCGCGGCGCCGCAGCCCGGCCTGCCATTCGACGTGACGCTTGCCGTCAGCGGCAAGACCATCCGCGTCGGCGAGCAGCAGAGCCTGCTGGAAGCCATCGAAGCCGCCGGCGTCGATCCGCCCTATCTTTGTCGTGGCGGCGTCTGCGGCCAGTGCGAGACCAACGTCATCTCGTGTGACGGCAAATTCATCCACAACGACCATTGGCTGAGCGAGGAAGAGCACCGTTCGGGCAGGAAGATCATGCCGTGCGTGTCGCGCTTCGAGGGCAGGTCGCTGGTCTTGGAAAGGTAGGAGGCGAGAATGGGCATCACCTTCCGCAAGGAAACGTTCCGCGACGACTTCACTTTCAAGAACAGCCCCGAGCACATCAGGCGGTTTCCGTTCCCCTTCCATGAAGACAGCTACATGTACGCGGTCAACATCGAGCCGCATGTCGTCGGCCCCAAAGGCTCGGTGCTCGAAAACCTGATCGACGTCGACGAACACTATGTCGCCGAGATGCAGGACCGCGCCTTGGTGCTGGCCGAGGATCCCCTGCGCTGCCAGTCGCTGCCGCACATGACGCTCGCCGGCTGGGACCTGCTGGAGCTTTTGATGGAGCAGCAGGCGCTGGGCTATCCCGAGCATTTCACGCTGACGCGCGACGGCGACCGCTGGCGCTGGATCAACCGGCCGCTCGGCATCGATGATACTTTCACCTTCGGCGACACCTCGACTTTGCCTTATGGGCCGATGGAATACATCACCCGCCAGAGCCAGGGCGATTTCTGCATCCTCGACCAGCGCGACGGCAATCTATGGATGGACGCCGGCATGGTCACCACCCAGGCCGACTGGTCGCTCGATTTCGACATCGGCATGAATTTCTTCGAATGGCACGCGCCTGTGCCGCTGGCGCATGAGAAGGGTATTTTCACGCGCGCGCTGAAGTTCCTCACCAACATCCAGCAGGGCAAGCCGGCACGGCGCCTGAACTGGACGATGACCATCAATCCGCGGCTGGACACCAGCCCGGAGAATTATCACAAATGGGGTCCGGACCGCACGACGGTGACGTCGGAGAATGTCGGCGACAAGGTGCATCTGCGGGTCGAACTGCAGAGCTTCTGGCGGCTGCCGCGCTCCAATGGCATCGTCTTTCCGATCCGCTGCTACCTGATCAAGATGGACGAGCTGGTGACGCAGCCGAAATGGGCACGGCGCCTGCACCGCGTCATCCGCGACCTACCCGAGGAACTCGCCAGCTACAAAGGCCTCACGCGCTTTCGCCCGACACTGGTCGAATGGCTGTCGAAGCTGGACGATGGCAGCCCGACGAGCCCGGGGTTCGGACCGGATTAAAAGCCCCCTCATCCGGCCGCTTCGCGGCCACCTCCCCGAGGGGAGAAGAGATCGCCAACGCTGGCGTCGGGCTCCTCTGCCCTAGGGGCAATCCGGGTGAGGGGCTGCGGCGGCCCGCCTACCCCGCACTGCCCTGCGGGTAACAGATAATCGACAAATAACGCATCGGCAGTTTCGTCAGTTGCTCCGGTCCATGCGGTGCGTCGGCGTCGAAGAACAGGCTGTCGCCGGGTTTCATCGGGTAGAGGTTGCTGCCGTGCCGGTAAACGACCTCGCCCTCGAGCATGTAAAGGAACTCCATGCCTTCGTGCTGGAAGGTCGGGAACACGTCCGAATCCTCGGTCAGCGTGATCAGATAGGGCTCGACGACGACGCCGCTGGTGTTCGAACCGATATGGCCAAGCAGATTGTACTGGTGGCCGGCGCGCGTGCCGCGGCGCTCGACGTCGAGGCCTTGGCCGGCCTTGACGAAGACGGCGCTGCGTTCTTCCTCGAAGCGGCGGAAGAAGGCGGTGACGGGAACGCCGAGCGCCCGCGACAGTGCCTGCAAGGTGGTCAGCGACGGAGAGGTGATGCCGTTCTCGATCTTCGACAACATGCCCAGCGAAATATCGGTGGCGACCGCGAGATCCGCCACGGTGATGCCGAGCTTCTTGCGGAAGGCCCGCACCTCGCGGCCGATCGCGACCTCCAGCACTTTTTCGCGGGTATCGCGAATAGCGTGCGGGTTTTGTGTCAGCGGCGCGCGTATGGTCCTGCCGTCCGTCGACACTTTCGGCGACGGCTTTGCCTTTGCGCTCGCGGGAGCCTTGGAATCCGAATTAGCCTTTGCCATGTCGCCCCCAATCGTCAGGATTTATTTCACTCAAGGTGAACATGTCAGGTGCCGATACAGGACCGCAACCGCAACGGCAAGCCATCTTATGTTGCGCGCGGCAGTGCGACCATCGCGACGCCCGCGGGTTTTCCGCCAGGAATCCACTGCGCGCAAACGCCGTTCCAGCAGATGTCTGTTGACAGCACCAAGAGGCCAATTACTGTCACTGCCAGTGAAATTTGTTTCGCTGGGGAAATCAAAAAAGGAGGCCCGGAATGAACACTCGCGTTGCCGTCATCGGAGCCGGACCGTCCGGTCTGGCCCAACTCAGGGCTTTCAAGTCGGCGGCCGACAAGGGCGCCGAGATTCCCGAGATCGTCTGCTTCGAAAAGCAGTCCGACTGGGGTGGCCTGTGGAACTACACCTGGCGTACCGGCCTCGACGAACATGGCGATCCCGTGCACGGCTCGATGTACCGCTATCTCTGGTCGAACGGGCCGAAGGAATGCCTGGAATTCGCCGACTACACATTCGAGGAGCATTTCGGCCGGCCGATCGGCTCCTACCCGCCACGTGCGGTGTTGTGGGACTACATCAAGGGCCGCGTCGAGAAGTCGGGCCTGCGCAAATGGGTGCGCTTCAACAGCCCGGTGCGCATGGTCACCTTCTCGGACGAGACGAAGAAATTCACCGTCACCGCGCATGACCGCACCAACGACGTGACCTATTCGGAAGAGTTCGACAATGTCGTCGTCGCCTCGGGGCATTTTTCGGTGCCCAACGTGCCCTATTTCGAGGGCTTCTCGACCTTCAACGGCCGCATCCTGCACAGCCACGATTTCCGCGACGCCATGGAGTTCAGGGGCAAGGACATCCTGATCATCGGCCGCTCCTATTCGGCCGAGGACATCGGTTCGCAGTGCTACAAATATGGCGCCAAGTCGATCACCTCCAGCTATCGTTCCAAACCGATGGGCTTCAAATGGCCCGAGAATTGGAAGGAAGTGCCGCTGCTGCAAAAGGTCGTCGGCAAGACGGCGCATTTCAAGGACGGCACGACCAAGGATGTCGACGCCATCATCCTGTGCACCGGCTATCTCCATTCCTTCCCGTTCCTGACTGACGATCTCAAGCTCAAGACCGCCAACCGCATGTGGCCGTTGGACCTCTACGAGGGCGTTGTCTGGGAGAAGAACCCGAAGCTGTCCTATATCGGCATGCAGGACCAGTTCTACACCTTCAACATGTTCGACGCGCAGGCCTGGTTCGCGCGCGACGTCATCATGGGCCGCATCAAGCTGCCGTCGGCCGAGGCGATGGCGGCGCATGGCGCCAAATGGCGCGCCCGCGAGGAGACGCTGGAGGACGCCGAGCAGATGATCTGGTTCCAGGGCGACTACACCAAGGAACTCATGGACCAGACCGACTATCCCGGCTTCGACGTCGAGGCGGTCAACCAGACCTTCATGGAGTGGGAGCATCACAAGGCCGAAGACATTATGAGCTTCCGCGACCATTCCTATCGCTCGCTGATGACCGGCACCATGGCGCCGCTGCACCATACGCCCTGGCTGCAGGCATTGGACGATTCCATGGAGAGCTATCTCGAGGTGAAAGGAGTGGCGGCCGAGTAGGCCGCCGCCGCTATCCAAGCCTTGCCCGCGCCTTTGCCGTCCAGGCATTGAACAGCCGGTCGGCGACGATGCCGATGAAGGCGATGGCGAGGCCGGCGACGATGCCGCGGCCGGAATCGGCTTTCGACAGCGCGATGAACACTTCCTGGCCGAGATCGCGCGTGCCGACCATGGCGCAGATGATGATCATTGCCAACGCCATCAGGATGGTCTGGTTGACGCCGAGCATGATCTCCGGCAGCGCCAGCGGCAATTGCACGCGGAAAAAGGTCTGGCGCGGGGTGCAGCCCGACACTTTCGCTGCCTCGATCAGTGCCGGCGGCACCTGCCTTATGCCGTGATTGGTGTAGCGGATCGCCGGCACTACGGCGAAGGCTATCGTTGCAATCATCGCCGTCACGTCGCCAACCCTGAACAGCATCACGACCGGGATGATGAAACAGAAGGACGGCAGCACCTGCAGGGTGTCGATGACGGGTGTGACGATCTTTTCGAAACGGTCGCTACGGGCTGCCATCAGGCCGATGGGAATGCCGATCAGGCAGGCGATGAAGGCGGAGATGCCGCAGAGATAGACCGTCGCCATGGTCTTTTCCCACAGGCCGGTGACCGCGCAGAAAGCGGTCAGCATTGCCACCAGGACGGCCAGCCGCGGGCCGGAAAGCTGGTAGCCGGCAAGGCCGAGCAGGAACACCGCGCCCAGCCAGGGGAAGCCCTCGCAGAAGGCGCGCAGCGGATTGAGCACATTGAGGATCAGCGCCACGCGGAAGGCTTCGATGAGATCGAAGAAGTTGATCGTCACCCAGTTCACCGCCGCTTTCCACAGTGGCGCGGTGGTGAAGGTGATCGCCTTGGGCACGGCCGCGAAGGCGGGTACGAACAGGCCGAGCAGAGTGGTGACGGCAAGGATGGCGACTGCGAGCGTCAGATTGGGATAGCGGCGCCAGAACCCCGGGCTCGCGGATCGGTGGACATTGCCCTTCGCCTGCTTGTGGGCAATGGCCTGGCTCAGCCGGTCGAGCGCGATGGCCAGCGCGACGATGGCAAGCCCGGCTTCCATCGCCTCGCCGACCTTGAGCGCGCGTAGCGCCAAAAGCACGTCGTAGCCTAGGCCGCCGGCGCCGATCATCGAAGCGATGATCACCATGTTGAGTGCCAGCATGATCACCTGGTTGACGCCGACCATCAGCGTCGGCCGCGCCGACGGCAGCAGCACGCGCCACAATTTCTGCCGCGCCGTGCAGCCTGCCATCTCGCTGAAATCGTCGATCTCGGACGGCACCCGGGACAGGCCCAGCATCGTCGCCCGCACCATCGGCGGCGTCGCGAAGATGGCGGTGGCGATCATCGCCGAGACCGGGCTGTTGCCGAACAGCAGCAGCATCGGGATGAGATAGGCGAAGGTCGGGATCGTCTGCATCAGGTCAAGTGCTGGGGAGACCACAAGCCGCTCGGCCCACGGGGTGCGCCAGGCCCAGATGCCGGCGAATAGCCCGGTGAGAATGCAGAACGGCACCGCGATCGAGATCAGCGCCAGGGTCAGCATGGCACTGGTCCATTGGCCGAACAGCGCGATGTAGAGGAAACATCCGCCAACCAGCAGGCTGAGCTTCCTGCCTCCCGCCGCATGGCCGGCGAGGAAGGCGACGGCGCAGACGCCAACCCAGGACAAACGCGGCAGCACGAAAGCGTCGGCGCCATGGCCGAACTTGAAATTCTTGGCCAAGAGATTGAGCGCGAAGTCGAGCGGCACGCCGAGCACCGCGGTGACCGAGCGCGTCAGCCAGGACAGGTTCGACTTGATCCAGCCCATCAGCGCGCTGACCCAGTCGGCGACGGGGACGACCCCCTCGACCGGGTAGTTGACGGCCCATGGCAGCCTGTCCTGCAGCAGGAACATCACCAGCACGGCGGCAAGCGCGAGCACCCAGATCACCAGCCACCGTTGGATCGGCGGCCTTGTCCGGCTGGCGTTTGCGGTTACCGTCATGCGCGGGCCCGCTCGATGCCGGCCAGAAGATCGATCACCGCTTGCGGCGTCACTTCGCCGATCGGCGTGCCGGTGCCGTTGATCACGGCGAAGGGTTTGCCGGCGGCAACGATGCTGGCCGAAAAACTCGATATCTTGGCCTCGGGCGCCACCGTGCCGCCGTGCTCGGCGCCATCGCAGCTACGCATCAGGCTGCGCGCCGAGATCACCTTGGCGCGGTCGACGTCGCGGGTGAACTCGGCGACATAGTCGGTCGCCGGATTGACCACCAGTTCCTCCGGCGTGCCGATCTGGATGACTTGGCCGTCCTTCATGATAGCGATGCGGTCGGCCAGCCTGATGGCCTCGTCGAAATCATGGGTGATGAAGACAATGGTCTTGTGCAGCATGGTCTGCAGCCGCATCAGCTCGTCCTGCATCTCGCGGCGGATCAGCGGATCGAGCGCCGAGAACGGCTCGTCGAGAAACCAGATCTCCGGCTTGGTGGCGAGGCTGCGGGCGATGCCGACGCGCTGCTGCTGGCCGCCCGACAGTTCGCGCGGATAGAAATGCTCGCGGCCGCGCAGACCGACGAGTTCGATGACTTCCCGGGCGCGCGCCTCGCGTGTCGGCCGATCCTGTCCCTGGATACTCAGAGGAAAGGCGATGTTGTCGAGCACGTTGAGATGCGGCAACAGCGCGAAATTCTGGAACACCATGCCCATGCGATGGCGCCTGAGCTCGATCAGGGCGGCATCGGAAATCTTGAGCAGGTCCTTGCCTTCGAATTCGACCTTGCCATGTGTCGGCTCGACCAGCCGCGACATGCAGCGCACCAGGGTCGATTTGCCGGAGCCGGACAGGCCCATGATGATGAAGATCTCGCCCTGGCGGATTTCGAGGTCGACGGCGCGCACCGCGCCCACAAGGCCTGCCGCCGAGACCTCCGCCATACTGGCCTTGCCGTCACGCTCGCGGATGAAATTGGCGGCGTTCGAGCCGAACAGTTTCCAGACGTTGCGGCAAGCAAGTTTTATCGGCCGGGCATCCGTCGCGTCGGATGCCTGTTCAATCGCTTCCGTCATTCAGTCGCCCTTCTGGAACATCAGGAATTGAGGCCCGGCCGGTCAACAGCCGGGCCTCCCTTTCCAGTCGGAGGTCACTGCGCCCAGGCTTTCCAGTCTGCCTCGTGAGCGGCGATCCAGGCGGCGGCGACGTCTTCCGGCGTCTTGCCGTCAAGATCGATCTCGCCGCTCATCTTGTTCAACTCGTCGGTGTCGATCGTGTAGGCCTTGGCCACTTTGTAGGCGACCGGCCATTTGTCTTTCATGCCGTTCCAGGAGTACTTCCAGATCTCGCCATGCGGTTTGCCGCAGTCGTATTTGGCGTCCGGGTTCACGCCCCATTTCGGGTCGGTGTAGCATTCGGGCGTGTATTCGGGGAATTGCACCCATTCGCCCTTGTATTTTGCAGGCGCCCAATGCGGCGAATAGATCCACAGCATGATCGGCGCCTTGCGCTGATAGGCGGAGTCCAACTCGGCGAACATCGCGGCATCAGTGCCGGCATGGATCACGGTGAAGGGCAGCTTCAGCGCCGCGACACGCTCGTCGTCAAAGCCTTCCCAGGTCACCGGGCCGCCGAGATAGCGCCCCTTTGGCGCCGTCTCGGCGGTCGAGAACGATGCCGCGCAAGTGGCGTCGAGCAGAGCGTGCCAGTCCGGCAAAGTCGGACATTTCTCCTTCATGTATTCGGGAAACCACCACTCTTCCTTGGCCTTCGGGCCGAGCTTGCCGAGCCTTTCGGTCTGGCCCGTGCCGTCGGAGGCCTTCATCGCTTCGCCTGCCGTCGTATCCCAGAATTCCAGGCCGACATCGATATCGCCATTGGTGAGGCCGGTTGTCAGGCTGGAGAGATAGTCGGCGGTCGGGTATTCGACGGTATAGCCGAGCTTTTCCAGGATGCCGCCGAGGATCTTGGCGTTGAGATTGACGCTGGTCCAGTCGAACAGCGCGATCTTGATCGGGTCGTTGGATTCCGGCGCCGCTGCCTGCGCTGTCGGCGTCAGGACACTTGCCGCGGCAAGTGCAAAAGCTCCCATTGAGGATTTCGATATCACACTGCGGAATGGCATTGCTTGGTTCTCCTTCAAGCTGTGACGGTTATTGGTCGTTCCCTTGTTGCGTCTTTTCTTGATTGTGTTGGAAAGGCAGGCGGTTGTGCAAGACCGTTCTCGCCATGTCGGGGCCAAAGCCGGCACAGGCGCGATGAGGCTCGGTTTCGGTGATGACGGACGCTGCCGAGACAGCCAGTCTCATGGCCGATCGATCGCCGCGATGGCGATCGTCCGCGGATCGATTGTCAGTCCTGCGGCGCCATGCAACATGCGAGCCATCAAGGTCCCATGATCCCGAGCATTTCCGGCGGAATTGCTCTCGGCTGTCGCCCTGGCAAGCCCCATTTCGCCAGCGCGGTTTCACAGGATGAAAATATATATACCAACGTTCATGCCGCGCAACGACTAACGCCGCGAAGAAGCAGAATTCCAGACCGCAGGCGAAGCCGGCCGACGACGGCGGGACACGGGTCGCACGCCCTGTTTACCAGCAGACGTAGCCGCCATCGACGATCAGGTCGAGGCCGGTGACGAAGCTCGACGCGCGGCTGGCCAGGAAAACCGTCGGCCCGACCATTTCCTCCGGCGCCGCCATGCGTCCCATCGGCGTGTCGCGTTTGAAGATCTTCACCTCTTCGGCCACCTCCGGCCGTTTGTTCATCGGCGTCAGCGTGTAGCCCGGGCTGACGACGTTGACGCGCAGGCCGCGGTCGGCCCACTCCATGGCCAGGCTCTTCGACATGTGGATGACGGCGGCCTTCGAGGAATTGTAATGCGCCTGCGTCAGTCCGCGATTGACGATGGTGCCCGACATCGAGGCGATGTTGATAATCGAGCCCTTGCCCCGCGCCAGCATCTTGCGCGCTTCTGCCTGGCAGGACAGGAACACGCCGGCGACATTGACCTCGTGCACCTTCCGCCATTTTTCCAGCGCCAGTGTCTCCGCTGGTTCGGAGCCGGCAATGCCGGCATTGTTGACGGCGACCGTCAACGGACCGAGTTCGGCTTCGGCGCGATCGATGGCCGTGGCCAGGTCGCCTCCGACGTCACCGTGCCCGTCAGCACCAGCGCCCTGCGGCCGAGTGCCGTGATCCGGTGAGCGGTTTCGTCCAGCCCGCCCTTCGACGCATGGCCAAAACAAGCGACATCGGCGCCTGCCTCGGCCAGTCCGATCGCGATTGCCTGGCCAATGCCGCTGCCAGCCCCGGTGACCAGCGCAACGTCGCCGTCCAGTTTAAAAAGATCCATCGATAGCCCTCCTTCTCAAGGAGGGTATGCGCTGACCTATATCTCGATCAAGCCTTCAGCGGGCTGCGGCGTGCCTAGAAATATCCGTCGGACGCGGCCGTGGCTTCCTTCGAGATTTCGACCCCATCGACCAGGATCTTGTCGACCAGTTCGTGGTGGAAGCAGACCAGTCCCTTGATGCGTTCTGCCTCGTGCACCGGCTCCGGATAGTACCAGACCATGTTCTCGTGCCGTTTCTTGGGCGTGGTCACGTGATAATAGTTGGAAATGCCCTTGTAAGGGCAGCGTGAGATGTAACGGCTGGGCGCGAACATATCGAGGCGCGTGTCGGAGATCGGCAGATAGTGGCGCACCGGGTGGCCGGTTTCGAACAGGAACACGCCGCGCCGTGAATCGGCGACCTGCTCGCCATCGAGGATGACCTGGACGCGCCGCGACGACGGCAGGCAGTCGACGCGGCGGAACGGGTCGCGGGCGTGCACGAAGATCTCCTCGTCTTCCTCGAACCAGTGGCCCATCTTGCTCCACACGAAGGACATGTAGCCCGCGATCGGCGGACAACCCTTGACCGGATCGAGATAGCGCCATGCACCGTCTTCGACCAAGGTGATGCCTGTATTGAGCGAGTAGTGCGTGGCAACGCCCTTGTACGGATCTTCCGTCGTCGTCTTTGAGGGCAGCAGGAACTCCTCGCGCACGTCCTCGATCGGGAAATAGTAGACCGGCAGATGATCGGATTCGTACAACACCAATGCCTTGGTGGTGTCGGCAACGGTCATCGAGCCGACCTGGACCCGCAGCCGCTTCAGCGACGGCATGGTGAAGGCGACATAGCCGGGCTCGAACTCGTACTGCTCGATAGTGTCGAGCACGGGGAAATGCGGTCCGCGACCGCGCAGATGAGGCTTGCGAATGGTAGTCTCCTGTTTCTGTCTGTCGTCGGCGCGTGGTTAGGACGATATGAGGCTGGGCCGACGGCCGGCGAGTGCTTCCGGACGGTGGGCGTTTGCCGGTGTCGAACCGTTGGAGCGATGGCCCCCCATCGTTCGTCGCGGGCCTGTTGCCGGATAGCCTCACGCCCGAAACACGGAGCCGTCCAATATTGCTTCTGCCTGCCGAGCATGATCTTGGCAGCATCTACCCCAGCGACACCCGATCGAGCAGCAGCCCGGCGGCGATCGGCGGCAAGCCGCTGACATTCTTGCGCACCGGCACCAGGAGATCGGGGAAGTAGCTGAAGATGATGGGTGTCTCGTCGAGCAGCAGTTTCTGGATGTCGGAGGCTGCCGCGCGCTGCGCGCCGATATCGAGCGCCTTGAGATAGCTCGTGACCATGCCGTCATAGGCAGGGCTCTTGAAATGCGCCGCGTTCCAGGGGCCGTCGCTGACCAGCGGGCTCTTGAGGAACACATTCGGCACGCTGCGATGAGCGTAGTCGGTGATGCCGAGCGGGCTGTCCAGCCAGTCCGATTGGCCGAATACGGCCTTGCCGTAATATTTGTCCTGGTCTTCTATGTTGAGCGAGATGCGGGCGCCGATCTCCTTGGCGAAATTCTGGAACAGCTGCGCGTAGCCGGGAATATCGGAGTAGCGCAACGTCGTCAGTGTGATGTCGAAACCATCGGCAAGCCCCGCCGCCTCCATGAGTTGCTTGGCCTTGGCGATATCCTGCGTGCGTTGCGGCACCGACTTGTCGGTGGCCGGGAAGGCCGGCGCGAACGGGCTGTCATTGCCGGTCGCCGCCATGCCGCGGCACAGTCCGTCGACCAGCTTGGACCGATCGATGCTAAGCGCCAGCGCCTGGCGCACGCGCTTGTCGGTGAAGGGCGCCATGTCGCAGCGCATGTGCAACTGGCGATGCGCGGTCGAGGCGACGCGCAGCACCGTGATGTCGGGGCTGTTCAGCACCACCTGGCTGACATCGAGCGGAACCGCGTCGAGAATGTCGACCTCGCCGGCCTGCAGCGCCAGGATGCGCGGCTGCACGTCGCCGTAGAACTTGAATTCGAGCCGGTCGGGCAATGCCTTCTCGCCCCAATAGTCGGGATTGCGCACGAAGGTCGCGCCGACCTTCGGCGTATAGGTCTCCATCCGGAACGGCCCGGTACCCTCAAAAGTCTTTTCGTAATCGCCTTTGTAGCTCGCCGGCAGGATGACGGCGTTGTAATTGTCGATCGACACCGAATAGGGAAAGCTGCCGTTCGGCGCATCGAGATGGAAGGCGACGGTGTGATCGTCGACCTTCCGGGTTCCACCCTTCGACAACAGGCCCTTGAACACCGACAGCGCGTTGGAGGCGCCGTTGGGATCGGCCAGCCGGTCGAACGTTGCGGCGACGTCGTCGGCTTTGAATTCCTCACCATTGTGGAATTTTACGCCCTTGCGCAGCTTGAAGGTCCAGACGCTGCCGTCCGCATTGGGCGACCAGCTTTCCGCCAGAACCGGCTTCAAGGTCAGATCCGGCTGGGTGATGCAAAGGAATTCGGCGGTCTGGAAAACCAGCTGATAGCTGCCACTGTCATAGAAGGTGACGGGATCGATGGCACCGCCGGGCGTGGCCACGCCGGCGCGCACCGTGCCGCCCGGCTTGCCCTCGGCGCGGGCCTTCCGCGTGCCGAAACCGGCCGCTCCCAAAATGCCGCCAAGCAACGGCAGCGACAGGCCAAGCATGCTGCCGTGGCGGAGAAAATTACGCCGGTCGAGCCTGCCTGCCAGCAACTCGTCGACAGCGGAATTTTCGATTTCCGTGAGGCTTTTGCGGGCGGCGTCGATCGTCATGAAATGCCTTGGCATGGCTGCATTCCTCGCTTGCCCTCGGGAGAGTGGCCATTTAGGTCATTGTTGACCGCGACCGGAAAGCGATTTTTTTTGATGGGGCCCATCGAAATTTTCGATGCTGGAGTGATGGCATGGACACCGAAAACCTGCGCAGCTTCCTGGAGGTCGCCGAGCATGGCAGTTTCACCGTCGCGGCCAGCCGGCTCAATCTCGCGCAGTCAACGGTCAGCGCCCGGATAAGGGGGCTGGAGGAGCAGTTGGGGCGCCGGCTTTTCGTAAGGGATCGCGACGGCGTCACGCTAACGCCGGCTGGCCGGCAGTTCCTGCCGCATGCCTCCTCCATCACCCGCACTTGGGAGCAATCGCGGCAGGACATCGCCGTTCCCGACGGTTACGAGTCGCTGTTGCGCTTCACCGCGCCCGCCTATCTTTGGGATCGCGTCACCTCGCCATGGATCGCGTGGATGCGGGCCCAGCGGCCGAACGTGGCGCTGCGGCTCGAAGGAAGCTTTCCCGACCTGGCGATCGACCAATTGGCCGAAGGACTGCTCGACATCTGCATTCTCTATCTGCCGCGGCCGCATCCCGGCATCGTCTACGAGACGCTGGCCGTCGATCAGGTCGTGCTTGTCCAGCATTCCGCACAGCCAGGACCGTGGACGCAAAACTACATCCTGATGGATTGGGGGCTCGAATTCCGCATCGAGCACGACCGTGCCTTCGCTGGGATGGTGCAGCCGGCAATCTCGGCCGGGCTGGTCTTCATCGGCCTGCAGCACGTGCTGTCGCAAAAAGCCGCGGCCTATCTGCCGCTCAGTGCCGTCAGCGGCTACATCGAGAACGGTGAGATGAAACGCATCGAGGATGCGCCTGTGTTTCAGCGGCCGATCTATCTCGCCTATCCCAGCAATCCCGCATCGTCGGATGTGCTCGACGTCGCGTTGACCGGATTGCGGACGCTGGCAAGGGACTGGACTGGTGATCGGGGCTTTGCCGAGGGGGACCGCTCCTTCAGCATGACCGGCCAGGCGTGATCGATGCGGGCCGCTTACGCCGGCAGGGCTGCGACCGCCGCCGGTTTCTGCAGCCGCCTCAACTCGGCATAGGGAATGTGGCAACGGATCGAATGCCCCGGCTGGGCCTCGGCGAGCGGCGGCTCCTGCTGTTCGCAGACCGGCCCGATCTTGCGTGGGCAGCGCGTGTGGAAGACGCAGCCCGATGGCGGGTTGGTGGCGCTGGGGATTTCGCCATCGAGCCGGATGCGTGCCGTCTCGGCCTGATCGAGCTTGGGCACGGCCGATAGCAGCGCCTCGGTATAGGGGTGATGCGGTCCGGAAAAAACGTCCTCCGATGGCCCGATCTCCATGATGCGGCCGAGATAGAGCACGGCGATCGTGTCGGAGAGATAACGCACCACGCCAAGGTCATGCGAAATAAAGATGTAGCTGACGTCTTCCTTGGCCTGCAGGTCGGCGAGCAGGTTGAGGATCGCCGCCTGGACGGAAACGTCGAGCGCCGAGGTCGGCTCGTCGCAGACGACGATGCGCGGGTCGCCGGCGAAGGCACGGGCAATGGCGACCCGCTGCTTCAGCCCGCCCGAAAGCTGGCGCGGCTTGACCGCCAGATGCCGGTCGGTGAGCCGCACCGAGCGGACGAGATCGTTGAGGCGTGCCTCCAGTGCGGCACCCCTCAAGCCCGCCAGCCGCTTCAGCGCACGGCCGATCAGATGGCGGATCGAATGCGAGCGGTTGAGGGCGGAGTCCGGGTTCTGGAAGACGATCTGCATCGCCTTGACCTGGTCGTCGCCCCGGTTCTCCAGCTTCGGCGCCAGCGCCTTGCCCTCGAGCTCGATGGTGCCGCCCTCATCGGGAGGCACCAGACCGAGCAGCAGCCTGGCGAAGGTGGTCTTGCCCGAGCCGGATTCGCCGACCAGCCCGAGCGTCTCGCCGGGCCTGAGATCGAGCGAAACGTCCTTGACGGCGCGCAGTGCATGGCCGTGGCTGGCGTAAGTCTTGTTCAGCCCGGCGACGCGCAGCACCGGCGCCGTTGTGGGTTTCGGTGCGCGCACCACGTTGGCGGGCGTGGCACGTGGCAGGGCCTGCGCCTGGTCGTGGTAGTGGCAGCGCGACAGCCGCCTCCCGCGCTCGTCGGTCAGATCATAGAGCGGCGGCAATTCGGTGCGGCAGCGGTCGGTGGCCAGCGCGCAGCGGTCGGCGAAGGCGCAGCCCTTGATGTCAGCGCCGATGCCGGGCAGGAAGCCCGGGATGGTGTCGAGCCGGCCCTGGTCCTTGCGCTGGCCGCCGCGCGGCAGGCAACGCAACAGCGCCACCGTGTAAGGGTGGCGCGGATCGTTGAAGACGACATCGGTCGGTCCTTCCTCGACCAGCATGCCGGCATAGAGCACGCCGACCCGGTCGCACATGTTGGAGACGACGGCGAGGTTATGGCTGATGAACAGGATCGAGGCCGACACTTCCTGCCTGAGCTGCGCGATGAGGTCGAGCACCTCGGCCTCGACCGTCGCGTCGAGGCCGGTGGTCGGCTCGTCGAGGATCAGCATCGAGGGATCGTTGGCCAGCGCCATGGCGATCGCCACGCGCTGCTGCATGCCGCCCGACAGCTGGTGCGGATAGCGCTGCATGACGCTTGGCGGATCGGAGATGCGCACGCGGTTCAGCATGGCGATGACGCGATCGGTGGCAGCTTGGCCCGTGATGCCGCCAAGCTCGAAAATTTCGGTCAATTGCCGGCCGATGCGGATCGACGGGTTTAGCGCCTTTCCCGGGTCCTGATAGACCATGGAGACGCTTTCGGCGCGCGCGCGCCGAAGCGCCTCCGCGTCGAGCTTCATCACATCCTGGCCGTCGAGTGAGATGGCGCCACCCGATATCGAGCCGTTGCGCGGGAGGTAGCGCACCACCGTGAGGGCTACCGTCGACTTGCCGCAGCCGGATTCGCCGACCAGCCCATAGGCCTCGCCCTGGCCGATGGTGAGGCTGAGATCGCGCAGCACCGCGCGATTGCGGCCGGCGACCCGGTAGGCGACCGACAGGTTCTTGATATCGAGCGCGTCCTTTGCCTTCCTGGTCGATATATTGGCGGGTTCAGTCATTGAAGGCCCCATGCACGCCGTCGGCGGCCAGGTTGACGCCGATCACCAGCGAGGCGATGGCGAGCGCGTCGAACAGCACCGTCCACCAGAAGCCGCCGCCGATCATGCCGTAATTGCTGGAAATGGAGAGCCCCCAGTCGGGTGACGGCGGCTGGATGCCAAAGCCCATGAAGGAGAGGGTAGCGACCGCAAAGATGGCGTAGCCCAACCGCACCGTGGTCTCGACCAGGATCGGCGGGATGACGTTGGGCAGGATCTCGACGAACATCGTATGCAGCGCGCTCTCATGCCTGAGCTGTGCGGCGGCGACATAGTCGAGCTCGCGCTCGGCCAGCACCGCCGAACGCACGGTACGTGCGATGATCGGCGCGAAGCTCAGGCCGATGACGATGATGACGGTGGTCTTGGATGTGCCCAGCGCGACGATGGCAAGCAGCGCCACGATCACCACGGGGATCGCCATGAAGGCTTCAAGGATGCGGCTGACGACATCGTCGACGAGGCCGCGGAAATAGCCGGTGAGCAGGCCGAGCGCGGTGCCGGCGACCGTCGCCAGCAAGGTCGCCAGGGGCGCGACGGTGAGGATATCGCGCGAACCGACGATGACGCGCGAGAACACGTCGCGGCCGATCTGGTCGGTGCCGAACCAGTGTTCGCGCGAAGGCGGCGCCAGCGCGTTGATGATGTCGTCGGCGAGCGGATCGTAGGGGACAAAATGTTCGCCAAACAGCGCACAGGCAACCCAGAACAGCACGATGGCGATGCCGACCAGGAACGTTCGCGAGCGCAGCAGGGAGAAGAAGACTTCGGCCACCGCGCCGCGGCGCCGCATGTCGTCCTGTGCGGGGGCGGGGGTCTGGACGGCGCTCATTGGTCTGACCCCAGGCGGATGCGCGGATTGAGCACGGAGTAGAGGAAGTCGGCGATCAATGTGGCCACCGCATAGACGATGCCGATGGTGAGGATGCCGGATTCCAGCATCGGAAAATCCTTGCCGCGCGCGGCGGTGAAGATCAGCGAGCCGATGCCCTGGTAGCGGAACAGCGTCTCGATCACGACAAGGCCGCCGATGAGATAGCCGGTCTGGGTCGCGATGACGGTGATGGTCGGCAGCAGCGCATTGCGCAGCACATGGCGCCAGATCACCGTGCGCCAGGGCAGGCCCTTGAGCACGGCGGTTCGCGTATAGTCGGAATCGAGCGCCTCGATCATGCCGGAACGCGCCATGCGCGCGATATAGCCGAACAGCACCAGGAACAGCGGCAGCGACGGGAGGATCAGGTAATAGAGCTGGGTGAAGAAGCCGGCATCCCTGGGCCACGCGGCCGAGATCGGCAGCCAGCGCAGCCACACGCCGAAGATCAGGATCAGGATGATGCCGGTGACGAATTCCGGCAGCACCGTCACCGACAGGCCGCCGAGGCTGATCATGCGGTCGAGCGGGCGGTTGAGGTTGAGTGCGGCAATGACGCCGCCGAGGATGCCGATCGGCACCACCAGCACGAAGGCGACCCCCGCCAGCTTCATCGAATTGCCAAGCGCACCGATGACGAAGGGCGCCACCGGCGAACGGAAAATGTAGGACGTGCCCATGTCGCCCTGGACGAAGTTCGATATCCAGCTCCAGTACTGGGTGAGCAGCGGGCGATCGACGCCGAGCGTGTGATTGAGCGCGTCGACCGCGCGTTGGTCGGCGAACGGGCCGAGGATCGCGCGCCCGACATTGCCAGGCAGGACCTGGCCGCCCAGGAACACCATGATGCTGAGCAGGAACAGCGTCACCAGCGACAGGGACACACGCCGCGCAAAGAAGGAGAGAATGGCTAAGACTCCTTGCAAAGCCAGCCCCCTGGGGAGCTGGCTGTTAGAGGACTGGCTTTCCCTTTTCGCTTACGCCTTCGATGCCTTTTCGAGGAACAGCTGCGACATGGCTGTCGGTTGCACGCCGGCCACGCTCTTCGACGTCGCCGTCAGGTAGTCGTAGAAATAGCCGAAGATGACAGGCGTTTCCTCGAGCAGAAGCTTCTGGATCTTGCCGGCGTCAGCCTTCTGCGCCTCGAGGTCGAGCGCCGCGATATAGCTGGTCGCCAGCGCGTCGTAGTCCTTGTTCTTGAAGTGCGCGGCATTCCAGGTGCCGTCGCTCTTCAGGGGAGCGGCAAGATAAACATTCGGCACGCCGCGATGGCCATAGTCGGTGATGCCCATCACCGAATCCAGCCAGTTCGATTTGCCGAACACCGCGTCACCATAATAGGCGCTCTGGTCGAGGATGTTGAGTTCGAGCTCGATGCCGATCTCCTTGACCCAGTTCTGGATGAGCTGGGCATATTCGGGGATTTCGAGATAGCGCTCGGTGGTCAGCGTGATCTTGAAGCCCTTGCCGGCACCGGCCGCTTCCATGAGCTGCTTGGCTTGTGCGATGTCCTGCTTGCGCTGCGGTATGCTTGTATCGGTCGAGGGGTAGACCGCGGCGAATGGACTGTCATTGCCAAGCGCCGAGCGTCCCTTCATCAGGCCGGCGGCGAGCTTGTCGCGATCGAGGCAGAGCGCGATGGCGCGGCGCACGCGTGCATCCTTCAACGGGCCATCGTCGCAGCGCAGATGCAGTTGCTGGTGAGCCGACGACTTCAGGCTGAGGATTTCGAAGCCCGGATCGTTGAGCAGGGCCACGCCGGCCAGCACCGGCATCTGGTTGATGACGTCGACCTGCCCACCCTGCAGCGCCAGGATCATCGGCTGCACGTCGGTAAAGAAGGTGAATTCGGTACGGTCAGGCAGCGCCTTCGCTCCCCAGTAGTTCTCGTTGCGGACGAAGGAAGCGCCGACCTTCGGCGTGTATTTCTCCACCTTGAACGGGCCGGTGCCGTCGAAGCTCTTCTCGTAGTCGCCCTTGTAGTCCGCCGGGATGATGACGGCGTTGTAATTGTCGGACGAGACCATGTAGGGAAAATTGCCGTTCGGCGCGTCGAGGTGGAATTCCACCGTGTAATCGTCGACCTTCTTGCTGGCCCCTTTCGACAGGATACCGGTGAACACCGACAGCGCGTTGGACGAGTTTGCCGGATCGGCCAGGCGGTCGATGCTCGCCACCACGTCCTCGGCCTTCATCTCGCCGCCGCTGTGGAATTTCACGCCCTTGCGCAATTTGAAGGTCCAAACCGAGCCGTTGTCGTTCGGCTTCCAGCTCTCAGCCAACGCGGGCTGCAGCACCAGGTCGGGGCCGTCGACGCAGAGGAATTCCGCAACCTGCTGCATGATCAGCAGGCCGCCGGCGTCGGCGATCGTGACGGGATCGATGGCTGCCGCCGGCACGCTGCTGGCGACACGGATGGTGGCGCCGGGTGCGCCCTGGGCGCGCGCCAGCGACGGCATGCCACCAAGGCCGGCAGCCGTGGTGATGCCTCCAAGCAGCGGCAGCGACAGGCCAAGCAGGCTGCCATGGCGGATGAAGTCGCGGCGGCTGACACGGCCGTCGACGAGGCCGTCGATCAGGTGATTTTCAAGCGGCGAGCGATTGCGCCGGATCAGGTCGAGAATGCGGTAGTTCTTGATCATGGGTTTAACCCTTCCCCTGTTTCTTATGGTTTGATGAATGCGTTTTTCAGTTGACGAAGTCCGTGGAGTTCTCCTGTCCCGGCCATCAACGATGTCAGTCGCACGGGACTGTAGCATGCGGTTTTTCCTGGTCCATCCGATCCTTGCGGCGCGGGGGTCAGATTTTCTTGAGCAATGCTTCCACCCGTCCGCTCCTGCCGTCGCCATCGATCGCGGCGGCGGACTCTTGTTCTTGAAATACGTGTTCTTTCCCGTGTCGTTCTCCTAGTTCAGCGGCAAACGGCGATATGTCCCTGGCTTGGCCGGGTCGTGATATTTGTTGCAAGGGCCGTTCTCGGCAAAGTCGCGATGGCACGCCGCGAGATTTTCCCGCGACAAGGTGACGCCAAGACCGGGATCTTCCGGGACACGCACCGTATTGTTCCTGGGGCAAAACGGCCCCTCCTCGGTGATGTCCATAGGTTGCATACGAAACAGCGACTGGTTCGGCTCCCGGATCCAGCCCAGGGCCGCGCACAGATGCAGGTAGGCCGCGCTGCCGATGCCGCTGTCGCCGCTGTAGCACCAGAAATCGATGCCCGCGTGCTCGCAGGCGCCGACAAAGCGTAGCATCCGGCCGATGCCGCCATGCGCGGTCGGGTTGCCGACGAATGCATCCGGCACCTTGAGGTCCATGGCGCGCGCGATGTCGATATTGTGGGTCGAGAACGGGATCGAGCAATGGCGGCGCAGTTCGCGCATCTCCTCTGATGTCGCCACCGGATCCTCCCAGTTGCGCACGCCGAGCTCTTCCAGCGGCCGCGCAAGCCGCCGCGCCGTGCTGAGCGAGTAAGCCTGGTTCGAATCGATGCGGATCATCGCATCGTCGCCGAGTTTTTCGCGGATCAGCTCGACCATTCTCAGCGAGATCCTTGGGTCGTCGGTCGAGAATTTTCCTTCGAAGAAGGTCGTGCCGTGTGTCTCGTGCAGTTCCACGCAATAGTCGGCGACTTCTTCCGGCGTCGTCTCGCCCTTGACACCATCCCCATCGCCGCGCAGCGAGAAATAGTCGGTGAACGGGATGTCCTTGCGCACGGCCCCGCCGAGCAACTGATAGAGCGGCTGGTTCCAGGCCTTGCCGCGCAGGTCCCAAAGCGCCATCTCGATGGCGCCGAAGGCCGTGATGCGGGTGCGGTCGTTGATCGACTGCACGCCGGTCCAAAACGGCAGGCAGACATGTTCGGCGCCGGCAATGTCGAAGGCGTCGCGGCCGACCAGCCGCTGGGCAAGAACATCATTGATGATGGCGGCCGCTGCCGGCGTCGGTGCTTCGCCCAGCCCGACAAGGCCGTCCTCGGTCTCGACTTCGACGATAACAGGCGAAAAACCGTCGAGTTCGCCGAACACCCAGGCATAGGGCGCTTCGAGGCGAAGATTGATCGGCGTGGCCTTGATGCCGCGGATCTTCATCTCAGCGCCCAACTTCGAAGAAGGGCTTGCCGAGCAGGTCTGGAACGACGTCGATGCCAAGGCCTGGGCCGGCGGGAATACCCATGCGGCTGCCGGTGACCGGCGGCGCGTTCGACGCGGTGCGCACCGTCACCCATTCATGGAAGGCGATCGCGTGCAGCCGGCGCTCCTCCGGCGTCGACAGCGACAGATGCGCCATGGCGGATGTGTCGATCTCGGCGCCGCCGGTATCCTCGACCGTGATCATGAAGCCGAGATCGACGGCGACGTCACGGATCAGCCGGGTCTTGGTGACGCCGCCGAGCCGCGAGATCTTCAGCGTCAGCCCGTCCGCCGCGCCGAGGCGATGGATTTCCAGCATCGCCTCCAGCGAGGTGACGGATTCGTCGAGCACCATCGGCTTGTCGAGCATGCGGCGCACCGACATGTTCTCGTCGATCGTCGTGCAAGGCTGCTCGAACGTATAGTCGATCGCCCGCGTCGCGTCAGTGAACTGACGCGCCTGGTATGGTGTCCACCCGGCATTGGCGTCGCAGAAAATGACAGTGCCTTTCGGCACCGAGGCGGCGACCGCCATGACGCGCTCGACGTCGTCATGGACATTGCCGCCGACCTTGACCTGGAGCCGGCGGAAACCATCCTCGACGATGCGCTTGGCAAGTGCGGCCATTTGATCGACCGTGCCATGGGTGACGACCTTGTAGAGTTCGGCCGTGTCGCTTTCCCTGCCGCCGAGCAGCGTCACCAGCGGTACGCCGGCGGCCCGCGCCGCCAAATCCCAGCAGGCCATGTCGAGCGCCGATTTGATGTAGGGATGGCCCTTGAACACCGTGTCCATCAGTCGGCCGATGCTGGTCAGCCCGCACGGGTCCTGGCCGATAAGGTGCGGTGCGATCTCCGGCACGCCGGCCCGGGTGCCGGCCGGGAAGGCGGCCGAGTAGAAATTGCCGAGCGGCGCCGTCTCACCCCAGCCGGTGACGCCGCTGTCGGAGGTGATGGAGACGATCACAGCGTCGAAGCAGTCGGCCACACGCCCCTTGGACATGCGATAGGGGCCGTCAACGAAAGGCTGCACGACGTGATAGGCTTTGATGGTTTCGATCTGCACGTGGAGTATCCATTATCCGCGGTGAGGGGAGGGTCAGGCGCCTTTCGACGGGCGCTTTTCGAGGTCGCGCGCGTAGGCAAGAAGCTCTTCGAAATCGTGGTCGATATGCTCGCGTGCGTGGCGCTGGGCGGCACGCATGTCGTCGCTCTTGAGCAGCCGCACATAAGTCTCGTGAACGTCTTCGGCGGGCACGGCTTCGTTGCGTGCCTGCTGGTGCAGGGCGAAATACATCTGCAACCGGCTGGTCAGCCTTTGCCAGGTTTCCAAGAGCACTGAATTGTCGGCCCATTCATGGATCAGGCCATGCAGTTGCAGCGCGGTCTCAATCTGGCGCGTGGTGTCGCGGTCGCGCGTCGCCTGCTTCACCGCCTCGTGGCGCCGGTCGAGCTCATCGAAAAAGCGCTGGTCGCGCAGTTCCCACATCCGCTCGATGGCGAATTCGTCCAGCACCTTGTTGAGCGAATAGACGTCGTCGATGTCCTTGGCGGTGACATTGATGACGAAGGTGCCTGCATAGGGAATGCTGGTCAGTATGCCTTCCTGGACCAGCTCGCGCATCGCCTCGCGCAGCGGGGCGCGGCTGACCCGCATCTGTTCGGAAATCCTGAGCTCGTTGAGCTTCTGGCCTGGCTCGAGCTGACCGGTCAGGATCGCGCGTCTGAGCAGCGCCACGATTTCGGCACGGCGTGTCGTGTCGGCAATCGGACTGAATTCCGTCTTCACCATCCGGCCCACTCCCGCGAGAACAGAGCAGAGACAATCAGATTGTCGACAATCTAACAAGAGGCTCTGCTCGAATTCTTATCTTCGCTTCGCGGCCCGGGCCGGGGTGCGAAGGGCTGGGTCAAGCCGCACGGCCATAGAAGCCGACGCGCTCCTCCTCGCTGAACATCACGCCTGGCTTCTCATAGTAGGAGAACACCGCGATCATCCGTTCGCGTTCACCTTTGACCGTGGTGACACGATGCGCGGTGTTCTTGCCGCGAAACACGTTCAGCGTGCCTGGTTTCATGCGCAGGATCCTGGCGTCGGGGTCACGTCCTTCGAGCAGCCGGGCGACGCCCTCGTAGTTCGGGTTGTCATCCGACCTGAGATCGGTGCGGTATTCGAGGTCGCCGCCGCGTTGCGCCTGCTGCAGCAGCAAGGTGGTGGTGAATTCCGAGCGGTCGAAGTGCCAGTTCAGCGCTTCGCCGGCGCGATAGGCCATGACATTGGTGCGGGCCAGCGGATCCTCCATGACGTGCAGCTTTGCCTTGCCCATCGTCGCCGCGAGGAAACGCACCAGCGGCTCATACTCATAGATCGCTATCACCGTGCTGCCGGGAATTTGGTCGGCGCAGACCGTGTGGCTGACGGTCTCGACCTTGCGCAATGCGGGATGATCGGGCGCCAGTTCGGGAATGCTCGGCTTGAAGTAGATGTTGTGCATGCGCTTGTGGACATGGGATTGCGTGTCCATGACCGGCTTGATCTCCCGCACCGCCTGTTCGGCGACGCCGGGCTTCAACAAACCTTCGAGATTGAACATGCCGTCGGCTTCCAGCGCCGCGATCGACTGTCCGACGAGGCGGTTCCATTCGACGCTGCCTTCACGGTCGAGCGGATAGCGGTCGAGATCGAGAATGTCTTTCATGTCATGTGCTCCAACGTTAGGCACAGAAGACGGCAAAATATTCTTTCTCTCAACACCGGAAATTATTAGGATTGGCCAAGAAAAACTTCAGGAGCCTGATTTGGACCGGCTGCCGCCGCTGAATGCGATCAAGGCCTTCGAGGTCGCGGCCCGGTCAGGCAGCTTCACCTTGGCCGCAGCCGAGCTCGGCGTGTCCTCGGCGGCGGTCAGCCAGCAGATCCGCAATCTCGAAGCCTGGTTCGGCAAGCAGCTTTTCGTGCGCACGGGCAACCGCATCGCGCTGACCGATGCCGGGCACGCCATGTATCCGCAGACGGCGCGCGCGCTCGGCGACATTGCCGCGATCGGCCAGCGCATGCTGGAAGGGGGCCTGAGGACGCGACTAGTCGTCAGCGTGCCGTTCTCGCTTGCCGAGCTGTGGCTGGCGCCGAGGCTGGCCGTACTCCTGGATGCCTTCCCGCATATGGCGATCGATGTGCGAGCCGAGGATGATCCGATCGATCTGGTGCGCCAGAATGTCGACGTGCGCATCAGCTATGGCGACTATCACTATCCCGGCCTGCGGATGGTCCGCCTGGTCCATGACGAGGTGCTGCCGGTCTGGGCATTGCCCTCGGCCAGCGGGTGATGGCGCAGGCCGATCTGGACGCAGGGCGCCTGATCGCGCTGTCATCGGTCTCGGTGCGCCTTGGTCACCCCTATTGCGCCTTCATGCCGCCAGCCAAGGCCGACCGCGCCGACGTCGCCGCTTTGGTCGGTCTGCTCGTGAAAACGGCGCCCGCGACCTGAGAAAAGGTCGGGGCGCCGCGCGGAAACCGGGCCTGCGGGGGAGTCAGGTAGCCGGTTTCTGTGGCAGGGGCGAAATCGGCATTCCGGGGCCGATCTTCTGCAGATTGCCTGTGATCACCTGGTCGCCTTCAGCGACGCCGCTGAGGATGGCGACCATGTCGCCGCTGGTCGGCCCCAGCGAAACGAGCCGCTGGTCGACCGTATTGCCCTTGCCGACGACATAGAGATACTTGCCGAGTTGGCTTGATCCCAGTGCGACCTGCGGCACCATCAGCGCATCGGGCTGTTGTTTGACGTGCAGCCGCACGCGAACATACTGGCCAGGCAAGAGCGTGAACTTGGCGTTGCCGATTGTGGCGCGTGCGGTGATCGTGCCGGTCGAGTGATCGATCGTGTTGTCGATAAAGGTGAGCTCGCCCTTCTGGTGGGCCTCGGTCTCACCGGGAAGCAGGACCTCGACCTCGATCGGGCCGGCGGCACGCGCTTCCTCGATCTGCGCCAGATCCGTCTCGCTCGGATTGAAGGTGACGTAGATCGGATCGAGCTGCACCAGCGTGTTGAGCACGGTGCCGGCAACGCTGACCAGCGTTCCCACGGAAGCCTGGTTGCGGCCCAGACGTCCAGCGAACGGCGCGTGGATTTCAGCGTAGCTCAAATTGAGCTCGGCCGTGCGCACAGCCGCCTGGTTCAGCGCCAGCGACGCCTGCGCCTCGCGCAAGGTGCTGGTGCGCTGGTCGAAGCTGTCCTTGTCCAGGTAGCCGCTCTTGGCGAGTTCGGTACCGCGGCCGAGATTGGAACGTGCATAATCGAGGGTCGCCGTGTCGCGCTGAACCTGTGCCTTCGCCTGGTCGAGCGAGGCCTGGAAGTCATCGGGCGAGATCCTGTAGAGCAGGTCGCCTTGCCGCACGTCGGCGCCGTCTTGCGCCGTCTGTTCCTGCAAATAGCCGGGGACGCGTGCCTGCAGCGTGATGCTGCGGATCGGCTCGGTCCGCGCGGCATAGTCGAGATAGATCGGGATCGTCTTCTTGACCACGTTCGCCACCGGCACCGGCATGACGAACGCTGCTGGAGCCGGCGCGGCCCCGGCCGTGCCGGCATTCAGGCTGAGATTGCCCATGTCCAGCAGGTGGACACTGGCCACCGAGATCGCACCCAGCGCGACAGCCGTTCCCAACGCGATTTTCCATTTACGCATAATGATTCTCCAATCTTATTCGGCCGCTTCCGCCAGGGGAGGGAAGGCGGGTTTGGCCGCTGGTTCAGTGTGTTGAGAAGCGGGCTCGTCGCCGCCGCGCCGTTCGCGCAGCTGTTCGATGACCGCGTAGAAGACCGGCACGAACACCAGCGACAGGATGGTCGCGGCGACCATGCCGCCGAACACGGTGGTGCCGATGGACTGGCGGCTGGCGGCACCCGCACCGGTGGCGATCATCAGCGGCACCACGCCGAGGATGAAGGCAAACGCGGTCATCAGGATCGGCCGCAGTCTCAGCCGGGCGGCCTCCATCGATGCCTCGACGATGCTGAGGCCTTCCTCGCGCCGCCGTCTTGCGAACTCGACGATCAGGATCGCGTTCTTGGCCGCCAGGCCGATCAGCATGACGAAGCCGATCTGCGAATAGACGTCGATCTGCATGCCGCGCACCCAAAGTGCGGCGAACGCGCCGAACAGTGCGAGCGGCACGGTCAGCAGCACCATGAAGGGCATCGCCCAGCTCTCGTACTGCGCCGCCAGGATCAGGAAGACGAAGACGATGGCGAGGGCAAAGACCACCGACGCGATCGACCCCGCCTTGAGCTCCTGGAAAGTGATGCCGGTCCATTCGAAACCGAAATCCCTGGGCAGCGCGGTCGCCGCGGCTCGTTCCATGGCGGCGACCGCCTGGCCCGACGAATAACCGGGAGCGGCGCCGCCATTGATGGTGGCCGAGGCGTTGTTGTTGTAGTGCGGCACGGTTTCCGGGCCGACGAACGGCACCAGTTTCCCCAACGTGCTGAGCGGCACCATGCCGCCGGAGGCATTGCGCACATAGAGCCGTGAAATGTCGGCTGCACCGGCACGTGAATCCTTGTCGGCCTGGATGGTCACCCGGAAGGTGCGGCCAAACAGGTTGAAGTCGTTCACGTAGAGCGAGCCGAGATAGATCTGCAGCGTGTTGAAGACGTCGGGCAGGTTGAGGCCGAGCAGCTTCGCCTTGGCGCGGTCGAGATCGTAGTTGAACTGCGGCGTCGAGGTCGAGAACGGCGAAAACAGCTGCTGCGGATTGATTTCAGGCTGCTTGCGGGCCTCGGCGATCACCGCTTGCGTGGCGTCGTTGAGGGCCGTGCTGCCGCGGCCGGTGAGGTCCTCGACGACGAATTCGAAGCCGCCCGTGGTGCCGATGCCGGGGATGGAGGGTGGATCGAAGGAGAGCGCAAAAGCCTCCGGAATCTGCATCAGCTTGCCACGCACGTCGCCGACGAGCTTCGAGGCGCTCTGGTCGGGGCCACGCTCCTCCCACGGCTTGAGGATGGCGAACTCGACCGCCGAGTTCGACTGCGCCGCGCTGGTGAGGAAGTTCAGGCCGCTGATCGAGCCGACGATGTCGACGCCTGGCGTTGCCTGCAGGATGTCGCGCGCCTTCTGTGCCACTGCATCGGTACGCTCCAGCGAAGCGCCGTCGGGCAGCTGGATGACGACGAAGAAATAGCCCTGGTCCTCGACCGGAAGGAAGGTCGAGGGCAGCTTTTGCCAGACGAAGTAGGTGGCGACCAGGCCGGCGGCGAAGAGGCCAAGCATGATCCAGCGCAGCCGGATAAGGATGCGCACGCCATTGGCATAGGCATGCGACAGTCTGTCGAAGCCCGTATTGAACCAGCGGAACAGGAAGAATTGCGTTTCGCCGCGATGGCGCAGGAAGGCTGCACTGAGCGCCGGGCTGAGCGTCAGCGAGTTGAAGGCGGAGATGCCGACGGAGATCGCCACCGTCAGCGCGAACTGGTTGTAGAGCTTGCCGGAGACACCGGGAATGAAGGCAACCGGCACGAACACCGCCATCAGCACCGCGGTGGTCGCAATGATCGGGCCGGTGACCTCGGCCATGGCGGCCTTTGTCGCCGCCAGCGGTTTCAGTCCGGCCTCGAGCTGTCGTTCGACATTCTCGACCACCACGATGGCATCGTCGACGACAAGGCCGATCGCCAGCACCATGCCGAGCAGCGAGAGCATGTTGAGCGAGAAGCCCATCATCTCCATGATGACGAGCGTCGCCACCAGCGACACCGGGATGGCGATCGTCGGGATGATTGTGGTGCGCCAGCTTTGCAGGAAGATGAAGACCACGGCGACGACGAGCACCAGGGCTTCGCCAAGCGTGATCAGCACGTCATGCATCGAGGCCGAGACGAAGCGCGTCGTATCGTAGTGCATCGCATAGTCGACGCCCTTGGGAAAACGGGCCGACAGTTCCTGCATCTTGTCCTTGACGCGCTGCTGCAGATCGAGCGCGTTGGAGCCGGGCATCTGATAAACGGCGAGCACCACGGTCGGGTCCTTGCCGAAAAAGGCCGAGGACGAATATTGCAGGGCGCCAAGCTCGATACGGGCGACGTCGCGCAGCCGCACCAGCGAACCGGTGTCGGTGTTGGCACGCACGACGATGTCGCCGAATTCCTTCGGGTCGCTCAACCGTCCGACGGCGTTGACCTGCATCTCGAAGGCGGTGCCGGCGGGCGCCGGCGACTGGCCGATCTTGCCGGCCGCCACCTGGACGTTCTGTTCGGCGATGGCATTTTGCACATCGACCGCGGTGATGCCGAGATTGGCGAGCTTGTCCGGATCGAGCCAGACGCGCATCGAATAACGCCGTTCGCCGAAAATCTGCACGTCGCCGACACCAGGCAGCCGCTTCAGCGGATCCACCACCTGCAGATAGGCAAGGTTGGAGAGCGCCACCGGATCGACCGAATGGTCGGGCGAGGTCAGGTTGACGATGAGCACGAAGTTCGGGTTCTGCTTCTTGATCGTCACGCCGCCCTGGTTGACGATCGCCGGCAGCGACGAGGCGGCCTGCGAGACGCGGTTCTGGACGTCGACGGCGGCCGTGCTCAAGGAATAACCGACATCGAAGGTGATGGTGATGGTCGACGAGCCGTCATTGGAGCTCGTCGAGGACATGTAGGTCATGCCTTGCACGCCGTTGATCTGCTGCTCCAGCGGCGTCGTCACCGTGTCTGCCACCACTTGCGCGCTGGCGCCCGGATAGTGGGCGCTGACGACGACTTGCGGCGGTGTGATGTCGGGAAACTGCGAGACGGGCAGCAGGAAATAACAAATCGTGCCGGCGAGCACCATGATGATGGCGATCGCCGAGGCGAAGATCGGACGATGGATGAAGAAGTTTACCACGACACGCACGCCTCTCCGGCCGCTCTTGCCCGCCCGAAGGCGCTGGCGACCCTGGACAACTGCCCGCGCCCGTCCCGGGACCCTTCCCGTGAACGCAGCAACGGCACCTCGCGACGCTGCCCATCGGCAAGCGAGCGCAACATGTTCTCGAACGCGCGGGGGTCGACCCCGTCTGCCTTCATGACCAGCCGGATCATCGGATCCCGGACGGCCTCATCTATGGTAAGATCGCGGCGCTGTGGCATTGGCCGGCTCCTTGTCTGTCGATTCGCAGCCCGTGCTCACGAACCGTTTTTCATCTCTTCACCGGCCGAGGCCGCATGATTGGCAATCTTTTCGTCCATCTCGATCTGGTAGGACCAGTTCACGACCTTGTTATTGACGACGGACGATATAGGTGTTACCAGTAAGTAACATTCTGGAAGTTACAGACCGGTAACACCCTAGTCAAGAGGTGGCCGAGAGTTTTTTGGAAACGAAAGGAGATCATGATGACAGACGGCGTCGTGGAGCGCTCTCGTCCCCGGGATCGGATTCTGGAGACTGCGCGTGACATGTTCCACAAGCACGGCATCAAGGGCGTCGGCGTCGACGCCATCACCGAGGCTGCCGGCACGAACAAGATGACGCTCTATCGTCACTTCGAATCCAAGGACGAACTGATCGTCGAATGCCTGCGCGCCAACGCATTGAAAGCTGGCGCGATGTGGGAAACGTTCGAGGCCGAGCATCCGGGTGACAAGCTCGCTCAACTTCATGCCTGGGTTCGCAAGGCCGCCGCCATGCTCAACACCGACGGCCGTGGCTGCGACATGGCCAACGCCGCCGCCGAGCTGACCGAACCCGATCATCCGGCAAGGCGCGTCATCAAGGAACTCAAGGAAGCCCAGCGCGAACGCCTGGTCGGGCTCTGCCGGGATGCCGGCATCGGCCAGGCCGAGCTTCTCGCCGATACGCTGTCGCTGCTGTTTGAAGGTGCGCGGGTCAGTGTGCAGACCGTCGGTGCCGAGGGCCCGAGCACGCAGTTCGTGCGGATGGCTGAAGGACTGATCGTTTCCTTCCGGGGCACTGCCGCCGGTTAAGTATTGCCGTGGCTGCTGGTGATTTTGCGGTCGCGTGACCGAAACGATGTCTGCTGCCCTATAGGCAGCACGCTATTTCCCGTTGACTGAACGAAAAAAGCCCGCTGCCGGGAGGAGGTGGCAGCGGGCTCGATTTCGAATGTGGCGCGGGAGGAGGTGCACCCCATTCAGCGTCGGCATCGCATCTGGGAGGAGTAGATGGCCGACAACCAGAACGTACGAGTTGCCCAATGATTCGGCAACAATGAATTGTGCATAGCTGCTGTGCAGATTTGCAGGGGCGGTCAGGTTCCCCAGGAGATGCGGGATCTCACTGCACGGGTACGTTTTCCCGGAAGATCAGTCGCGGCTCGATGAATTTGCGGGTGAGATAGGGCGCCGATGATGCGATCGAGCCGAGCAGTTGGATCACCGACTGCTCCGCGATCAGCCTGGCGTTCTGGTCGATGACGACGTCGGCGAGGTCGTCGACGAGGTAGCCGCGTGTCTCCCTGGTCAGGTCGTGGCAGATGAAGACCGGCTTGCGGTTGGGCCTGGTTTCCCGGATCGCCTTGGCAATGCCGGAGCGCCCGGCGCCGACACAATAGATGCCGAGCAGTTCCGGCTCGTTGCGCAACGCTTTCATGGTTGCGGCATAGCTGGCGTCGGGCTCGTCATTGATCTCGACGGCGCTGCTGACGGTGAGGTTGGGAAACTCCTCGCCAAGCACGGAGCGGAAGCCCATCTCGCGCTCTTCATGGCCGCGATAGGAACGCGAACCGACGACCATCGCCAGCTGCCCCTCGCGGCCGCCGAGAAAGCGTCCCATCAAAAGTGCCGCCGTCCGTCCCGCCACGCGGTTGTCGATGCCGACATAGGCCGAGCGGGGAGCGGCCGGAATATCGGACACCAGCGTCACCAGCCGGATACCGGCCTCGACCATGTCGCGCAGGATGTTGCGCGTCCTGGGATGATCGACCGCGATGACACCGACGCCGTTGGCGCGCAGCGACAGCTTTTCGACCGCGGTCTGCAAGGCATTGGGCGAGATACCGGCGAGATTGTGAATCCGGCAGGACGCCACCAGCGGCAGGCGCGAGGCGTAGTCCTCGATGTGCTTTGCCAGGTCGTGCATGAAGTCGTTCGAGCCGATCGGCAGGAAGAATTCCAGGTTTGCGGGCCTCGAGGGAAGCGTCACCTGGTCGGCGACCGGCAGATAGCCGAGCTGCTTGGCGGCCTCCATGACGCGTTGCCGGTTGGCGGCACTCGCTCCGGGCCGGTTGTTGAGCACCCTGTCGACCGTCGCGGTCGACAGCCCGCAGTTCCTGGCGATGTCGGAGACGGTAGCCTTCATGCCGCAACCCTACACGTCGCTTCGTACGTCCTCAGTGCGCCGGCTTGCCGTCGGCGAGGGCGTCGCGGATGTCCTTGTCCGACATGCCGGTGATGATGCGCTCGACTTCCGTCACGGTTGTCGTCTTCGGATCGATGTCGTCGGCGACCACCTTGCCCCTGCGCATGACGACGATGCGGTCGACCACCTGGAAGACATGGTGGATGTTGTGCGCGATGAAGATGCAGGAGTGGCCGGAATCGCGGGCGTTGCGCACGAAGCTGAGCACGCCTTGGGTCTCGGCCACGCCGAGATTGTTGGTCGGCTCGTCGAGGATGATCAGGTCGCTGTCGAAATGCATGGCGCGCGCGATCGCGACCGCCTGCCGCTCGCCGCCGGAGAGCGAGCCGATCGGTGTCGTCGGCGGGATGTTCTTGGAGATTCCGACCTGTTTGAGCAGATCGCGGGCGACCGTGTTCATGGCGTCCTGGTCCATGCGGTTGAGGAAGCGCGGCGGCTTGATCGGTTCTCGACCCAGGAACAGGTTGCGCGCGATCGACAATTGCGTGACCAGGGCGGAGTCCTGGTAGATGGTCTCGATGCCGTGGGCGATGGCGTCGCTGGTATCGCGCAAGGTGACCTTCTTGCCGCGGATGAAGATATCGCCGCTGGTCAGCGGCACCGCGCCGGAGAGAACCTTGATCAGCGTCGATTTGCCGGCGCCATTGTCGCCCAGAAGGCCGACGATCTCACGCTCGTTGACATGGAAATTGGCGTCCACCAGCGCCTGCACGCGGCCATAGGACTTGCGGATGTTGTGCATGCGGATCAATGGCTCGGCCATGGTTCAAGTCCCCGCCTGGTGCCGGCGTTCCAGCCATGAATGCAGCGCCATCATGCCAAGGATGATCGCGCCGATGAAGATGTTGTAGGCAAGGCCGGGCACGCCGATCAGCACGATGCCGTTGCGCATCACGCGCAGGATCAGGATGCCGAGCACGGTGCCGATGATGGTGCCGCGCCCGCCGGTGAGTGCGGTGCCGCCGATCACCACCATGGCGATCACCTCGAGCTCGTAGCCGGTGCCGCTGTTGGGGTTGGCGGCGGATGTGCGCAGCGAGGAGATGACGCCGGCAAGCGAGGCCATGACCGACGACAGGACGAACAGGCCGACCTTGACGCGATTGACATTGACGCCGCGGGCACGCGCCGCGTTGGGATTGCCGCCCGCCGCCTGGATCCAGTTGCCGGTCCGGCTTTGCGTCAGGACATAGCCGAGCGCGATCGCCGCGGCGATGAACCAGAACAGCGACATGTAGATGCGGAACGGCCCGATGAAGAAGTCGCCGACCAGAGCCTCCGCCAGCCAGCTGCCTTCGGCACTCCAGGTGCGCTGCGGAAACCCGTCGGTGATGAAAAGCGCGCTGCCGCGCACCACCAGCAGCATGCCGAGCGTCACCAGGAAGGACGGGATCTTGAGCTGCGTGACGAACCAGCCATTGACCAGGCCGATCAAGGCGGCAACCACCAGCGCGACAAGGAAGCCCATTTCCAGCGAGGTGACGCCGGCATTGAACAGCGTCCACATCAGCACGGGCGAGAAGCCGAACAGGGACCCGACGGAGAGGTCGAATTCGCCCGAAGTCATCAACAGCGTCATCGCCAGCGCGATCAGGCCGAGCTCGACCGTGAAGGCCAGCGTGTTGGAGATGTTCTGCGGCGACAGGAAGTCGTGGTTGAAACCCCAGAAAACGGCGATCTCCACGATGAGCAGAATGAAAGGTCCGAATTCCGGCCGCGCGATCAGGCGTTGGATGAGCGAATGATTTTCCACTGGGAACCCGCGACATGGTTGGGACGGGCCGCGAGCTCCACCGCATCGGGTGGCATGCCACGGCACAGGAAGATATCTGGCGCCGTGCGAAAACGCGCGGCGCCAGGGGATCGCGGATTATTTGCCGGACAGGATCTTGTCGTAGACCGCCGCGGTGTCCTTCTCATAGAGCGCGCCGGTGATGACGTTGAAGCCCGGAGGAATGCCGCTGGCCGCCATGTTGGCGAGCGACAGCGCCACATAGCTGGTCGCCTGCGGATCCTGCCACTGGCCGGCATTGACATAGCCGTTCAGCACTTCCTGGGTGGTGTCGAGCGAGTTGCCCCAGCCGACCACCGGGATTTCGCCCGGCTTGACGCCGACCTGGTCGAACACGCGCTTGATCGAACCGGTTACGAGGTCGCCCAGGCCGATGATGGCGTTGACCTTGCCCTTGTGGGCGGTGAGGTAGTCGACCATGCGGTTGATCACCTCGGCCTGGTCGAGCGTCGCTTCGGTCACTTCATAGGTGATGCCGAGCGGGCCGAAGACGCTCTTGATGCCTTCTTCTTCCTGCACGCCGTAGGTGGCGCCGGGGATCTCGACCGGCATCCAGACGAAGTCGCCCTTCTTCACCAGGCCCTTGTCGACCAGATACTGCGCCCAGTGCTTGCCGAAAGTGACGTTGTCACCGCCGACATAGGCGTTGAAATTGGCCTTGGGATCGGGCGTGTTGAAGTTGATGATCGGGACGTTGGCCGCGCGCGCTTCCTTGACGATCTCGACCAGGCTGCCCGGATCGGGGCTGGTGGTGACGATGCCGTCGGCCTTGGCCGAGAGGGCGGCACGGACCGCCTCCTGCTGCGAGGCGACGTCGCCATTGTGGAACGACGTGTTGACGGTGTTGCCGGTGTCCTTGGCCCATTGCTTGGCGCCGGCGAGGAAGTAGGTCCAGACCGGGTCGGCCGGCCCGCCATGTGAAATCCAGTAGAACGTCTTGGCCTGCGCGGCTGCCGGAATGACCGTCAGCGCGATCAGCAGGCCGTAGAGCACAAGTCTTAGTCTCGTCAGCATTTGATTTCCTCCCGGTTGAAGATGATCCGTCCCTTGTTCCGGCTTCAGCCGGATTGCGTCTTTTTGCCAGCGCCGCTCGGATGCATAAGAGCATTCCCTTTTTCGACGAATGGCAAGCCTCCATCTGCAGATGTAGTTGGCGCCTGACGCGGCGCCATCAGCGACCCCATCAGATCGCATCAGTCGGGATGATTTTTCCCGGGCAGTCGGATGATTGTCGCCGAGAGCTCAGCCGGGCGGACTATCCCGATCACGTCTGGGCGGTCTCTGAGGGCGAAAGCCCCCAAAGAGCCGCTTAGAGCAGGCCGGCCTTGGCCAGGTCGCGCATCAAATGGCTGGCGCCGTAGGTCCAGTGCGGGCAATCGGGCGACAGCCGCACGCGGTTGACCAGCGCGCCGAATTTTTCCGACGAGATGGTGACGATGTCGCCGACCTTGTGCGTGAACCCCTTGCCCTTTTCGCCGCGATCCTTCGACGGCACGAACATGGTGCCGAGATAGAGCGCCAGCCCGTCCGGATACTGGTGATGCGGGCCCATGGCCGCGGCAACCAGCTCCTCCGGCGAGCGGCTGATCTCGGCCATCGAGCTTGCCCCCTCCAGCGAAAACCCGTCCTCGCCCTCGACCTTCAGGCGCACGACGGCCTGCTTCACGTCGGCGATGGAGAACGTGTCGTCGAACAGCCGGATGAAGGGGCCAAGCGAGGCCGAGGCGTTGTTGTCCTTGGCCTTGCCGAGCAGCAGCGCCGAACGGCCCTCGACGTCGCGCAGATTGACGTCGTTGCCGATGGTGGCGCCGACGATCCTGCCGCTCGAGGCGGCGATCATGGCGATCTCCGGCTCCGGATTGTTCCAGGTCGAAACCGGATGCAGGCCGACATCGGCGCCGAAGCCGACCGAGGCCATCGGCTGGCACTTGGTGAAGATCTCGGCATCTGGGCCGATGCCCACTTCCAGATATTGCGACCAGGCGCCGCGCGAAATCAGCTTGGCCTTGATCTCCATCGCCTCTGGCGAACCGGGCTTGAGCTTCGAAAGATCATGGCCGATCAGACCCGCAATGTCGGCGCGGATGGCGTCGGCCTTATCAGCCGAGCCACGCGCCTGTTCCTCGATCACCCGTTCGAGCAGGCTGACGACGAAGGTGACGCCGGAAGCCTTGATCGCCTGCAGGTCGACCGGCGACAGCAGAAAGGGTTTTGCCCGGTCGCGCGTGGCTTCGAAACTGTTGGACGCGATATCGTCGAGTGAACCGATCGGCTTGCCCGTGGCCGAGCGCACATGGCCGGCCGGGTCGGCCAATTCGCAGATGTCGCGCACGGTGGGCGCCGCGCTGGATGTGATGTCGAAGACGGTGCCGTCGCGCACCGTGACGACCAGGGGGTGCGAGGCATCGCCGCTCCTGGCGCGGCCGACAAACAAGCCTTCAGCGGGCAGATGTGTCGGGTTGGTCATGAGTTGGGTTCCTCGTTGAATCGAAAATGCTGGCCCGGTCGGCGCGGCACTTTCGCCGGATTCCATTCAAAGGTCTATCCCATCCAAGCAGTCGAGCGGTGGCCGCGAATATGCCGACTGGGTCATCCACGATGTCCGGATGTCAAGGACATCACCGGGCTTAGGGTCCGGTTACTTGAACTTGACTCAGAGAATTGTTCGTGTTTTGTTCTGGGCGCCAGAGCAGAACGGAGGCGTTCCTTGGCGAGCGTATAGGTAATGTACCAAGGCGAACTAGATTTCGGAATTCCAGAACCGCCAAGGCGGCCCAAAAAGCCCGATCGTGTCTTCTTCGGCGTGTTTCTGCAGGCAGGGGATTATTTTCGGTTTGCTGATTGTCAAAGCCGGCTATGCGACAAATGTGGCATAGCCGGCTCACCGCTGATACCGGAGCGTTTTCATGTCAGCCAGCAGCATGTCGGGGACTACAAGCGGCTGCGGTCGAAGATCATCTTTGCGGCCACCCGATCGGGGCAGCGCGTCAAGATGCCTGCTTTTGAGATCACCTTTCGCCACGCCAGGAGCTTTCCTGGCCGCCCGGCGACAACAGGCCGACCGGCCAAGCATCCCTTCGTGCTTGTGGCCGATGACGGACCGGTTTGTGAACTGAGCGGGAATCTCGGCGCCGAAATGCTGCGTGAAGGCCTGAAGGCGTCAGACGGGTTCGTCCCTCATATGACCCTTGCCTATGACCAGAAACTTATCCCACAACTGCCGATCGAGCCGATCAGCTTCGTGGCGCGGGAGTTCATTCTCGTGCACAGCCTGCGCGGGCTGACGCAATATGACTTTCTGGAACGTTGGCCGCTGATTGCGATGTAACGAAGGACGCGCTGGTTCGCGCGACACCCCATCCTGACAGGGTCATGTCAGCTATCAACCTGTCCGCGATGGCAGGTCCGCAAGCGGTTCCCTACTTGCAATGCGTCTGAACAGGAGGAACAAAAATGACCGTCACGGAAATCGCCAAGGAGTTCACCGAACTTCTCAAACAGGGCAACAACGAAGGTGCTGCCGAAAAATACAATGCCGACGATATCGCCAGCTACGAAGCGATGGAGGGACCGATGGCCGTCAGTCACGGCAAGGAGGCCCTCAGGCAGAAAAGCCAGTGGTGGCAAGAGAACCACGAAGTGCATGGCGGCTCGGTCGAGGGCCCTTATGTCAACGGCGATCAATTCGCTGTGCGCTTCACCTTTGACATAACGCCCAAGGCCACCGGCGAGCGTGTCACCATGGATGAGGTTGGCCTGTACACGGTCAAGAACGGCAAGATCACCGAAGAGCGCTTTTACTACTGAGGCCGGAAATCGGGTCTTCCCAGCTTTGCTCTCTTTGCGGCAAGGTTGAAAATGTGCACGGCGGCCAGAGCGATCCTCTGGCCGCTGGGAGCGTTCAAATCGTCTTCACATACTGCGCAAGTTGATCGGCCACCGTGCCCCAGCCGTCGAAGAAACCCATCTCTTCATGGTTGTCGCGGGTGGCTTGGTCACGGTGAATGGCTGTGGCGGTATAGCGCGTACCCTGGCCATCCTGATGGAGCGAAATGACCGCGGTGATGAAAGGCTCGCCCGAGGGTCGATAGCCGGGCAGCAGCGCATCCGTCCACACCAGCCGCTCGTTGGGCACGATTTCCAGATAGCAGCAGTGGCGGTCACTGACCTCCTTGCCGTCGGGCGACTGCATGCGTGTCCGAAACAGGCCGCCCGGCCTGAGGTCGATCTCGCAGTCGGTGATCAGCCACGGCTTCGGCGTGAACCACTGCCTGACATGCTCAGGTGTCGTCCAGGCTCGCCAAAGCAATTCGCGCGGCGCATCGATTACGCGCTCCAGCGTCAGGTCCAGTCTGGGATCCGGCTTGAACGGATAGCTCATTTTTCTGTCTCCTTGAGGGTCATGACATAGGCATCGAACTGGTCGAGGCGGCGTTCCCAAACTGTACGCTGTTCGGCCAGCCAGCTTTCGGCGAGCTTCAACGGTTCAGGCGCAAGCTCGTAAGTCCTGACCCGTCCGGTCTTTTGCGAACGAACCAGCCCGCAGCCTTCGAGAATCTTGAGATGGTCGATGAAGGATGGCAGGGCCATCTCGAAAGGCTGGGCCAGTTCGCTAACCGAAGCAGGGCTCCTGTTCAGTCGCTCGACCACGCGCCGTCGCGTCGGGTCGGCAAGCGCGCGAAAAATGCCGTCGATCGGCGGGAGGCTTGGATTTCTACTCTGGAGGCTGGTCATCGATCGGTCCCCGGGTTGTCAAAGCGGTCGAAAACACTTAGGTAATTTCCTTAGTGTTGGCAAGCGCAAATTTACGGCAATGCTGGCCAAGCTGCTGGCCAAGCTGCTGGCCAAGCGGGAAGGGCGGTTTTAGGCTGCGAAACGGTTCGACTGTCAGCCCAAGGGAAGAGCACTTTGACGATCACCATGTACGGCATCACCAATTGCGACACGATCAAGAAGGCGCGCGTCTGGCTGGAGAGCCATGACCTTCCCTATCGTTTCCACGACTATCGGGCCGAAGGGATCGAGGCGGGCAAGCTGAATGGCTGGGTCGGCAAGGTCGGTTGGGAAAAGCTGCTCAACAAGGGCAGCACGACGTTTCGCGAATTGCCGGAGGCGGACAAGCAAGGCCTCGACGAGAAGAAGGCGAAAGCGCTCATGCTGGCCAAGCCGACGATGATCAAGCGGCCGGTCTTGGAGATCGGCGATCGGGTGGTGGTTGGCTTCAAGCCGGAGGTTTATGAGCAGACGGTGGGGAAGTAGGCGGAAGCGTCGCGACGTCCGATCTCCACCCTCGTGGGGGAGATGTCCGGCAGGACAGAGGGGGGGCGCTGTCCCGCCTGCTTGCGAAGGTCCGAGCGCCTCAACCCGCGCTCAAATACTCCGCCAACGCCACCGCATTATTGTGCGCCTCGTCATGCGCGCCATAGAGCAGCGTTACCTTGCCCTCGCCAAGCAAGCCGCGCAGCTGCGCAACCGCCTCACCATTCCTGTCGAGCTCAGCCCCGTATCGCTTCCGAAATTCCACCCAACGTGCCGGCTCGTGCCCGAACCACTTCCGCAACTCGTCGCTCGGCGCGATCTCCTTCAGCCACAGTGCCAGCGCGGCATGCTCCCTGCTGACGCCGCGCGGCCAGATGCGATCAACCAACACCCGCTGCCCGTCATCGGCAGCGGGCGGTTCGTAAATCCGCTTGACCATCAGGTCGAAAGCCATTCGACCTCCCTACGCCGAACCCCTCAGGCCCACTCGCCCTTGCGCATCACTGGCACGCGGCTGCCATCCTTGGCGACGCCGTCAATGTCGATCTTGTCCGACCCGATCATCCAGTCGATATGGATGAAGCTCTTGTTGCCGCCGCGCGCCGCGATTTCGTCAGGGCTGAGCGAGGCGCCGTCGACGAAGCATTTCGAATAGCATTGGCCGAGCGCGATGTGGCAGGCCGCGTTTTCGTCGAACAGCGTGTTGAAGAACAACAGGCCGCTGGCTGAGATCGGCGAGGAATGCGGTACCAGCGCCACTTCGCCCAGCCGACGCGCGCCCTCGTCGGTGTCGAGCACCTTCTTCAGCACGTCCTCACCTTTCGACGCCTTGGCCTCGACGATCCTGCCGCTCTCGAAGCGCACCGAGATGTCGTCGATCAGCGTGCCTTGGTAGGACAGCGGCTTGGTCGAGGAGACATGGCCCTCGACGCGGCGCGCATGCGGAGTTGTGAAAACTTCCTCGGTCGGGATGTTGGGATTGCAGGTGATGCCGTTCTTGGCGGTCGAGGCGCCGCCCATCCACTCATGGCCATCCGCCAGCCCGACCGTCAGGTCGGTGCCCGGTCCAGCGAAATGCAGGGCATGGAAATCATGGCCGTTGAGCCATTCGGTGCGGCCGCGCAGCGCCGCATTGTGCGCCGTCCAGTTGCCGATCGGGTCTTCCACATCCACCCGCGAGGCGGCGAAGATGGCGTCGGCGAGCTTCGCGACCGCCACGTCGTCGGCATCGCCGGGGAAAACCTGCCTGGCCCAGGCCAGATCCGGATAGGCGACGATGTTCCAGTTGATGTCGAAGCCGGTGATCTTCTCCAGCGCCGGCTGGTAGGCCATCGAATTGGCCTTGTTGGCGCGCGCCACCTTCGCCGGATCCTGCGCCGACAGGAGCGACGGATCCTCGCCGCGCACGGCAAGCCGGGCTGCGTTGTTCGAGAAGGCCTTAGCCATGCCTTCGTAGAGCCAGCCGGCGGCATGGTCGAAGCCAGCATCGGCGCCGAAGCGGTAGCGCGCCAGCGTCATCTCGTCATCGTTGAAGATCGGCGTCACCAGCCCGGCACCGGCCTTGTAGGCGTGTTCGACGATGCGCCTGGTCAGCGGCAGGGCCGCGATCGACGATGTCAGCACCAGGTCCTGTCCGGGCTGCAATTGCAGCCCCACCTTGATGGCGACTTCCGCCAGCCTGTCGAGCTTCACCGGGTCGATCGTTGCGGAAACGCCGCGCGAATGTGTGGTCATGATCCTGCCTGTCGTCTTGGGATGTCTGATTGAACATAGACCGGTGCCGCGGTGCTTTCCACCGCGATCGTGCCGCTGCGTTCCGCGACCGACGATCCGAACCGCGCCATCGTCGCCGCGATCTCGTCCTTGATCCAGATCATGAAGTCCCGGACCTTGCGGCTCTCGGCCTTGGTGGCGGAGGTCACCAGCCAGTAGCCGAGGCCGCTCTGAGCGCGAATTCCGAACGGCGCCACCAGGCGCCCGTCGGCCAGCGCATCGGCCGTCAGCAATTGCCAGCCGAGCATCACGCCATGGCCGGCGATCGCCGATTCCAGGCACAGCATCGGGTCGGTGAAGCTCGCGCCTTTCTGGAAGGTGACGGGTTGAACGCCGGCGGCCGCGAACCAGCTTTCCCAGTTGATCATCGCCCGCTCGTCGGTGATGGCGCAGGTCTGGGCGAGGTCGCCGATCGAGGTCAGTTTTCTGGCAATCCCGGGCGCGCAGACCGGGAAGACTTCCTGCGCCAAAAGCAGCTCCGCCTTTCCACCCGGCCATTTGCCGTCGCCAAGCCGGATGGCAACGTCGACGTCCGAGTGATCGAGATTGGCCAGCCGCACTGAAGCGTCGATACGCAGCAGCACGTTGGGATGCCGGTCGAAGTGCCGCGACAGCCGTGGCAGCAGCCATTTGGAGGCAAAGGCCGGTGCCGCCGAAACGACCAATGTGCACTGGCTGGCTTCGTCGGCCAGTGCCACGGCCTGGGCAAGCTCGCGAAATCCAGTGCCCAGGCGGGCCGCGAAGACGGCGCCGAATTCGGTCAGGACGAGGCCGCTGGTCGTGCGCTCGAACAGTGCCTGGCCGAGCTGTTTTTCGGTGCGGCTGATCTGCTGGCTGACGGCGCTGACGGAAACATTGAGTTCGCCGGCGGCGGCGGCGAGCGAGCCGAGACGGGCGACGGTTTCCACGGCGCGAAGGCCGTTGAGATGAACGCGGTTGAGCATGGCCATTTGAGATTTTCTAAACCGATCCGGCCGAAATCTCAATTGAAAGGGATATCGAAACGGCAGACCTTATGGGTGGAAACAGGCCCATGGAGCCGGAAATGCTGAGCATGTTGCTGAAGGCCCTGGTCGCGGCCACTTCGCCGGATGACACGGGCTGCGACTTCGATACGCTGAGTTGGCTGATCGATCCGCTTGCCCATCCCGCGCTGGATGTAATGTCGGAGCGCGAACTCGGTGATGTGCCGTTCCGGTTGACGGCGCGCCGGACCGCGTATGAGACCGTTTCACCGAGCGCCGGTTTCGGCGATCGCTGCTGAGCGCGCGATCGCGATCCGGGCACTGGCCCAACACGAGGCGGATTGTTTCACCCGCTCGCACATCTATTGTGCACTGCAATGACTTCGCCCCAATCGACAGCGCTGCGTTACGCCTTCGCCGGCATGATCGCCATGGCAGTTGCCATGGGCATCGGCCGCTTCGTCTACACGCCGATCCTGCCTGGCATGATGGAGGAACTGCATCTGTCGCCGGCCAATGCCGGCTGGATCGCCTCGGCAAATTATCTGGGCTATCTCGTTGGCGCGTTGGTGGCGGCGGGCAGCTGGGCACATGGACGCGAGCGTTTGCTGATGCTGAGCGCCCTCGGTGCCAGCGCCGTGCTGGCCGCCTCGATGGGGCTGACCGACGCCATGGCCGCCTTCGTCGCCATTCGTTTTCTGGCCGGTCTGGCGAGCGCTTTCGTCATGGTGTTCATGGCCAGCATCGTTTTCAGCCATATCGCGGCCGCCGGGCGCGGCGATCTGCAGGCCTGGCATTTCGGCGGCGTCGGCCTCGGCATAGCGATATCGGCGGCGATGATGGCGGTGCTGGTCACCGAACATGCCGGCTGGGCGCAGGGCTGGCTGTGGTCGGGGGCGATTTCGGCTTGCGGCTTCGTCGCCGTGGTGCTGCTGGTGAACCAGGGGCCGCTCACCAATGGCGAGGTCCGCCGTGAACCGGCGCTGCCGAAGGATCGGTCGCTGATGAAGGTGATCGTCGCCTATGGGCTGTTCGGTTTCGGCTATGTGGTGACGGCGACCTTCCTCGTGGCCATCGTGCGCCAAGGCGGCGGCAGCCGCGTCTTCGAGGCCATGGTGTGGATGGTTGCCGGCCTTGCCGGTTTCCCTTCGGTCTGGCTGTGGCAGAAGATAGCGGCGCGGATCGGGCTTTATGCCGCCTATGCCTTGGGATGCTTCGTCGAAGTTGTCGGCGTTACCGCGAGCGTCGCCACCGGCGGGCGCATGGGGCCGCTGCTTGGTGGCGTGCTGCTCGGCGGCACGTTCATTGCCATCACGGCACTTGGCCTGCAGGCCGCCCGGCAGCAGGCCCCAGCGTCGCCCCGGCGCATCTTTGCCCTGATGACCGCCTCCTTCGGGCTTGGCCAGATCATCGGCCCGATCGCCGCCGGACTTTTGGCGCAGGCATCGGGCGATTTCTTCCTCGCCTCCATCGTCGCCGCGGCCGTCCTGGTCGTCTCCGGCGCCATCACATGGTCGGCTGCGCCAAAATCGCCATGATTTGTGGTCTTGCTCTGCACCGGCATCGGGCAGGCATTTTCTTTCCTCCTAATGTGTGACCTTATGCCGGCTCAAACCTGCTGATTTGCGCATCGATCGAGGAATTCGCCACAGTGTTCGTATCCTTCTTCCCGCAGCCGAAGCTGTTCTTCTCTTCGGCCGCCATCTGGAGCCTTGCGGCAATCCTGTTCTGGTTTTTCGGCGGGGAGCAATTGGGAGCGGTTTTCGGCATGCCGCCTGCTGCTCCCGGAGCGCCACCCATCATCGGCATCGCCATTCTCGTATCGAAGCCATTCCTCTGGTTTTATATCTACTTCACGCTTTGCGTGGCCATCTTCTACGCGTTCTGGAGTTGGTATTCGCCGCACCCATGGCAGCGCTGGTCGATCCTGATGACGGCGGTCATCCTGTTCTTCATCTATTTCAACGTGCAGGTCAGCGTCGCCGTCAACGCGTGGTACGGCCCGTTCTTCGACTATGTACAGGGGCTGATGTCGGGGACCGGAAAGTCGACGAACGCCGAGTTCTACACCGGATTGGCCGACTTCTCATGGCTGGCCCTGGTCGGCATGAACGTGCAGGTGGTCAACGCCTTTATCGTCAGCCACTGGATCTTCCGCTGGCGCACAGCCATGAACAACTACTTTATCGAGAACTGGAGCAGGCTGCGCCATATCGAGGGCGCTTCGCAGCGCATCCAGGAAGATACGATGCGGTTCTCGCAGATCATGGAGGATCTCGGTTCCAGCTTTGTCCAGTCGATCATGACCCTGATCGCCTTCCTGCCGGTGATGATCCAGTTGCAGGCCCACATCAGCGAACTGCCGATCATCGGCGCGATCCCGCAGCCATTGGTGGTCGCGGCACTTGCCTGGTGTCTGTTCGGCACGATCTCGGTGATGATTGCCGGCATGAAGCTTCCCGGGCTGCAGTTCCGCAACCAGCGCGTCGAAGCCGCTTACCGCAAGGAGCTGGTCTATGGCGAGGATCATGCGGACAGGGCGCAACCCGCCACCACCGCCGAGCTGTTCGCCAATGTCCGGCACAATTATTTCCGGCTCTATTTCCACTACATCTATTTCAACGTCGTCCGGTACACCTACCTGCAGGCCGATAACATTTTCTCGCTGCTGATCCTGGGTCCGTCGCTGGTCGCGCACAAGATAACGTTCGGCGCGCTGAACCAGATATCGAACGCGTTCGGCAAGGTGACGGGTTCGCTGCAGTTCCTGCTTACCTCATGGTCGACCATCGTCGAGCTGCAATCGGTGCACAAACGCCTGCGCGCCTTCGAGGCGACGCTGCAAGGCGAGCCGTTGCCCGATATCGACCAGCGCTATCTGGCAAGGCAGGGGGCCGGGGATCCGGCCTAGGGATGCTCTGACGAAGCGCCGGTTGGCGGCTCAGCCGCCAGCCGGCGCCTGCTCCTGGCCGCCATCCTGCCGCGAGATGTAATCTCGAAAGCTGATGCACTCGACATCTGATTTGACGCAGACTTCGCCGGCAAAACGCTCCAGCGCATTCCAGTAGGCGCCGTCATTCATCAGCGTGAAGTGGAAGCCGAGTTCCAGCGGAACGCGCTTGCCCCGATATTGCGCGTCGAAGGCGGCGCGAAACGCCTGATAGGTCCGGTCCGCGAACTCGCCGGCGTTGCTCGGCCGCTCGAAGCCGCCGGAATGGCGGACGTACAGATTGTAGTCCATGGCGATCACCGGCCGTGATTTCGGCCCTTCGGGAATCTGCGGCAGGGAAAAGCGGGTGACGCCGCCAACGGTCGGCGGCAGGGCAGGACCCATTGAAACGCCGCTTGCGTCGAACCGATAACCGGCTGCCGGGAGTGCCTCGTAAAGCGCTTTGCCAGTCGACAGATACGGCGCCCGGAAACCCGCCACCGCATGCCGCGCGAATTCCCGCCAGCCCTCGGGCTCGGGCGCAATGCCGTTGATCGCATAGGCGTTCTCGAAAATGTGCTCGAAGGAGGCGAACTCTTTCAGCCAGTCGGCCTTGCTCCAGTCCTTGCCGTCGAAATGGCCGCAGGCGTGGCTGGCAATGTCGTGACCCTCATGGGCGGCGAGGCCGATCTGTTCCAGCCGCTCGGCCACGTCCTGCCTGGAGGCGGCGAAGCCGATGTTGGATTTGCCCGCCGTCTTGCCCGGCGCGGTGTATTGGCCGCGTGTGTCGGGCGACAGCAGGAAGACGCAGGACAGGAAATAGGTGAAATGTGCGCCGGTGCGCTGGGCCAGCGCCCGGCTGCGCTTCCACTGCGAGATGTCGCGCGCGCTGTCGAAGGAGATGATCACGATCTGCTTCGGCCTTGCCGGTGCTGGTGGCGCGGGCGGATCGGCCAGGGCCACGCCGGCGGTGGCGAGTGAGGCAAGCGAGAACAAAACAACGCGGGACAAACAAGGCATCGGCAAATTCACGGGCTCCGGGTGGTCGGCAAGCCGGCTATCGCGCAAATGTGGCGCCGGTGGGATTGGGTTTTCGTGGGTTTGCCCCCGGGGACAAACATTGGTTTGCCCGGGGGACAAACAGTTGTTTGCCGGGGACAAACATTTGTTTGCCCCGGGAATAGCCGATTTTCCGGCCGAACCCCTTCCATGCCGACAAAATTTCGCTAAAACGCGGGCTCATGAACCGCCCCGGCCCGGGGCAGGAATGGTTTGATTGATGTCCGACGACAGTTTTATTCGCGAAGTCAATGATGAGATGCGTCGCGAGCAGGCGCAGAAGCTATGGGACCGTTTTGGCCCGGCCTTGCTTGTCATTGCGGTGCTTGTGGTGCTCGGCACCGCGGCCTTCGTCGGCTATCGCTATTGGGACGAGACGCGCGCCAATCGCTCCGGCGATGCCTTCTCGCAGGCGCTGAAGCTCGCCAACGACGGTAAGAACGATGACGCGCTGGCCGCGCTCGATCAGCTGGAAAAGGATGGCTACGGCGCCTATCCGCTGCTCGCCCGCATGCGCGCCGCGACCGTCAAGGCCAACAAGGGCGACGTCGATGGCGCCGTCAAGGACTTCGACGATGTCGCCGCCGACACCGCCATTCCCCAGGGCCTGCGCGACATGGCGCGGCTGAGGGCGGCGTTCCTGCTCGTCGATCATGGCTCCTTCGCCGACGTGTCGAGCCGCGTCGAGGCGCTGACGTCGGACACCAACACGCTGCGCCACAGCGCGCGCGAGGCGCTTGGCCTTGCCGCCTGGAAGGAAGGCAAGACCCAGGATGCGCTGAAGCTGTTCGATCAGATCGCCGCCGATGATGGCGCCCCGCGCAACACGCGCGAGCGGGCGACCTTGATGTCCGAGCTGATCCGCGGGTCGGGCAGTGCATCGTGACCCCTTGCCCAAGGCGCGCAGCGGTTTGGCACCACGACATGCGTGGAAGATGTAGGGTCGGATGACATTCAAAGTCGCCATCATCGGCAGACCTAACGTCGGCAAGTCGACGCTTTTCAATCGGCTGGTGGGAAGAAAGCTGGCGCTTGTCGACGACACGCCGGGCGTCACCCGCGACCGCCGCGTCCACGCCGCCAAGCTTTACGATCTGCATTTCGATGTCATCGATACCGCGGGCTTCGAGGACGCCGGCGCTTCGACCTTGCCGGGCCGCATGCGCGCGCAGACCGAAATCGCCATCCGCGAGGCGGATCTGATCTTTTTCACCATCGACGCCAAGTCCGGCCTGCTGCCGGATGACAGGACCTTTGCCGAGATCGTGCGAAAATCCGGAAAGCCGGTCGTGCTGGTCGCCAACAAGGCCGAGGCGAAGGGCGCCCAGGGAGGCATGCTTGAGGCCTGGGAACTTGGCCTTGGCGAACCGATCCCGGTTTCTGCCGAGCACGGCCAGGGCATGCCCGACCTGCGCGACGCCGTGATCGAAGCCCTCGGCGAGGCGCGCGCCTTCGGTGAAGACGAGGATACAGACGAAGACGCCGCCGCCAGCGAGGTGCTGATCGGCGAGGACATCGCCGATCCGGACGCCGAGCCATCCTATGACGACACCAAGCCGATGCGCATCGCCGTCGTCGGCCGGCCGAACGCCGGCAAATCGACGCTGATCAACGCGCTGATCGGCGAGGAGCGGCTGCTGACCGGACCGGAAGCCGGCATCACCCGCGATTCCATTTCGGTCGACTGGGACTGGCGCGGACGCCGCATAAAACTGTTCGACACGGCCGGCATGCGCCGCAAGGCCAGGATCCACGAAAAGCTGGAAGTGATGTCGGTGCAGGATGGCCTGCGCGCCATCCGTTTCGCCGAGATCGTCATCATCGTACTCGACGCCACCATTCCCTTCGAGAAGCAGGACCTGCAGATCGCCGATCTGATCATCCGCGAGGGCCGGGCACCGGTGATTGCCTTCAACAAATGGGACCTGATCGACAACCCGCAGGAACTGTTGGCCGAACTGCGCGAGAAGACCGAGCGGCTGTTGCCGCAGGCGCGCGGCATACAGGCCGTGCCGGTCTCGGCCGAGACCGGACGCGGCCTCGACAAGCTGATGGATGCGGTGTTGAAGACGCACAAGGTCTGGAACAGCCGTGTTTCGACCGGCAAGCTCAACCGCTGGCTTGAAGCCATCCTGACGCATCACCCGCCGCCCGCCGTCGCCGGACGCCGGCTGAAGGTCAAATACGTCACCCAGGCCAAGACCCGGCCGCCGGGCTTCGTGGTCCAGTGTTCGCGGCCGGACGCGATGCCGCAAAGCTATGTCCGTTATCTCTCCAACAGCCTGCGCGAAGCCTTCGACATGCCGGGCGTGCCGATCCGCATCGCGCTACGCACTTCGGACAATCCGTTCGCCGGCCGCGCGAAGAAGCGTTGACGATAGGGTGGCAACCGCCTCCGCCGACAGCTGCGGCTAAGCGACTTTCAGCAGGTTTTCTTTGATCTCGGCGCCCTCGGGCAACGCTTCGAACGCCGATTGCAGCAGGATGGCGGCCAGCCGCGCCGCGACCGGATCGAGCTCGGCGTCCTTCTGATGCAGATGCAGCGCCATCTTCGGCAGCGGCGGCAGCCCGAGCATTCCGGGCGCGAGCGCCCGGACATTCGCGGGCAGGCCGATATCGGTGCGGATCGTCAGCCCGAGGCCCGCCGCCACCGCCGCCCATATGCCGCCAAGGCTGGGGCTGGAGAACGCCATCCGCCAGGGCCGCCCGGCACGATCCAGCGTCTCGGTCGCCACGGTGCGCAGCAGGCAAGGCGCCTCGAACACGACCAGTTGCAGCGCCTCGCCATCGTGGGGACCTGCCTCCATCGGTTTCGCCGGGCCGATCCAGCGCGCCTGCACGTCGGCGACATGCCGGCTATACGGCAGCGTCGTGCCATCATGCCAGGCGAGCGCAATGTCGAGGGTGCCGGAAAGGACACGCTCGGCCAATTCGTGGCTGCGTCCAATCCGTGCTTCGATCCGGACCTTGGGGTGGGCGCGAGCGAAGCGACCGAGCACTTCCGGCAACACGGCCTCGCCGAAATCCTCCTGCAGGCCGAGCCGCACCCAGCCCTCCAGTTCGACGTCGCGGATCGCCAGGGCTGCCTCGTCATTGAGCTCGATCAGGCGCCGCGCATAGCCGAGCATCGTCTCGCCGGCTTCGGTCAGTGACAGGCCGCGCCCCGCCTTGCGGAAGATCGGCGTATCGGCCTGCCCTTCCAGTTTCTTCAGCTGCGCGCTGACGGCGGAGGTCGAGCGGCCAAGCCGCTCAGCTGCCCTCGCAAAACTTCCCAGTTCCATGCCGATGACGAAAGTCCTCAGCACGTCGAGATCGAATGTGACGCGGCGCATAAGATCGTCCTTTTTTTCAGGATTATTGATCAAAAACTTCCTGATTTTATGGATGAAGCTATGGCGCTACATGCCTCCCGTCAAGGCCGCTCGGCCGGCATCACGGGAATGGAATCATGTCCGCCACCGTCATTCGCAACCATTGCCAGCTATCCGGGCGAGGCACCGCCACGACCGCGGCCGGCCGGACCTTCGGCCCCAACCACCGCTGGAAGGTCCTGGGCATCGGGGTTGCCGCGAATGCCGGTTTCTCGGCTACTTTCTCCGGCATACCGGCGACGGCGGTCGTGCTTCGCCAGGGCTATCATTTGAGCAATGCCGAGCTTGGCCTGGCGCTCGGTCTTCTTGGACTGGGGGTTGCGCTCAGCGAGCTGCCATGGGGCCTGCTCACCGACCGCTGGGGGGATCGCCGCGTGCTTCTGGTCGGCCTCGGTGCAACGTCGGCCTGGCTGCTTGCGATGGCGATGCTCGTCGTGCCGACAAGCTCAAGCATTCCCGATGTCACGTTGCTGGCGGCAGGCCTGCTCGTCACGGGACTGCTCGGCGGCAGTGTCAATGGCTCGAGCGGCCGCGCCATCATGGCCTGGTTCCGGGAGAATGAGCGTGGTTTTGCCATGAGCATCAGGCAGACGGCGGTGCCGCTTGGCGGCGGCCTCGGCGCGCTGGTCCTGCCTTCGCTTGCCCTGGCTTTCGGTTTCGCCGCGGTGTTCGGGCTTCTGGCGGCGGCATCCGCTCTCTCCGCCCTGTTCGCCTGGCGTTGGCTGCACGAACCGCCGATGGCGGGTGAGGCCGTCTCATCCGACGTTGCCGGACCGGCACCGTTGCGCAACGTCGAGGTCTGGCGCATCTCGACCGCCATCGGCCTGCTCTGCTTTCCGCAGGTGGCGGTCCTCACTTTCGCATCGGTGTTCCTGCACGACTTCGCCGGGCTTGGCACGACGGCGATCAGCGCCAGCCTCGCCGCTGTACAGGTCGGCGCCATGGTCATGCGCGTCTGGAGCGGCCGCTTTACCGACCGCCACGGCAACCGCCGTCAATTTCTCCGCTTGTGCAGTGCGCTGAGCGCGCTGGCCTTCGTGGTGCTCTGGTTGCTGGTTCTGGCGGCTCACGCAACGCCTTCCAGCCAATCCTTCCTGATCGCTGTCCTGCCCCTGATGCTTGTCATTGCCGGCATCTCGGTCTCCGCCTGGCACGGCGTTGCCTATACCGAGCTTGCCACGCTTGCCGGTGCAGGCCATGTCGGAACCGCACTCAGCCTTGCCAACAGCTTTGTCTTCGTCGGCTTCTTCCTGGTTCCGGTGGCCATTCCAGGGCTGCTGCACCTCTGGTCATGGCCCGGCGTGTGGCTGTCGGCAGCCGCCTGCGCCCTGGTCGCCTGGCCGATCTTCCTGCGGCGGACCTGAGCCTGCCGCCGCAAAATCGCCCGACTTCGAAACCACGACCTCTAGCCGATCGAGAAAACCTGACGACCTCGTTAACGTCCCATCAAGGTTAATGCATCATTTTGCTCTCCAGTGGGGTCAGTTGCGTTCCTGGAGAGAGTTCCGTGCATCGACGTGTCTTGAAGCGGCTGATGGCCGCCGCCGGTGAGAAACGCAGCCTTGTGTCTCCGTTCATCATCGGTCTCGGTATCTGGATCGGCTTTCCGACCGTCGCTGCCTACCAGGACATGACCAGCCTCGTTTCCGGCCTTGAATCGCCGACCACGCGCTGGAATTCCTATGTCGAGAAATCCGTCGCCGGTTCGGTCCACGCCGCCGAGATGCCGTTCGTCGATTCCGACGTCACCAGCTCGATCTCGGGTTCCGGTGTTCGCCTTCCCGGTGTCGGCGCCGTCTCGTTTCGCGGCAAGGGCGGCAAGGTCAGCGGGTCGCCCGACGAGGATCGCGTCGTGCGCGCCGACAAGAAGGGCCGCATCGTCCAGGTCTCTCCCGTGGCGCCACCGAAGAACTTCAATGCCGGCTCGATCTTCCAGCGGACCTCCTCGCTGATGCGGCCGAGCATGGACGGCGATCTGAAAATGGCCTTCGCCAAGCCGCGGATCAAAGGCAAGGAAATCCAGATCGCCGCGGCATTCCATGCGCGTGAGGACAAGAAGCCGGATCCCGGCGTGCCGGCCATGCTTGCGGCCCTGGTCAACAACGACCATCCCGATGTGCTGGCGACCGCCTATGCGCAATCCGCGCCGGACTATGCCAAGGCCTCGCCCTTTGAAGCCCTGCTTCAGGATGAAGAGCCCAACAGCGGCCGCTTCATTCCGCCGATGGCCAAGGGCGACCATTCATGGATCCAGAATCCGCTTCCGGCCAGCGTCTTCTCCAAGCCGGAGCAGAAGTGCCTGGCCAACGGCATTTATTTCGAGGCCCGCGGCGAAGCCGTGCGCGGTCAGGCCGCCGTCGCCCAGGTGATCCTCAACCGGGTCCGCAATCCCGCCTATCCCAATTCGATCTGCGGCGTCGTCTACCAGAACGACAGCTGGTTCAACCGCTGCCAGTTCTCCTTCGCCTGCGACGGCAGGAAGAAGCGCATCGACAATCCGGTCGCCTACAAGACCGCTCAGGATGTCGGCATGGCCGTCACCGCCGGCAAGATCTTCATTCCGGAAGTGGGATCGTCGACCCACTACTATGCCAATTACGTCCATCCCGGCTGGGCCCGCACGATGCAGAAGATGACCAAGATCGGCCTGCATATATTCTACCGGACCTATGGTGGTGGCTGGAGCTGAACGGTCCGCCGCCCGCCGTCTTTTCGCGCGGTCGCACGATCGATCGGAGAGCCATTGTCGGGGGGATTCGCGCGGCGCATCCCGCCGATCGCAAAGGGCACGATGTCGCACCTTTGTAACCATCTGATTTTACTACCTAAAATACACAGCGCGGAACTTCCCTCCGTGGCTTGACGGGCGCAAACCCTCTAACTATGTTGCCGGCGACTTTAGAAGCGGACGGACGGTGACGGTCTGCCCGGGCAGGGGGGTTGCGATGGCCGAGAAAAACAGGCCAGACGGAACCGGAGAAACCGGCCGCGGCAAGCAGCATGACCCCGAAATCCGCGACGACGATCTTGAGCGACGTCGGCGTGAACTTGGAGCATCGCTTGCGACAAGGCTGCCGAACCGGCTTGAGGGGAAAGACGACGCGAAACCAGTGACCGGATACGGTCAGGCGATCAAACTATCCAGCGAGTTTATCGCCGGGGTGGTGGTAGGCGCCGGCATCGGCTGGATCATCGACCGTATGGCGGGGACATCGCCGTGGGGTCTGATCGTTTTCCTGCTGCTTGGCTTTGGCGCCGGCGTGCTCAATGTCATGCGTTCAGCTGGCGTTGTGGCGGAATTCGGACAAGGTGCGAAGCCGCGCCGCGACCTGGACGACAGCAAATGACCGCCCTTCAGGCGGCATTTGGAAATAGCCGCCTTCCATGCGGCAATGGTAATTTAGCCGTACGCGGCATTGACGGGGTTTGAACGTGGCAGCTGACAAGGTCGATCCGATCCACCAGTTCCATATCATCAAGCTGGTTCCGATCGAGATCGGCGGCTATGATCTGTCCTTCACCAATTCCGCGCTGTTCATGGTCGCGACCGTGGTCATTGCCGCGGCCTTCCTGTTTCTGACGACGTCGAGCCGCAGCCTGGTTCCCGGCCGGCTGCAGTCGGTCTCCGAAATGGCCTATGAGTTCGTCGGCAACATGCTGCGCGATGCCGCCGGCACGCAGGGCATGAAATTCTTCCCCTTCGTGTTCTCGCTGTTCATGTTCGTGCTGGTCGCCAATCTGCTCGGCCTGTTCCCGTATTTCTTCACCATCACCAGCCACATCATCGTCACCTTCGGTTTGGCCATCATGGTGATTGGCACCGTGATCGTCTATGGATTCATGAAGCATGGCCTTGGCTTCCTGAAGCTGTTCGTGCCGAAGGGCGTGCCCCTCCTGATGATGGTGCTTGTCGTTCCGATCGAGGTGATTTCCTTCGTGTCGCGCCCGGTCAGCCTCTCGGTTCGTCTGTTCGCAAACATGCTCGCCGGCCACATCACGCTGAAGGTTTTTTCGGGATTTGTGGTCAGCCTCAGTGCGCTGGGTGCGCTCGGCATTGCGGGATCGATCCTGCCGTTGGCCATGGCGGTGGCGTTGACGGCGCTCGAATTGCTGGTGGCGCTGTTGCAGGCCTATGTCTTTGCGGTGCTGACCTGCATGTATCTCAACGACGCCCTCCATCCCTCGCACTAATCAGGTTTCCGGCACGACGCCGGATGGAATAGCAACGAAATTTTCAGATCCAAAGGAGTTGAACAAATGGACGCAGAAGCAGCAAAGTACATCGGCGCCGGCATCGCTTGCCTGGGCATGGGTGGCGCGGGCATTGGCCTGGGCAACATCTTCGGCAGCTACCTCTCGGGCGCGCTGCGCAATCCGTCGGCCGCCGACGGCCAGTTCGGCCGCCTGATTTTCGGCTTCGCCGTGACCGAAGCTCTGGGCATCTTCTCGCTTCTCATTGCGCTGCTGGCCCTGTTCGGCTGAGTACTGAGAAGATTGGACAGGCCGGCCGCGCAAGCGGCGGGCCTGATATCTGGGGATAGTCCATGTTCGTGACATCTGCCTTCGCGCAAGAGTCCGCGCCATCAGCCGACACCAGCCACGCTGCGACCGGAGGCGACACGCATTCCGGCACCAGCGTGCCTGCCGAAGCGCACGGCACGTTTCCGCCATTCAATCCGGAGACGTTTCCGTCGCAGCTTCTGTGGCTGGCGATCACGTTCGGGCTGTTCTACCTGTTCCTGAAGCGGGTCGTGATGCCGCGCGTCGGCGGCATCATCGATGTCCGCAACGACCGCATCAGCCAGGATCTCGACCAGGCGGCCAAGTTGAAGGGCGAGGCCGACGCCGCCGTTGCCGCTTACGAACAGGAACTGGCGGAAGCCAAGAAGAACGCGAACTCGATCGGCCAGCAGGCCAGCGATGCGGCGAAGGCGGAAGCCGACGCCGCGCGCAAGAAGATCGAGGCCGCGCTCGATGAGAAGCTTGGCGAGGCCGAGGCACGCATTTCTTCCATCAAGGCCAACGCCATGAAGGAAGTCGGCAGCATCGCCGAGGATACCGCTTCGGCGATCGTCGAGGCACTCGTTGGCGGCAAGGCCAGCAAGGCCGAGATCGCGGCCGCGGTCAAATCCGTGGCCCGGTGAGGAGCGCATCATGGACGCTACATCTCTCGCAACGCTCTGGGCCACCATTGCCCTGATCATCTTCCTGGCCATCGCCATCTACATCAAGGTGCCCGGCATGATCGCCAAGGCGCTGGACGCCCGCGCCGCCAGGATCAGCAGTGAACTCGACGAGGCCCGCAAGCTGCGCGACGAAGCCCAGCAACTGCTCGGCCAATACAAGAAGAAGCGCAAGGAAGCCGAGCAGGAGGCCGCCGACATTGTAGCGGCCGCCAAGCGTGAGGCCGAACTGCTGGCTGCCGACGCCCACAAGAAGACCGAGGACTACGTTGCCAGGCGCACCGCGCTTGCCGAGCAGAAGATCGGCCAAGCCGAGCGTGACGCGGTTGCCGAAGTGCGGGCCAGTGCCGTCGATATAGCCGTCGAGGCGGCACGCGCATTGCTCGCCGCCAAGGTTGACGCTAAGGCCGGAGCCGACCTGTTCAGGTCCGCGCTGCAGGATGTGAAGGCCAAGCTGAACTGAGCGTTCTTCAGTCGCTGACACGAAGCCGCTCGGGCAACCTGGCGGCTTTTTTGTTTGGGAGAAAGCGGCGCGTCAAAGCGGCCAATCTCCGCCCTCGTGGGGAAGATGGAATTGCCACTGCCGTCGCCCTACTCCAGCCCGGCCAAGCTCTCTTCCTCAACCACTTCAGTCCCGCCCAGCCGGAACGGCGCAAACGAAGTGCGATGCAGCCGAGCCACTGGCCCATGCGCCTCGATCGCCGTGCGGTGCCGGACCGTGGCGTAGCCCATATGGACTTCGAAGCCGTAGCGGTCGTGATGGTTGCCGCAGCCGCGCATCATGCGGTCGCGCATGACCTTGGCGACGATCGAGGCGGCGGCGATCGATTGGGAGCGCTGGTCGCCCTTGATCAGCGCACGCCCCTCGCAGGGCAATCCCGGCGGCACGTCGCGCCCATCCGCGAGCGCGAGCTTAGCCTGCACCGGCAGCCCGACCAGTGCGCGGCGCATCGCTTCGAGGCTCGCCTTGAGGATGTTGCTGCCATCGATGCCCTCGGCGCTGATCGACGCCATCGAGACGCCGAGAGCGGAGCCGATGATGTGCAGGAACAGCGCTTCGCGCTGCAGGTGGCTAAGCCGCTTGGAATCGTCGAGACCCTCGGGAATATTGGCGGGGTCGAGCACCACTGCCGCCGCGACCACGGGACCCGCGAGCGGGCCGCGGCCGGCTTCGTCCATCCCCGCGACCGGCCACAAACCATCGGCCATCGCCTTCGTCTCGAAGGAGAAATCGGGTTTCTCGACGATTTCGAAGAGAGGCGGAGAATCAGAACGCGCGCGAGCCATGTTGCGGCGAGGTTCGCATCGGCTCCGATTCTCCGCAAGTCCCTCCGGGTCGGGTGGGGCGCCGGACCGGGAGGGCACCGTCTGCAGGCCGGGGCAGGCCGGACGGGATTTCTTTGCCACGGCGGCAATGAACAGCCGAGGCGATTTTCGGTTCAGAGCAGCATCAACTGCTCCTGGTCCTTGCCGGCAGCGACGAACTGGTCGGTCCGCAGCGTACGCCGCTCGGCATTGAGGCCGAGCCGCTTGGCGGTGATTTCGAAGCGCCGGCCGATCTGCCAGGCATAGGGTCCGGCGCCCTTCATGCGCTTGCCCCATTCCGAATCGTAGTCCTTGCCGTCGCGCATCGAACGGACCAGCGACATGACGTGGCGGTAGCGGTCGGGATAGTGGCGCAGCAGCCAATCCTTGAAGATCGGGCTGACCTCCAGCGGCAGGCGCAGCACCACGTAGCCAGCCTCGCGCGCCCCGGCATGGTGCGCCGAGTCGAGGATGCGTTCCATCTCCTGGTCGGTCAGGCCCGGAATGATCGGCGCCACCATCACCGAAGCGGGGATACCGGCATCCGAAAGCTGCCTGATCGCCTCCAGCCGCTTGGTCGGCGTCGATGCCCGAGGTTCCATCGTCCTGGCCAGCATGCGGTCAAGCGTCGTCACCGACAGCGCCACCTTGGCCAAGCCCCGCTCCGCCATGCGCGACAGAATGTCGATGTCGCGCACGACCAGGGCTGACTTGGTGACGATGCCGACCGGGTGGCCGCGCGCCTCCAGCACTTCGAGGATTTCGCGCATGATCCGGTACTGCTTCTCGATCGGCTGGTAGGGATCGGTGTTGGTGCCGATGGCGATGGTGCGCGGCTGGTAGCCATCCTTTGACAATTCCTTGTCGAGCAGGCGTGCCGCGTCGGGCTTGGCGAACAGCTTGGATTCGAAGTCCAGGCCCGGCGACAGGCCCATGAACGAGTGTGTCGGCCGCGCGAAGCAATAGACGCAACCGTGCTCGCAGCCGCGATAGGGATTGATCGACCGGTCGAAGGAGATGTCGGGCGATTCGTTGCGGGTGATGATGGTGCGCGGCTTTTCCACCTGCACCTCGGTCTTGAAGGGAGGAAGTTCCTCCAGCGAACTCCAGCCATCGTCGAAGACATGCCGGCTGACAGGTTCGAACCGGCCGGACGGATTGATGCCTGCCGACCGGCCGCGGTTGCGGTCCGGACGGACTCGCATGCCGCTCTGCTCGATCATCGCGTTGGCCATTTCGGCTCGTCCTGCTCCGAAGGCTGCAATGTCGGCGCGCATGATCGGTTCCATCTTCGCCCGCTCCCAAGGACTGTCCATGTTCTGTCGAATCGCTCTGCTCATGAAATTATTCCTATTTTATCGATGAGAACAAATCAAGAACTTTCTATGGTGCGCCGCAAAAACTGGCACCGATCAACGCTTTCCGCTATTCGGCTAACCATGCTCAGTGTTCTGATTGAAACGCACAATGACGAGGAGGGGCTCGCCCGTACGCTGGGGACGCTGATTGGCGGCGCGGTCGAGGGCGTGGTGCGTGAGGTTGTCGTCTGCGACACGGGCTCCAGTGACCAGACCCATCGCGTCGCCGAGCATGCCGGCTGCCACTATGTGGGGAGCGGGGGCATCGCCGCCGGCATCCGCCAGGCCAAGGGTGACTGGCTGCTGTTTCTCGAACCGGGTGCGAGGCTGGTGGAGGGCTGGATCGACGCCGTCGTCGCCCATACGGCCAGGCAGACAATAGCGGCCCGGTTCTCGCAGGCGCGGGGCAGCCGTCCACCGTTCCTGGCCCGGGTCTTTTCGGCAAACCGCGCGCTCGCCGACGGACTGGTGATCAGCAAGCGACAGGCGGCATCGCTGTCCAAGAATGCCGGCAGCGCCGAGGCCTTAGCGCGCGGGCTGGCGACCAGACGGCTCGACGCCGAAATCTGGCCAGCGCAGCCGAAGCAGCAGCACCGCTCTGGGGGGTGATTTTTGCAACGGCTCTGCGTGGCGTTGCTTACGACGCCGATTTGCCGCGCCGCAGATGTTCGTCCAGGCGCGGCATGATCTCGACGAAGTTACAGGGCATGTGCCGGTAATCGAGCTGTGGCTCGAGGATGCTGTCCCAGGCGTCCTTGCAGGCGCCGGGCGATCCCGGCAGCACGAAGACGAAGGTGGCGTTGACGACACCGCCGGTCGCCCGGCTCTGGATAGTCGAGGTGCCGATCTTGTCATAGGAAATGCGATGGAACACTTCCGAAAATCCGTCCATGCGCTTTTCGAAGATCGGCTCCAGCGCCTCGGGCGTCACATCGCGTCCGGTAAAACCGGTACCGCCAGTGGTGATCACGACGTCGATGGCCTTGTCCCGCGACCACGCCAGAACGGCGTCGCGGATTTTTTCGCGGTCGTCGGTGACGATATCGCGGGCGGCCAGGATGTGGCCGGCCTTGGTAATGCGATCGGCCAGTGTCTGGCCAGATTTGTCGTCGGCCAGGCTGCGTGTGTCGGAAACAGTCAGCACCGCGATGCGCACCGGAATGAAGGCACGGCTCTCGTCAATTCTGGCCATCTCGCCCAGCCTCCGACGCCATGCTGCGCGTTGCCGCGACGAACCAGTCGGGCTGGCGGTCGCGGATCTCGGCCGCCGCGCGCTTGGCGACATTGCCGGTCTCGAACAGGCCGAAGCACGTCGCGCCCGATCCGGACATTCGTGAAAAGCCCGATCCGGCCTTATCAAGCCATGAAAGCGCCCTGCCTATGGCGGGCTGCATCGCAAGGGCTGGCCGCTCAAGATCGTTGCGGGTGATTTCCAGCCAGTTGCGCAGGCTGTGAAAATCGATGCTGCGCGGCAGCGGCGGCAGCGGCTCATTATCGCGACGGGAGAGTGCGGCGAAGATTTCCGTCGTCGAGACCGGCACGCCCGGGTTGACCAGCACGAGACCCAGTGCTGAAAAATCCGGCACCATCGACAGTTCCTCACCGATGCCGCGCGCGACCAGCGGCTTTGCCGCCAGGCACATCGGCACATCGGCGCCAAGCGAAAGACCGATCCGCGCCAGTTCGGCGCTATCGAGCTCCAGCCCCCAGCTCTCGGTCAGCCCGCGCAGCACGGCCGCCGCGTCGCTCGACCCTCCGCCCACGCCGGATGCGACCGGAAGGTTCTTTTCGAGCCTGATGCTTACCGGCGGCGTGCTCCGAACGCCGGCGGCCTGCCGCAGGGCGTCGCGGCCCTTCAGCACAAGATTGCCGCCATCGAGCGGTACGTCCGCCGCATAGCGGCCGGACACGCTGAACTCATCGGCGTCGGCCGGCGCGATCTCGATCCTGTCGCCAAAGCGCGTGAACACAGCCAGGCTTTCGATGAGATGATAGCCGTCGGCGCGCCTGCCGGTGACGTGCAAAGCTAGATTTATCTTGGCGGGTGCGGCCCATGTCCGGACACGCTGACCCGATTCCGCAGTCTCGATTGCGAGTGAAATGAGGGTCAGTCCTTGGCCAGCCGGTATTCGCCGGTCTGCGGATCCTTGACCAGCGTTCCCATCGCGCCGTTGGCCGCCTGTTTTTCGGTGCGCCGCACCTTGGCCGTCACGCGTTCAGCCTCGCGCACGAAGGTGCGGTAACCGAAATAGGCGGCGACGCCGACGACGGCGAAAAAAATGAGCTGCGGCATGTCAAACTCCTACCACGCTGGGCCGGTAAGACCGGCCGGTCGGGTCTTTCGGGCAACCATGCTAGACGCTTTCATGGCTTTTTCAAAGCCCGAAGCGCGCCCACGATGCGCGCTCTTCCGCCGCATTGATGACGCCGCTGGCGGCAGCCGCCGCGATATCGGGCGCCGAAAAGCCCTTGCTCGAGCCGAACAGGCCAAAGCGGCCGAACAAACCGCGCGGCGCCGCCACCAGCCTGAGCTGGGTCTTCGGCCCGAAGCGGGTCTTCAGCACCGTGCGCATGTCGCCCAGCGCATCGACGAGGCCGAGCTCCAGGCCTCGCTTGCCGGTCCAGAACAGCCCGGTGAACAGGTCCGGATCGTCCGCCAGCTTCGTACCGCGGCGCTCCTTGACCAGATCGATGAAGGTCTCGTGCACTTCGAGCTGCAGCACCTTGAGCCGCTCGACGTCTTCCTTCTTCTCGGGCTTGAACGGATCGAGCACCGCCTTGTTCTGGCCGGCGGTGTGGACACGGCGCTCGATGCCGATCTTCTTCATCAGTTCCGGGAAACCGAACGAGGCCGACACCACGCCGATCGAGCCGACGATGGAGGAGGGATCGGCGAAGATCTCGTCGCCGGCGACGGCGATCATGTAGCCGCCGGACGCCGCGACATCCTCGACGAAGACCAGGACCTTTTTATTCTTCTCGATCGCAAGGTCGCGGATGCGCTTGAAGATCAGCCGCGACTGCACCGGCGAGCCGCCCGGCGAATTGATCGAGATCGCGACCGCCGGCGCCTCGAAGGAAAACGCCTTTTCGATCAGTCCGGCGGTGGAAGCAAGCGACAGGCTCGGCCGGAACTGGCCTCCGCCGGCCATGATGGTGCCGTGCAGTCGGATGACCGGAACGGTGACGACGGAGGAGCGCCAGGACTTCGGCAGCAGGCGGTTGAAAAGACGTTTCACGATGGCGTGGTCTCCGGCGATGGTTGCAGGCATGTAGGGATTTCCCGGCCAACGGCAATGTGTAGGCCGCCAACAGCTCAGTCTCCGAACAGCGAGGCGAGCCCGTTGGTGATCATTTCGCTGCGCTCGTCGGGGCCGTTGCCCGATCGCGCGTGAAGCATCAGGGGCGGACGGATGGCGAGCTTTCCTCGTGCCCCAAGTGCTGCCCGCACGATAATGCGGATTGCGGCCGCGTCCGGGCGAGGGTGCACGGCGAGCATCTCGGCTTCGCCGAAGCGGCCTGAAATCGCGTCGAGAATGGCGCCGAGCTGTTCGGGCCGGGCGATGACGGCAAGCCCGCCGCGCGGCCTGACAACCGCCGCCGCACTGCGGATCCAGCTTTCGAACAGTCCGTCCTCCATGACATGCGCTTCCTTTCTTAGCGGCTCGGGAGTGGCGCGGTCCCGGGCGGCGTTGAAAGGCGGGTTCATGATGACGAAGTCGAAATCATTGTCGGCAAGGCCGGTGGTGGCCCGGGCGCGGCCCGACACGGTGACATCGGCGACGAGCACGGCAGCGCGATCGCTGAGGTGCGCGTTGCCCGGATGGGCAAGCGTGGCTGCCGCGAAGGCCGCCATCTCAGGCGCGCGTTCGACCAGCACAGCCTGGGCACCCGGACAGCGCGACAGCACCGCAAGACCGGCAGCACCGGCGCCGGCCCCGAAATCGGCGAGCCGGCCGCCAAACGAGGATGGTACGGATGCGGCCAGCATCATTGCATCCATCCCGGCGCGATGGCCGCCATGCTTGGGCTGCACGAGCCAGAACCGGCCGCGGTGGAACGCATCGACCGTGTGGGCCGGCGTATCCGGGACAAGGGCGGCTGGCGCGGCCGACATTATTTCCCCCGGATCTCGTTGGCGATGCCGGCATCGGTCAGGATGCGGCGCGCGGCGTCGGCCTGGTCGGCATCGACCATGACGCGTCGCGGCAGGATACCAAGCGAGCCGTCGAGCACGCTCATGTTCTGGTCGGCGACGAAGCAGCCGATCCCGGCATCGCGCATCAGCGATTCGACAAAGGAGATGATGACGGCGTCGTTGGTGCGGATGAGCTCTATCATCGCAAGAAACTCGCAGGTTGCGGCGTGCATGTAAACGTGCGGCCGCATTCCCGCATTTCCCGGCGTTGACACGCTGTCGCCGCCGCCGCGCCAATTCGCCACTTGCCGTGGCCGTGCCAGCGGCCCTAGAGTCTTGTCGGGACTAAGGGTGCCGTCGCACGCGTTATACCAAGACGGGAGTGATTGTCGTGGGTGTCGTTCTCAACATCGAAAACGGGAAGCGGGAGCCCGCCTCCATCAAGGATCTCATCGATCTGACTGCTGCCGATATGGGACGTGTCAACGAGCTGATCCTGTCCAAGGCCGGCTCCGACGTCGAGATGATCCCCGAGGTCGCCAATCACCTGATCTCGTCCGGCGGCAAGCGGCTCAGGCCAATGCTGACGCTGGCTGCGGCGCAGATGTTCGGCTATGCCGGCGAGGGCCACGTCAAGCTCGCCACTTCGGTCGAATTCATGCATACGGCCACGCTTCTGCATGACGACGTGGTCGATGAAAGCGGCATGCGGCGCGGCAAGAAGACCGCCCGCATGATCTGGGGCAACCAGGCCAGCGTGCTGGTCGGCGACTTCCTGCTCGGCCAGGCCTTCCGCATGATGGTCGATGTCGGCTCGCTCGAAGCGCTCGACATCCTGTCCAGCGCAGCCTCGATTATCGCCGAGGGCGAGGTCATGCAGCTGGCCGCCGCCAAGAACCTCGAAACCACCGAGGACGAGCATTTCGCCGTCATCAAGGCCAAGACCGCCGCGCTGTTTTCGGCCGCCGCCGAGGTTGGCCCGGTCATCGCCCAGGCAACCCGCAACGACCGTGCGGCGCTGCGTTCCTACGGCATGAATCTCGGCCTTGCCTTCCAGCTGATCGATGATGCGCTGGACTATGGCGGCACCAGCAAGGATCTGGGCAAGAATGTCGGCGACGATTTCCGCGAGGGCAAGGTGACCTTGCCGGTCATCCTCGCCTACCGGCGCGGCAGCAAGGCCGAACGCACCTTCTGGAAGCGCGCCATCGAGGACAATGTCACCGACGACGCCGGGCTGGAAAAGGCGATCGGCCTCATGACCCGCCACGGCGCCATTGCCGATACGATCGGGCGCGCCCGCCATTTCGGCGAGATCGCCCGCGACGCGCTGGCGCCGCTGGAAGAGACGCCGCAGAAATCGGCGCTGATCGACGTCATCGACTTCTGCATCAGCCGCGTGAACTGAGCGCCTGACGGCTTCCTGCCGGGGGCCGTCAGTGAAAAGACGCCTGTGAATTCGCCCTGCCGTATCGACAAGCCGCACCACCGCAAATTATCTATAAACCATGGCCAAGGGCACTGACGACACCATCGCCGTCCGCATCGGCAAGGTTTTGGCGGATCGCATCATCTCCGGCGCGATCGAGCCGGGGGCGAGGTTGCGGCAGGATCATGTCGCCGAGGAATTCAATACCAGCCACGTTCCTGTGCGCGAGGCCTTTCGCCGCCTCGAGGCGCAGGGCCTTGCCGTCAGTGAGCCGCGCCGTGGCGTGCGTGTCGCGGCCTTCGATCTGAGCGAGGTCAAGGAGGTCGCCGAGATGCGAGCCGCACTCGAAGTGCTGGCACTGCGCCAAGCCGCGCCGCATCTGACCTCGGCCATTCTCGACCAGGCCGAGGAGGCGACAAAAGCCGGCGACAAATCCCATGACGTCAGGTCGTGGGAAGAGGCCAATCGTGCCTTTCACCGGCTGATCCTGACGCCCTGTGGCATGCCCCGCCTGCTTGCCACCATAGACGACCTGCACGCGGCGAGCGCCCGCTTCCTGTTCGCGGCCTGGCGCTCGGAGTGGGAGACGCGCACCGACCAGGACCACCGGGCGATCCTCACCGCCTTGCGGCAGGGGAACACCGAATCGGCCGCGGCAACATTGGGACGGCATGTCCAATGGATTGGCCGCAAGCCGGTCAAGACAGCCTCCGGCGCCACGCGCGAAGCTTTCGCGATCGTGGGTTGAACGATCTTTTCCCAAGCCCAGGCTTGCTATCGCTCCAGAAATGTGGATTCGATAATAGATCGAAAACAGAAATTATCTATAATTTCGGATCGACCGAAGGGAAGCCTATGACCAACCTCGCATTCTCGTCCGCCAGACCGTCCTTCAGCCCGCTGCGTCTCCAGCAGCGATCGCTCGGTTGGCAGGCCGGCGCCGTCGTGCTCGGCACGCTGTTGCTGGCGCTGTCCTCCTACATCGAGGTTCCGATGGTGCCGGTTCCGGTGACCATGCAGACCTTCGCCGTGACGCTGATCGGTGCGCTCTATGGCTGGCGGCTTGGCGCGGTGACGATCGCGGCATGGCTGGTCGAAGGTGCTGTCGGCATTCCAGTCCTGGCCGGCGGCGCTGCCGGCATTCAGCATTTCGTGGGCCCGACGGGTGGCTATCTCTTTGCCTTTCCTGTCACCGGCGCACTGGTCGGCTGGTTGGCCGAGCGCGGCTGGAACGGCAACAGGGTTTTGCCTGCCTTCGCCGCCATGCTGCTCGGCAATCTTGCCTGCCTGGCTCTCGGCACAGCCTGGCTTGCCGTCATGATCGGCGCCGAGAAGGCCATCACCTTCGGTTTCGTGCCGTTCATCGTCGGCGGGTTGCTGAAATCGGCGCTTGGCGCCGCGACGCTGATGGCGCTCCCGCACGGCAAGATGAACTTGCCCAAGCCGTGACGGTCAGGCTGCGCGCCCACCATCTCCTTTGCCTGCTCACCTATGTGGGCAAGGGGTACAGCCCCGATTTTACCGCCAATTATGATGGGATCGCGGAGCGCTTGAGCCGGGGCGAGGACATCCTCCTCGTTTCCGGACCAGACGACATCTGCGCTCCGTTGCTTGGCGAGCCGGAACCGCACTGCCTGCGTGACAGTGCGGCCGGACGGGACCGGCAGGCCGCGGAAGACGTGGAAGCGCTGCTGGCTCGGCCGATCCGGCACGGCATCCGCGTCGATCTCGATGCCGCCATCCTGACAAGGCTGCGGCAGGCGTTTTCGACCGGCCACGTGCGCAAGGCGTGCGGCGGCTGCGAATGGAGCGGGCTGTGCGGCGCGGTGGCAAGCGGCGGCTATCGCGATGCGCGGCTGCGGCGGCCTGTTGACGCGCAAAACCGTCCCATTTAGCCATGGTTTGTTAATCGGGTGACCCGATTGTGAATTTCAGGCGGATTGAAGCGCGACCCCAAAAAGGCCATGCTTTGCCTGGAAAGATCGAGTCTGGGTCGATCCGCTGACGCGGAGATGGCGCCTGGCTGAAAGGGATATGATGCAGCAGGGACGTGCGCGCTGGCTGACAAGGCTGGCAATTGTGACGGGCATGGCGATTTCGGCATTGCCGGCCTATGCCAAGCAATCCACCGAACCGGTCAAGATCTCGTCATTCTCGGGCGCCTATCTGGCTGCCAGGATCGCCGAGGGCGACAACGACCTCGACAGCGCCATCGCCTATTACAAGCAAGCCCTGGCCTTCAATCCTGGTGACACAGCCCTGCAGCAGAGCCTGATGCTGTCGCTGATCGCTCAAGGCCGCTTCGACGAATCGCTGGTCTATGCCGACAAGCTCAAGGAAGTGCCCGATGTCGAGCGCTTCTCGCGCCTGGCGCTGGCGGTCGACACCTTCCACAAGAAGGATTTCACCAAGGCACAGTACTGGCTCAAGCTGTCGCTGGAATCCGATCTCGATCGGCTGATCTCCGGCGTCATGTCCGGCTGGGCCGAGCAAGGTGCCGGCCAGGCCAGCGAAGCGATGGTTTCTATCGACAAGCTGCAGGGGCCGGACTGGTTCGGCCTGTTCAAATCCTTCCACCGCGCCCTGATCGCCGATGCGTCTGGTATGCCTGAAAAGGCCGAGGCTATCTATGCCGCGACGATGCAGGACACCACCGCCGGCGGTGCGGCGCCTGAAACCTGGATGCGCAATGCGCAGGCCTATGCCTCGTTCCTGGCCCGCAAGGGCGACAAGGCCAAGGCGATGTCGGTGCTCGACCAGGCCGAGGCGTTCTCGCCGGGCAAGCTGGAAATCGTCGCCTTGCGCGACAGGATCAGCAAGGGCGACAAGATCGCGCCCTTCGTGTCCGGTCCGTCCGACGGTGCTTCCGAAATCCTGCTCGATCTTGCCACCGCGCTCAACCGTGGCGGCGGCGAGCCATTCGTGCGCCTCTATTTGCAATATGCCTTGGCCCTGAAGCCCGACAGCGACGCTGCCCTCGTGCAACTCGCCGCCGTGGCCGAACAGCTGAAGAACGGCGAGGGCGCCATCGCGCTCTATCGGCGCATCCCCGACTCTTCGCCGCTGAAGGAGATTTCGGACCTGCAGCTTGGCCTCAACCTTGCCGATCTCGACCGCCATGACGAGGCGATCACGCATCTGAAGGCCTTCGTCGAAGCTCATCCAAACGACATGCGCGCCTATCTGGCGCTCGGCGGTGTCTACTCCTCGAAGGAGGATTTCCGCTCCGCCGCCAATCTCTACGACAAGGCCGTCGAGGTGCTGAAGACACCGACCGCCGCCAATTGGAACATCTTCTACCAGCGCGGCATCGCCTATGAGCGGCTGAAGGAATGGCCGAAGGCCGAGCCGAATTTCCGCAAGGCGCTGGAATTGCAGCCAGACCAGCCGCAGGTGCTGAACTATCTCGGCTATTCCTGGGTCGACATGAACACCAACCTGAAGGAAGGCCTGGAGATGATCCAGAAGGCCGTCGATCTCAAGCCGAGCGACGGCTACATCGTCGATTCCCTGGGTTGGGCTTATTTCCGCCTCGGCCGGTTCGATGACGCGGTGCGCGAGATGGAACGCGCGGTCTCGCTGAAGCCGGAAGATCCGGTTCTGAACGACCATCTCGGCGATGCCTACTGGCGCGTCGGCCGCAAGCTGGAAGCCACCTTCCAGTGGAACCAGGCCCGCGACCTGAAGCCGGATCCCGACGTGCTTGCCTCCTTGCAACAGAAGCTGATGAAGGGCCTGCCGCCGATCGTGTCCAACACGGCGCAGGAAACCCCGAAGGTCAAGCCGGAGCCGGTTCCCGCCCCGAAGGGGTGAAACGCCTTTTTGGAATCCGAACGGGGCTCTCGGAGCCCCGTTTTCGTTTTGATGTCCGTCTGCTCAGAACGCGCTCAGAACATCTTTCGATAGACGACGAAGCCAGAGCGTTCGCCGACCTTGTCATAAAGCTTCATCGCCGTGTGATTGGTTTCATGCGTCAGCCAGTATACTCGGCCGGAACCGGCCTCCTGGGCGCGCTCGTAGACGCCTTCGATCAGCGCCCGGCCGACGCCTTTGCCGCGCGAGGCTTCGCTGGTGAAAAGATCCTGCAGATAGCAGTTCGGCGCGATCGCCGTGGTGCTGCGGTGGAACAGGTAGTGGACGAGGCCAAGCAACTCGCCTTCGTTTTCCGCGACCAGCGCATGCACCGGCTCATAGGCGTCGAAGAAGCGGGACCACGTCATTGCGGTGATCTCGCTTGCCAGCGCCGTCTCGCCCGAACGGCCATAGAACGCGTTGTAGCCGTCCCACAGCGGCAGCCATCGGTCGAAATCCTGGCGCGTGACGAGGCGGATGGTGACGGGGTTGGACATTGGCTTGACCTGTCGTCGTTGACATGGGTGATACAGGGCTTCGAAGAGAGCGCAGGTCGCCACGTCCGGCAATGGGCCAGCCGCTCGCAAAGCTTTCGATCGGTCCTGCAAAGGTCGCGGGCGCGCGCCTTGCTTGACGCTTCGCCGCCGTGTCTCTAGGACGTGGCCGCAAGCTAGCCTGTGTCGCCGAGGCCACCGTGACGATTGAAATCCCAGCCCATATGCATCCCAGCCGCTCATTCCAGGGGCTGATCCTCACTTTGCACAATTACTGGGCGGCTTATGGCTGCGTCATCCTCCAGCCCTATGACATGGAGGTCGGCGCCGGCACCTTTCACCCGGCAACGACGTTGCGCGCGCTAGGGCCCAGGGGCTGGAACGCCGCCTACGTCCAGCCTTCGCGCCGTCCCAAGGACGGCCGCTATGGCGAGAATCCCAACCGGCTGCAGCACTATTACCAGTACCAGGTGATCCTGAAGCCCAATCCACCGAACCTGCAGGAGCTTTACCTCGGCTCGCTTGCGGCGATCGGCGTCGATCCTCTGCTGCACGACATACGCTTCGTCGAGGACGATTGGGAAAGCCCGACTTTGGGCGCCTGGGGGCTTGGCTGGGAATGCTGGTGCGACGGCATGGAGGTGTCGCAGTTCACCTATTTCCAGCAGGTCTGCGGCATCGAATGCGCGCCGGTGGCGGGGGAACTCACCTACGGCCTGGAGCGCCTGGCCATGTATGTGCAGGGCGTTGACAATGTCTACGACCTCAACTTCAACGGCCGCGAGGGCGCCGACAAGGTGACCTATGGCGATGTCTTCCTGCAGGCCGAGCAGGAATATTCCCGCCACAATTTCGAATACGCCAACACGGCGATGCTGCTCAGGCATTTCGAGGACGCCGAGGCCGAGTGCAAGGCGCTGCTCGAGGCCGGCGCGCCGGCCTCGAACGACAATCTGCCGATGCACAAGATGGTCTTCCCGGCCTATGACCAGTGCATCAAGGCCAGCCATGTCTTCAATTTGCTGGACGCGCGTGGCGTGATCTCTGTCACCGAGCGCCAGAGCTACATTCTGCGTGTGCGCAATCTGGCGAAAGCCTGCGGCGAGGCGTTCTTGAAGACGCAGGCCGGTGGATTGGCGGCCTGAGCCTCAAGCGCCCTCGGTCATTTCGAGGGAAGCATTGATCGGCGGCAGGATCTGGCCGCTCGGACCAGCCATTGTCCTTAGCGCCTGCCGCACGCCTGGCATCGAGAAGGCGCCGTGGGCCTGCGCGGTGAAGCAGGCGCTGAGCGCAAGGATCTGAAGAAGTCTGGATGCCGTTTTCATTGTCGTTCAGCCAATAGTTCCTTGCCTGAGCGTGGGTCGCTTCAGCGCAGCTTTCGGTTCATGGAAATCTTTGATCCAAGGACGGGCGGGTTCGGCTCGTCCCGACAGGCCTATTGAAATTTATGGAAAGGGTGACAGCGGCCAGCCGAGTTGCTATGCCCCGCCCGGACCACTCTCCCGCATGAGCTGACCCCGATGCCTGACCTGCTTCTTGAACTTCGTTCCGAGGAAATTCCTGCCCGCATGCAGCGCAAGGCGGCGGGCGATTTGAAGAAGATGCTGACCGACGGCCTGGTCGAGGCGGGTCTCACCTATGAGGCGGCGCGTGAGTATTGGACGCCCCGGCGCCTTACGCTCGATATACGCGGGCTCACCGCACGCTCAAAAGACATTCACGAGGAAATCAAGGGTCCATCGAGATCGGCGCCAGAACAGGCGGTCCAAGGCTTCCTGCGCAAGGCCGGCCTGTCTTCGATCGCCGAGGCGCATGTCCATTCCGACCCGAAGAAGGGCGACTTCTACGTCGCCCATATTTCGAAGCCGGGCAGGGCGGCCGAAGAGATCATCGCCGGACTGGTGCCTGACATCATCCGCGATTTTCCGTGGCCGAAGTCGATGCGCTGGGGACCGGCCTCGGCCAAGCCGGGCTCGCTGCGCTGGGTGCGCCCGCTGCAGTCGATCCTGTGCACCTTCGGCCCCGAGACCGAGGAGCCGGTGGTGGTCGATTTCGAGATCGACGGCATCCGTTCGGGCAACATCACCTACGGCCACCGTTTCCTCGCGCCCGGCGAAATCACCGTGCGCCGCTTCGACGATTATGTGGGCAAGCTGGAGGCGGGCAAGGTCGTGCTCGACGCCGACCGTCGCAAGGAGATCATCCTCGCCGACGCCCGCAACCTCGCCTTCGCCAACGGGCTCGACCTGGTCGAGGACGAGGGCTTGCTTGAGGAAGTGTCGGGGCTGGTCGAATGGCCCGTCGTGCTGATGGGCGAGTTCGAAGAGGCTTTCCTTGCCATTCCGGCCGAGGTGATCCGCCTGACGATCCGCGCCAACCAGAAATGCTTTGTCACGCGGCCGCGGGGGGAAAGCGAGGCGCTTTCCAACCGCTTCATCCTCACCGCCAACATCGAGGCGAAGGACGGCGGCAAGGAGATCGCCCACGGCAACGGCAAGGTGGTGCGCGCCCGCCTGTCCGATGCGCTCTATTTCTGGACTACCGACCAGGGCGATTTGCCGGACCTTGACCAACTCCAGGCATCGGCCGAGAAGTTCGGGCTCGATCTGAAAAAGCCGCTCGACCAGCGCATGGCGCGGCTCGACCATCTCAATGTGACCTTCCATGCCAAGCTTGGCACGCAGGGCGAGCGGGTGGGGCGCATCAAGCGATTGGCGGAAGAATTGGCGCCGGTCGTTGGCGCCGATCCCACGCTCGCGGGCCGTGCGGCGGTTCTCGCCAAGGCCGATCTCACCACCGAAGTGGTCGGCGAGTTTCCCGAACTGCAGGGGGCGATGGGCCGCAAATATGCGCTGCTGCAGGGCGAGCATCCATCCGTGGCCGCGGCCATCGAGGAGCACTACAAGCCGCAAGGACCGTCAGACCGGGTGCCGACTGATCCGGTATCTGTGGCCGTTGCGGTTGCAGACAAGCTCGATACGCTGGTCGGATTTTGGGAAATCGACGAGAAGCCGACTGGATCTAAGGATCCTTATGCACTGCGAAGGGCTGCACTTGGGGTAGTGAGAATTCTTATTGAGAATAGAATTCAATTGAGCATCGCCGAACTAGCAGAATCTCATGTTCTCTTTGTCCACCAATCGATGCAGCGTCCTCGTGGCGGAGCTATTGGGCGAGGGATGCGGGAATTCAAAGGAAGGCAGGTTGGGGCCGAGGTGATCGACCTCCTCGCCTTCTTCCACGACCGCCTGAAAGTCTACCTCCGCGACCAGGGCGCGCGCCATGACCTGATCGACGCGGTGATCACGCCTCAGTCCGATGACCTCCTGCAGATCGTCCGCCGTGTCGAGGCGCTCGGCTCTTTCCTTGACACCGAGGACGGCAAGAATTTGCTCGCCGGCACCAAGCGTGCCGCCAACATTCTGGCCGCCGAGGAGAAGAAGAAAACGGCCGTCGCCGAAACCGTTGAGCCGGCGTTGTTCCGGCAAGATGCGGAGAAGTCGCTGTTCGCCGCGGTGAATCAGGCCGAGAAGCAAGTCGGCGAAGCGATTCAAAACCAAGACTTTTCGGCTGCCATGATGGCGCTTAGCGTGTTGCGTGAACCCGTTGATTCATTCTTTGAGCATGTTCTCGTGAATGATGAGGACCTGTCCGTGCGTGCCAACCGACTGGCGCTGCTCGCGCGCATTCGCACGGCTACCGGTCAGGTCGCGGATTTCTCGAAAATCGCTGGTTGAGAAGCACTTTTCGAAAAGTCGGCACCGATTTTCTCGGACAAACGGTTTCCGTTTGTCCTGATCACGCCGGGATAGAGGGGGCCGCAGGCCCCGGGAAAAATATGTTCCGGCCGGCCCTTCGAGCCGGCTTACAGTCATATGACGATGATCTCTCCGTGGCAAAAGGGGTGTGTTCCCCACCCCAACGGAGGCTTCCATGAATTCCGATCACGAAATCGAAGTGACAGAAGAAACCTCGGCTCCTGCCGAGCCGCTTGAATCCGCTTCCGAAACCGCCCTCGATCACGCCGCTGCGACCACGGTCGAAGCCGCTGATCTGTCTGACGAAGACGGAGATGGCGATGACGAGGAAGGCGACGATGAAGACGGCGAAGAGTCTGACGAAGACGACGCCGATGACACCGTGAAGGCCGAAGGCGATGACGCCGAAGAATCCGAAGACGGCGAGTCCGAAGACGACGACGACAAGGAAGAAGCAGCCTGATTTTCAGTTAACAGGTTCTCGAGGGCGGCGCTTTCGCGCCGCCCTTCCGCCGTCTTCCCAAATTGATTTGATCAGTTCTCCAGGATGCTGACGCGCACGCTGTTTTCATAGACGTCGACCTGGATCAGCGGCTCGCCATTGACGATGGCGCGCTTGGTCGAGGAACTCATCGCGCCGGGGCGCTCCAGCATGCGCTGCAGGTCGGCGCGCTGGTCGTTGGTCCTGAACCAGGCGTCGCCCTCGTCGTCGCCGTCGCGGCGATGGAATTTGTGCCAGTTGGCACGGTCTTGCCGCACCATCTGCGCGGCGCCATCCAGCGCATAGCCGTCGCTCGCCTGGTGGTCGCGATCAGAAATGCGCGCGACATAGGATCCCAGCATGTCGTCCGCTTGGGCCACGCCACCAAGCAATGACGCCAACAGAAGCCCTGCCACGGTAACGGTCTTCGATTTTTTCATGAGCAATCCCCTTTGCCTTGAACAATGCGATTGAGTCCGCCGGAGCCGCTTGGCGAAAATCAGCCGCAGGGCCGCCAGCGAGATACTCTAGACGAAATTCGCCGGACAGTGGTGCGCAGGAGGCCAGACCGCCGTCAAGCCGCCGAGCATTTTGCCCGTCCGGTTTGCGTGGTCGCTACTTGACCTTGCCGGCTCCTGAAGCAGGCTGGTGGGCTGGCGGAGGCGGCGCGGCTGCCGCCGGTGCCGCTGCTTTCCCGTGCGCTGCCGGCGCGGGGGCTGCCGAGGCTGTCGCCGTGGCGGGGGCGGTTGGGGTGGCTGGGGCCGTTGCCGCGGCCGGCGCCTTGGCCTGCATGGGTGTCGAGAAAGCGCCGCCGACGACGCCGCCCCTAATGATCATCGGGCTCTGCGCGAAGGAGTGCCTCGCCTCGGCCTTGCCGGGGATTGCCGCGACCTTTTCGTAGGTGACGTCAGGCTCGCCAAGCACAACGACGGACACAACGTCGCTCGCCTTGCCGTCGGCCGCCTTCAGCGCAAGGATGGAGGGTGTCGAGGCCGGCGCACCGGGAAAGACCAGCGACGAGGCCTGAGCCCCGCCACCCATTGAGGCCAAAGTGATGGCAAGCGCTCCCCAGATACGAACAGACACCGACATAGCTCCCCATTGCCCAGAAGCCGCACGATAGTACTCGGCGATTGATGCCGGCTTTCGTGGAAAGATAGCATTTTAGGAATTGATGAATTGCCAATGCCCGCTTGCCCCGGCGGCCCCGTCGTATTACGCAGCCGGCATCCGCGAGGTGACGAGAGTGGCTGAAATACTTGCCGTCGGCGAAGCGATGGAACCGGCGTTGACGCTGCTTGAGGGCGGCGATGTCGTCGCCATTCCAACGGAAACCGTGTACGGGCTTGCCGGCGATGCCACCAACGGCATTGGCGTGGCGCGCATTTTCGAAGCCAAGGGGCGGCCGCGTTTCAATCCGCTGATCGCCCATGTCGCCGACATGGCGATGGCCGAGCGCATCGCCTCGTTCGATCCGCTGTCCAGGAAGCTCGCGCTTGCCTTCTGGCCGGGTCCGCTGACGCTGGTGCTGCCACAGCGCCCCGGCAACGGCATTCATCCGCTGGTTACGGCCGGGCTCGACACGATCGCCGTGCGCATGCCGAGGGGTTTTGGCGGCGACCTGATCGCTAGGCTTGGCCGACCGCTTGCCGCGCCCAGCGCCAACTCATCCGGCAAGATCAGCGCGACGACGGCGCAAGCGGTGGCTGCGGATTTAGGCGGGCGCATCAAACTGGTGGTCGATGGCGGCGCCACCCCGGTCGGGCTGGAATCGACCATCGTCAAGGCCGAAGGCGAAAGGTTGCGCCTGCTTCGGCCCGGCGGCATTGCCGCCGATGAGATCGAGGCAGCCATCCGCATGGAGCTGCAGCGCGGCGGCACTGCCGGCGTCGAGGCACCGGGCATGCTTGCCTCGCACTACGCACCGGGCGCGGCTGTTCGGCTCAATGCCGGCACGGTTGGTGAAGGAGAAGCATTGCTTGCCTTCGGCGACCACCGCGCGGAAGGCTGGCGCGGCGCGACCGCTTTCCTCAACCTCTCCCTGTCAGGTGACCTGAGTGAAGCGGCAAGCAATCTCTTTGCCTACATGCAAGATTTGGACCGTAGCGGCGCGCGGATTATCGCCGTCGAGCCAATTCCCTTTGACGGGCTCGGCGAGGCCATCAACGACCGGCTCTCCCGTGCCGCCGCTCCTCGTGACAACATACTGTCCACAACATAGTCTTCGCCATGGCCGAAATTTCCGCGAAACTGGATCCTGCTCTCATCGATCGCTTTGCGGCGATCGTGGGCGACAAATATGCGCTGCGCGACGAGCAGGACATCGCGCCCTATCTCATCGAGCGACGCGGGCTCTGGCATGGCGCGACGTCCCTGGTGCTGCGGCCGGGCAGCGTCGACGAGGTCAGCCGGATCATGCGGCTGGCGACAGAGACCGGAACGCCGATCGTGCCGCAAAGCGGCAACACCGGGCTGGTCGGCGCGCAGGTGCCGGACAGATCCGGTCGCGAGATCGTCCTGTCGCTATCGCGGCTGAACCGCGTCCGCGAGATCGATGTGCTGTCCAATACGGTCACGGTCGAGGCCGGCGTCATCCTGCAGACCTTGCAGGAAGCGGCCGATGCCGCCGGCCGGCTGTTTCCGCTGTCGCTCGCCGCGCAAGGCTCCTGCCAGATCGGCGGCAACCTGTCGTCCAATGCCGGCGGCACCGGCGTGCTGGCCTATGGCAATGCGCGCGAACTGTGCCTCGGCGTCGAGGTGGTGCTGCCGACCGGCGAGGTGTTCGACGATTTGCGCAAACTGAAGAAGGACAACACCGGCTACGACCTGAAGGACCTGTTCGTCGGCGCCGAAGGCACGCTCGGTGTCATCACCGCCGCCGTGCTCAAACTGTTCCCGAAGCCGAAGGGGAGGGACGTCGCCTTCGTCGGCCTGTCGTCGCCCGAAGCCGCCCTTTCCCTGTTCAGCCTGGCCATGGACCGCGCCGGAGCCGCACTCACGGCCTTCGAACTGATCGGCAAGCGCCCGTATGACTTTACCCTTGCGCACGCCCAGGGCGTCGTGCGGCCGCTGGCCGAAGACTGGCCCTGGTACGTGCTGATGCAGATATCGTCCGGCCGCTCAGCGGAGGATTCTCGGGCGCTGGTCGAGGATGTGCTTTCGGCGGGTCTAGAGCAGGAATTCGTCGGCGATGCCGTCATCGCCGCCAGCCTCGGGCAGGGCGATGCCTTCTGGGATTTTCGCGAGCTGTTGCCCGAGGCACAAAAGCCGGAAGGCGCTTCGATCAAGCACGACATTTCGGTGCCGATCGCATCGATACCGCGCTTCATAAGGGAGGCCGCCGACGCCGTGGCGTCAGTGAGCGCCGGCGCCCGCGTGGTCTGCTTCGGCCATATGGGAGACGGCAATCTCCACTATAACATTTCACGGCCCGTCGACGGCGACGACGAGGCGTTCCTGGCGCTCTATCATGCTATGAACAAGGCCGTGCATGACGTGGTGCGCAGCCTCCACGGTTCGATCTCGGCCGAGCACGGCATCGGTCAGTTGAAGCGCGACGAACTGATCGCCACCGCGCCGCCGATGGCCATCGATCTGATGCGCCGGGTAAAGGCTGCCTTCGATCCGGCGGGCATCATGAATCCTGGTAAGGTTATCTGATCCTTTCACCATCCTGTGGCTGGTGGCATTCCGATAACCATCCCTGAGATCAGCAAAATTTAACCGACTTTCTTAAGCGCGGCGGTAAGGAGCCGGCGCTACTGTTTCCCCATAACGAGGCCGGGAAAACTGGCCCGGAGAGAACCGGAACCGGCTCTCAGGAGACAGACAGGAAGGCGCTCTATGAACGTGAACACTGGACTGAAGCCAGTCTGGGCGGGACGCAACATGCGTCTCGACCCATTCCGCCTGCCGCAGGTGGTGAGCTATGCCACGCGCGACGATTATGGCGACGTAACCTTCACCATCGACCAGCGCGGCGCCGTGATCCGCCGCCTGCTCGAGATGAGCGGCCTGCCGGCGATCATCGTGCTGCCCGCCAATGCATTTCGCGGCGTCGCCGCCCGTGCGATGGAGGATCCGGAAGGCAATGTCACGGTGACCCTGGAACTCCTGCACAACGATCCGATGCTGTCGGTGCCGCTGCTGGTGGCCGACGATCTCGAAGACGTCGCCGCCGACTGGCGCGCCTGGGCCGACGCCTACCGTCTGCCGATGCTGCTGATCGAATCCGATGGCGTCGCCCGCACCCTGGAAGAATCGCTCGGCGCCGCCATCAAGACATTGCCGCCGCGGGAGCGCCGCAAGGGCCGCGTTTCCAATATGCGCCGCCCCCGCTTCCTTGCCCGCCGCAGAGCCGGTGACCTCGGCCTCAGGCTGGTGATCGGCGGCGAGGAGATCATTTCAAGAGACTAGCGTTCTTCTCCCCGTATAGAGACGGGGAGAAGGAAAAGCCACTACACCAGCGGCTTCAGCGCCACCCACAGTGCGCCGCCGATCAGGCCGAGGAAGATCAGCCAGCCGACCTGGTTATTCGACCGAAACAGCCGCAGGCACTGGTCTGGATCGTCGATATCCAGAACCGCGATCTGCCGGGCCATGTGGGCGCCGGCGGCGATCAATCCCGCCAGTGCCACCACCGGGGCCTGCGCCGAGGCGAAGGCGATGGCGAAGCAGATCAGCGTACCGCCATAAAGCCCCGCGAGCCATGCCTTGGTGTTGTCGCCGAACAGCCGCGCGGTCGAACGTACGCCGACAATGGCGTCGTCTTCCTTGTCCTGGTGGGCATAGATCGTGTCATAGCCGATCACCCACAGGATCGAACCGATATAGAGCATGACGGCGGGGCCATCGAGATCACCGAACTCGACCGCCCACCCCATCAGCGCGCCCCAGGAAAAGGCGAGGCCGAGAAACAGTTGCGGCCAGTTGGTTATCCGCTTCGTGAATGGATAGACAGCGACGATCACCAGCGAGCAGACGCCGAGCAGAATGGCAAAGCTGTTGAACTGCAGGAGAACCGCCAGGCCGACCAGGGCCTGCAGGACAAGAAACAGCCAGGCCCGCCGGCGCGTGGTCTGGCCGGACGGTAGCGGGCGTGAGCGGGTGCGTTCGACCTGGTTATCGATGTCATGGTCGACAATGTCGTTATAGGTGCACCCGGCGCCACGCATGGCGATGGCGCCAATCAGGAAGAGCACAAGGTACAAGGGCGCCGGCAGCAGCGAGAGCAGCGGGTCGCCTGGGCGCGGATAGGCGCTCGCCGCAAGTGACGCCGACCACCAGCATGGCCACAAAAGCAACTGCCAGCCGATCGGCCTGTCCCACCGCGCCAGCTGCGCATAGGGCCAGATCGCGCGCGGCAGCACGCGATAGACCCAATGGCGGTTCGGCGCATCGGCGACGCGACCCTGGGCCGCTTTTGACTGGACAGGTTCCATTGGCATGGAGTGGCAGCAGTGGCGGAAACCGTCAAGCGGCAAGCGGAGGAGCGGCGGCCCGCCAACCGTCACGACGCGAAGATGTCGCGTGTGGAAAACCAGACTTTCGCCACCGCGATGAAAGCCAGCGCCGCATTCGACACGCGCTGATGCGTATCGTGGGTGAGAATGATGCGCTGCATGGGCAGCGGATCCGACAGCGGTTTGCAGACGAGGCGCAAGCCGTCATAGCTGCGGTCGCCATGCGGGCGGGTATAGCTGACCGCGACGCCGAAGCCGTTGGCCACCATGCTGCGCTGGAGTTCGAACGAACTTGTGCGCATGTCGGCCACCGGCGACAGGCCACGGCCGCGGAACAGGTCGAGCATATGCTGCCAGCTATGCGGCTGGTCGGTCGTGATCAGCGGGTAGGCGGCCAGATCCGCCAGGCTGACCTCAGGGTGGCCCGCCAGTGCATGGCCCGCCGGCAGCAGCGCATGCGGCCGAAGCTCGTGCAACAGGATGCGGGCGAAATGCGACGGCAGGCCGAGATCGTAGCTGAGGCCGAGGTCGACTGTGGCGTCCGCCAGGCGTCGCCCGAGCGTCTCGAACGTCTCGTCACGGACGATAACCGCGACCGCTGGATGACGTTCGGAGAAGGCGCGGATGAGGCCCGGCGCGAAAAAGGGCGCCAGATCCTCGAAGCAGCCGAGCACCAGCTCGCCACCGATGGCTGAGTTGCCCGCCCCCAGGCTCATGAGTTCGTCCGTCTCGGCAAGAACCTGCTTTGCCTTCGCTACCACGACACGGCCGAACGAGGTCAGCGAAACGCCGCTTCCCCGCTGGCGTACGAATAGTTTCTGGCCGAAATCCCTTTCGATGGTGTCGATGGCCACTGAAACCGACGGCTGCGAAATGTTGATCGCCCGCGCCGCGCCGGTGACGCTGCCATGGCGGGCGACGGCGATGAGATAGCGGAGTTGCGTGAGAGTGAGACTCATAGCCAGAACCTATGTGTCAGATGAGAAGTTATTATTTTACTGAATAAGAGGACCTTGCGATAGTGGCCTCCATCCTGAGAGGAGGACACCATGGCTTCGCAAACCGCCACGCAGCCAATCGTCACCGAAATCATCGATGCGCAGACAATTGCCGACTACCAGCGTGACGGCGCGGTCTGCATCCGCGGCGCCTTCAAGGGCTGGGTCGACACGATTGCCGCCGGCATCGAGCGCAACATGCGGAGCCGCAGCGCCACCGCGTCCGACATCGCTGGCGGCAAGGGCAGCTTCTTCGACGATTACTGCAACTGGGAGCGTATCCCTGAATTCGTCGATGTCGTGCGCAATTCGCCGGCGGCGCAGTTGGCGGCCGCGGTGATGCAGTCGCGCACCGCGCAGTTCTTCCACGACCATGTGCTGGTCAAGGAGCCCGGTACGCAGAAGCCGACGCCATGGCACCAGGACATCCCCTATTATTTCGTCGACGGCCAGCAGACGGTGAGCTTCTGGATCCCCATCGATCCTGTGAAGGAGGCGACGCTGCGCCTGATCGCCGGCTCGCACAAATGGGACAAGGTGATCCTGCCGGTACGCTGGCTGGACGATGGCAATTTTTACGCCGCCGAGGGCGATTACCGTCCGGTGCCCGATCCCGACACCGATCCATCGATGAAAGTTATCGAATGGGAGATGGAGCCGGGCGACGCCATCCTGTTCGACTTCAGGACGGCACACGGCGCGCGCGGCAATATGACCGCGGCCCGGCGCCGGGCGTTGTCGCTGCGCTGGGTCGGCGACGATGCCCATTATGTCGAGCGACCGGGCCGCACCTCGCCGCCCTATCACGGCCATGGCATGCAGCCGGGACAGAAGCTGCGCGAGGATTGGTTTCCGGTGGTCTTTCAGGGCTGAACGAGAGCCGGAATAGGCACGGCGGTGGCCGGCGCCCTATTCGACAGGGATAACGTTCCCGTGCGCAATCCACCCTGATGCCTTGACCCGTCGCCCAGAGAGCAATAGCGGGTTGTTCTCTCTATGGGATCGGCGGCATCAAGAGGTGGCCATGAACGTTCTTCTTCTCGGCTCCGGTGGCCGCGAACATGCGCTGGCCTGGAAGATTGCCGCTTCGCCGCTGCTGACCAAGCTCTACGCGGCCCCCGGCAATCCGGGCATCGGCAGCGAGGCCGAACTGATTAAGCTTGATATCACCGATCACGCCGCGGTCGCCGCCTTCTGCCGGGAGAAAAAAATCGATCTCGTCGTGGTCGGCCCGGAAGGGCCGCTCGTCGCCGGCATCGCCGATGATCTGCGCGCCGAAAACATCCGCGTCTTCGGGCCTTCGAAGGCCGCCGCGCGGCTGGAAGGTTCGAAGGGTTTCACCAAGGACCTCTGCGCCCGGTACAACATTCCGACCGCCGCCTATGGCCGGTTCGGCGACCTGGCCTCGGCCAAGGCCTATGTCGAGAAGACGGGCGCGCCGATCGTCATCAAGGCCGACGGGCTCGCAGCCGGCAAGGGTGTCACCGTCGCCATGACGATGGACGAGGCACGGGCGGCACTCGCTTCCTGCTTTGACGGGTCCTTGGGTGCTGCCGGCGCGGAGGTGGTGGTCGAGGAATTCATGACCGGCGAGGAGGCGAGTTTCTTCTGCCTCTGCGACGGCACCACGGCGCTTCCCTTCGGCACCGCGCAGGACCACAAGCGCGTCGGTGATGGCGACGTCGGTCCCAACACCGGCGGCATGGGCGCCTATTCGCCGGCCCCGGTAATGACGCCTGACATGATCGAGCGCACCATGCGTGAGATCATCGAGCCGACCATGCGCGGCATGGCCGAGCTTGGCGCGCCTTTCGCCGGGATTCTGTTCGCCGGACTGATGATCACGGAAAGCGGGCCGAAGCTGATCGAATACAACACCCGCTTCGGCGATCCGGAATGCCAGGTGCTGGTGATGCGGCTCAGGGATGACCTGCTGGTGCTGCTCAATGCCGCGACCGATGGCCAGCTCGCGCATATGTCGGTGCGCTGGCGTGACGAGGCGGCGCTGACCGTCGTGATGGCGGCCAGGGGCTATCCCGGCACACCGGAGAAAGGCTCTGTCATCCGCGGCGTCGAGGACGCCGCCGGTGAAGGCGTCCAGATTTTCCATGCCGGCACCGCAATCAATGGCGGTGCGCTGGTCGCCAATGGCGGCCGTGTGCTCAATGTCACGGCGAGCGGCGCCACCGTCGGAGAGGCGCAGGCGCGGGCCTATGCCGCCCTCGACCGCATCGACTGGCCGGACGGGTTCTGCCGCCGCGACATAGGCTGGCAGGCCGTGGCGCGCGAGCAGGCCGGCTGAAGCTCCGACCGGGTGGCGGCTATTGCTGACTTCGGTCGAGGGTTGTCGAAGCGGTGCTGACCGGGTCGGCCGCGGCAAAGGCGGCGTCAAGCTGTTCGGGGGAACGCTGCCCGCCCCGCTTCCAGGCCACATATTGGACAATGCCGAACCCCGGCCGTCGCGGGACCATCTTCACGACTGGCATGCGGAACCCGTCGCGAAATTTTGACCAGCGCGAACCAAGCACGGCGACCATTTCCTCGAAGGTCGGCGGCGTCGCCACATCGGCATAAATGATGGTGGCCTTGCCGGCGAGCGCGGCTTCCCGCGAGAGCGGCACTGGCACGCTGGCAAGATAATCGGCAGGCACGTCGATCAGGCCACCGAAAGGCCATTGCTGGCGCAGAGTGACGGCATCCGTGGGCGCCACGTTGACGTCGATGTTGTCGGGTGTGCCGGCAACCCTGTAGGGGCAACGGAAGCGGCCGCAATTGGCCTGCGCCGAGAACTGCCAGAGCGCGTAGCCCTGCCAGTTGCCCATCGGAAAATGCACGTCGATGTCAGGCTTATAGCGCGCGTACCAAAGCGGCAGCCGCGACAAAAGCCGGTATTTGTAGAGGTTGTCGGCGATATATTGGGCGGTCTTGCCGTTGGTGTAGAGCACCGGGAAGCGGCCGATACGCCGATGCACCTGGCGGGCGAACTCCTCGGCATCGTCGAGCGACATCCATTGCGAGGGATCGATGCCCTCGATGTCGAGGGCCATGAGGTCGTCCGGTGCGGGGTCGGCGAAATCGAGGAAATTATTGGCCTGTTCGACCGGATTGCCGGGACGCGCGAGATGATAGGCGCCCCATTTCATGCCGAGCGCCTTGGCCACGACCCTGCGTGTCTGGAACAATTCGCGCGTCACCGCGTGGCGTTTCCACAGTGCCTTGCACAGTTTCACGTCAGTGTCGCCGCCGAAACAGAAATAGGGCGGCGGCATGCCGTCGGAAGCCTTGTTGATGAAGGCGACGATGCGCTTGTCGGTGGCAAGCTGGGCCCAGTCGATGGAATTGTATTCGTAGGCGTCGATGACGAGCGCGCGGTCAGCGCTCTTCCACGGCTCGGAGAAGTCCGAAGCCTTTGCCGCCGTGCCCAGCACAATCGCTGCCGCGAAAGCGAGAAGCGCCGTGCGGCGAAGGAGGCGCGCCGTCCTTTTCAAAACAGGGAACCCCCGTTGATCAAAGGCAAATCCTGGACCGCTATGGTTAAGAAAGTGCTTCTCGAACCCTGGTGCGGGATAAGCTAGCGCCGGCTGAACGGTTGAACTTCGAACGGGTCGGGCGCGGGCCCCTGTTGCAGCGTACCTTCGGCGGCGCGTTTGCGGTGGTGGGCAAGCGAGCATCGCGGCGAGCACAATATGCCGCGCTCCGACCAGTAGGCGGCACCATTTCCCAGGTCGCCGTGATAATAGGAAAACCCGGTTGCCCGATAGGGCAAACCGCATTCGATGCAGCGATAGGCGTCAGGTCTGGCAAGCATGAGAATCTTCCGGTCGCTGGTTTTCCGTCGCCGGTCGATTTGGTCCGGCTATCTGTCGAATTTAATACAGCCCCGCCTGATTGCAAAATCAGCGTGACAAAATTTGACGTTTACGTAAAAAGGCGATGGGAGACCGCCCAAAGGCGGATGGTTTTGCGGCGCACTGGCCCTAGGGTCGGCGAGGCCGATGCATAAGGGAGGATCGAGCGGCATGTATCGGGCACCGGTCGAGGATATCGCGTTCACCCTGAAGCATGTGGCCGGCATGAAATCCGCCATCGATACGGGAGCGTTCGGAGACCTCAGCGAGGATCTGGTCGACGCCGTCCTCGGCGAGGCGGGCCGTTTCGCCTCCGAGGAGGTGGCCCCCCTTTATAAAATCGGCGACGAGCATGGCGCCGTGCTCGGCGATGGCGCGGTCACCACCCCGCCGGGGTGGAAGGAACTCTATCGCCGCTGGATCGAAGGCGGCTGGAATGCGCTCTCCGGGCCGGAAGAGTATGGCGGCCAGGCGCTGCCGACCATGCTCGGCGTCGCCGCACTCGAAATGTGGAACTCCGCCGCCATGGCCTTCGGCATCGGCCCGACGCTGACCATGGGCGCGGTCGAGGCGCTCGACAAGCACGCTTCCGAGGAACTCAAGGCGACATATCTGGCAAAGCTCGTCTCCGGCGAATGGATGGGCACCATGAACCTGACCGAGCCGCAGGCCGGATCGGACCTCGCCGCCTTGCGCGCCCGCGCCGAGCCCGCCGGCGACGGCACCTACCGCCTCTTCGGCCAGAAGATATTCATCACTTACGGCGAGCACGATTTCACCGACAACATCATCCATCTGGTACTGGCGCGGCTTCCCGATGCGCCGGCCGGAACGCGTGGCATCTCGCTGTTCCTGGTGCCGAAATTCCTGGTCGGCGACGATGGCTCGCTCGGTGCGCGCAACGACGTCTTCTGTTCCGGCCTCGAGCACAAGCTCGGCATCCATGCCTCGCCGACCTGCACCATGATCTATGGCGATGGTTTTCAGGGCGCCAGGCCTGGCGCCATCGGCTGGCTGATCGGCGAGGAGAACAAGGGCCTCGCCTGCATGTTCACCATGATGAACAATGCCCGCCTCGCCGTCGGGATGCAGGGCGTCGCGGTCGCGGAAGCAGCGACCCAGAAGGCGATTGCCTATGCCAATGAACGCCGCCAGGGCAAGGCGGCGGATTACGCCGGCGCCGGCATGGCGCCGATCGTCCACCACCCCGACGTGCAGCGCAATCTCCTGACCATGAAGGCGCTAACCCAGATCGCGCGGTCGATCAGTTATTCCTGTGCCCACGCCATCGACATGGCGCGCGTGTCGTCTGGCGGCGAGGCGATGCATTGGCGCGACCGTGCTAATTTGCTGACTCCGCTCGCCAAGGCGTTTTCGACCGATGTCGGCGTGGAAGTCGCCTCGCTCGGCGTCCAGGTGCATGGCGGCATGGGCTTCATCGAGGAAACGGGTGCGGCCGCGTACTATCGCGACGCGCGCATCGCGCCGATCTATGAAGGCACGAACGGCATCCAGGCGATCGACCTGGTGACCCGAAAACTGCCGCTCGGTGGCGGCGAGCATGTGCATGGCTACATCGACGAACTGGCCGGTATCGCCAATGCGGTGCGAACGTCGAACCTCGAAGGTTTTGGCCGCACCGCCGACACTCTCGATCAGGCGCTCTCCGATTTGACGCAAGCGACGCGTTTCCTGCAGAAATTGTCGGCCGAGGGCCGGACGGAGGAGGCGCTGGCTGGCGCCACGCCGTATCTCCGGCTGATCTCGCTTGCCGCCGGCGGCGCTTATCTGGCGCGGGCCGCTCTTGCCGACCAGGGCCGCATCGCGCTTTGCCGCTTCTTCGCCGAGAACCTGCTTGGCGAAGCCAGCGCTTTGAAGGAGCGCGTCATCGATGGCGCCGTCAGCCTGGCTGCTGCCGCCGAGGCACTGATTTCCGCCTGACCTTCACAAGGAAAACACCGTGACAGACCACATCCTCGTCGACCGCCAGGGCGCCATCCAGATCATCCGCATGAACCGGCCGGACAAGAAGAACGCGCTGACGCGTGCCATGTATGCGAAAATGTCGGCGGCCCTTGCCGAAGGCGACGCCGATCCGGCGGTCCGCGTTCATGTCTTTTTCGGCGTGCCGGGCGCCTTTTCCTCCGGCAACGACCTTGCCGATTTCATGGTCGTGGCCACCGGCGGCGATGGCGGCACCGAAGTCTGGGATTTCCTGATCGCCCTGGCCGGGGTCGAAAAGCCCATCGTGTCCGGCGTCGACGGTATCGCGGTCGGCATCGGCACCACGATCAACCTGCACTGCGACCTGACTTTCGCCACTCCGCGCACCGTGTTTCGGACCCCCTTCGTCGATCTCGGCCTCGTGCCCGAGGCAGGGTCGAGCCTTTTGGCGCCCCGCATCCTGGGCCAGCAGGGTGCTTTCGCCCTGCTCGGTCTCGGTGAGGGCTTTTCGGCCGAGCGCGCGAAGGCCGCCGGGCTGATCTACGAGGTGGTCGAGGAAGGTGGGCTGGAGGCTTCGGTGCTTGCAGCGGCCGGCCAGATCGCGGCCAAGCCACCGCAAGCGCTCAAGATCGCGCGCGACCTGATGCGTGGCTCACGCGACGATCTGGTTGCCCGCATCGGGATAGAGAGCGAGCATTTCCGCGAGCGGCTGAAATCCGACGAGGCGCGCGCCGCTCTCACGGCATTCATGACCAGGAAAAAGGGCTGAAGGTTTTTTCAGGGATAGAGCCTGGCCTTGTCCCAGCCGCCTGCCGCGTTGCGTGAAAAGACCACGCGGTCATGCAGCCGGAACGGCCGGTCGTGCCAGAATTCGATCGTCTTCGGCACGATCCGGAAGCCCGACCAATGTTTCGGTCGCGGGATTTCGCCGATGGCATAACGCGCCGTGTATTCTGCGACCGCCTTTTCCAGCGCGAAGCGGCTTTCCAGCGGGCGCGATTGCTTCGACGCCCAGGCGCCGATGCGGCTGCCGCGTGGCCGTGTGGCGTAATAGCTGTCGGCTTCCGCATCGCTGACGAGCTCCACCGGACCGCGAATGCGCACCTGGCGGCGCAGCGATTTCCAATGGAAACACATCGCCGCCTTCATGCTGCCAAGAATCTCCTGGCCCTTGGCGCTCTCGAAATTCGTGTAGAACACAAAGCCGCTTTCATCGAACCCCTTGAGCAGCACCATCCTTACGTCCGGCATGCCCTCGGCATCGACGGTCGCCAATGCCACGCCATTGGCATCGTTGATTTCGCTCTTGGTAGCGTCGTCCAGCCATGCGGCAAAGAGGCGAAACGGCTCGGCCGCCTCGGTAAAGTCACTGCTTGTTAACTCTGTGTCACTCATAGTTTTTCTCAAATTGTCACGAGACCAGGGAGGTTGCCGATTGTCGCGTATCGCGCAAGCTTTTGACAGCAGGCAATGGGGCGTTATCGCTTCAGCCAGCACGAAAGCGGCGATCGTGGCAGTCGCCCTGCCGCTCGCGGCCTGCGGTGCAGGTGGCTTCAGCCTGGAAAAGGCCGAAGTCGACCGCTCGATCCTGACCAGCAGCACATCGGCTTCGCCCAAGCCGGCCGATTCGGATCGCGACTCCGACCAGACGACGATCGGCAATGCGGTATCGTCCGCCGATATCGAGCAACTCGGCGGCCAGGCGGTGCCGTGGGCGAACACCGGCACCGGCTCGCGCGGCTCCATCACCGAACTGGCGGAATTGAAGGACAGCGGCCAGACCTGCCGCCGCTTCAAGGTTTCGCGCGAAAGCTTTGACGGCGTTGCCATGTTCCAAGGCGAACTCTGTCTTGCCGGTGCCGGCGGCTGGCGCATGCAGGGCTTCAAGGCACTCTGATTTTCCGCCGTCGATATGAAGGTCCGCTACTGGAATTTCTTCCTATGCGAGCGCATATAGGGGCAAGTATGGACTCAACTCATTTCCAGGGCAGGAAGTATGCGCGACCCCTATGAGGTGCTGGGCGTTGCAAAGAACGCATCGGCCAAGGACATAAAATCGGCGTACCGGAAACTCGCCAAGAAGCATCATCCGGACCAGAATCCGAATGATCCCAAGGCGAAGGACCGTTTTGCCGCGGCCAATCAGGCCTATGAGGTCATCGGCGACGAGAAGAGCCGTGCGGCTTTCGATCGTGGCGAGATCGACGCCGACGGCAAGCCGCGTTTCCAGGGTTTTGAAGGTGCGGCCGGCGGTGGCGACCCCTTTGCCGGGTTCCGCCGCCAGCAACAGGGCGCCGGAGGCTCGCGATTCGAGTTCCGTTCGGGCCGTCCGGGCGGCGATCCATTCGACGGCAACAGCGATATCTTCAGCCAGATCTTCGGCGATGCCTTTTCAGGCGCGCGCGGGCCAGGCGCGGGCGACCGCCGCCAGGCGGCGACAGCAGCCGACCTGAACGTCACGCTCGACGTCACCATCGAGGAAGCGGCCAATGCCGAGAAGGTGACGGCGATGTTCCCGGATGGCCGCAAGGTTGCGGTCAAGCTGCCGGCCTATGTCGAGGATGGCCAGACCATCCGGCTGAAAGGCCAGGGCGAGCAGGGACCGGGTCAACCCGGAGACGCACTGGTCAAGATCCATATCCGCCGGCATCCTCGTTACCGCATCGAACGCCGTGACCTGCACGCCGACCTGCCGGTTTCGCTGGCTGATGCGGTGCTGGGCGCCAAGGTGCCGGTCGAGACGCCGACCGGCAGGCTCGCGGTCAACGTTCCCGCCTGGTCGAGCTCGGACAAGGTCCTGCGGCTCAAGGGCAGGGGCTTGCCGGAGAAAGCCGGCGGCCATGGCGATCTCTATGCCCATGTGCGCATCATGCTGCCGGAAGGCGGCGACAGCGCGCTGGAATCGCTGTTGCGCGGCCAAAAAGGCTGATCGAGAGCTTTTGTCCCCCGAACTGTCCGCTTTGAACGCTTGAAGGGGCTGTATGCCTGTGCGATAGGCACTCCACAAAGCAGATATCTTGCGGAGAACACGCATATGGCGGGTGGACAGGGCCTGATGGCCGGCAAGCGCGGCCTGATTCTTGGCGTCGCCAACAACAGGTCGATCGCTTATGGCATTGCCAAAGCCTGCGTCGATCACGGCGCCGAGATAGCGCTGACCTATCAGGGCGAAGCCTTCAAGAAGCGCGTCGAGCCGCTGGCGGCGGAACTGGGCGCCTTTGTCGCCGGCCATTGCGACGTAACCGATCCGGCGAGCCTGGACGAGGTCTTCGCCAATGTCGCCAAGCATTGGGGCAAGCTCGACTTCCTCGTGCACGCCATTGCCTTTTCCGATAAGGACGAGCTGACCGGCCGCTATGTCGAGACGACGCGCGACAATTTCCTCCGCACCATGGACATTTCAGTCTATTCCTTCACCACCATCGCCAAGCGCGCCGAAGCGCTGATGACCGAGGGTGGTTCGCTGCTGACGCTGACCTATTACGGCGCCGAGAAGGTCATGCCTCATTACAACGTCATGGGCGTCGCCAAGGCCGCACTCGAGGCCAGCGTGCGTTACCTCGCCGTCGATCTCGGGGCCAAGAAGATCCGCGTCAACGCGATCTCTGCCGGCCCGATCAAGACGCTTGCCGCCTCCGGCATCGGCGACTTCCGCTACATCCTGAAGTGGAACGAATACAATTCGCCGCTGAAGCAGACGGTCACGCAGGAAGAGGTCGGCGATTCCGGCGTCTATTTCCTGTCCGACCTGTCGCGTGGCGTCACCGGCGAAGTGCACCATGTCGATTCCGGCTACCACGTCGTCGGCATGAAAGCGGTCGACGCTCCAGATATTTCGACGGTCAAGGATTAGGTCTCCCCGCCTTTCCTCCTTCCAGGCCCTGGCCCGATCTCCGGAAGAGCTGATGTACCCGCTGGTTTATATCGTGCGCCACGGCCAGACCGCGTGGAATGCCGAGTTCCGGCTTCAGGGCCAGGCCGATACCGATCTCAATGCTCTCGGCCGCGAACAGGCGAGCGCAAACGGGCATCGGCTGGCCGAACTCGTCGGCGCTCCCCAGGAATTCGACTTCGTCGCCAGTCCGATGAGACGCACGCGCGAAACGATGGAACGCATCCGCGCCGCCATGAGGCTCGATCCGCTCGCCTATCGAACCGATATCAGACTGATTGAAGTCAATTTCGGCGATTGGCAGAGTTTTACCTTCGCCGAGCTTGAGAGGCAGTCGCCCGGCGCGAGCCGATCCCGCGCGCTGGACAAGTGGAATTTTCAGCCGCCAGGTGAAGGCGCGGAGAGTTACCAGATGCTGCTCGAACGGGTGAAGCCATGCTTCGGTGAACTTCGGGGGCAGACGATTTGCGTGACGCACGGGGGCGTCATGCGCACCCTGTTTCGCTTCGTGCTTGATATGCCCGAGGACGAGGCCGCGAACCTGGAGATACCGCAGGATCGCGTGCTCAAACTTGAAGGCAGGAGCCTGGAGTGGCTTTAGGGACGCCGGTGACGCCAACTCCTAGTTCGTGTCGCTGTCACCCGGCAGCTGCATGTCGGTGACGACGTTTTCGCCATCAGTCACATCGTAAGCAATGACGATGTCCATCCCCGGCTTCAGCGCATCGAGATCGGTTTCGGCGTTCAGCTTGTAGGATTTGCCGTCGTCCAGCGTCAGCGTCAGCGCATCCTTGTCGATCTTCTTGATCAGGCCTTCGGTCTGCCCGGCAAAGGCGGCGGTGGAGAGCAGCAGCGTGGCGGCAACAGCGCCAATCAGGGTACGCATCATCGTCCTCTTTGGTCATTGCGCCGGCCTGGGTGGCGGCGGATCCTCAACGGCGAATGGAGGAGAGCAGAAACCAACCGAATGTGTCAAAACTAAATCCGTCGGATCACAGTTTGACCACTGTGGAAAACGCCAATAGAAGGCTGGCTTCAGCCGGTTTCGATGCCGGGCAGGGCACTTTCCATGTCTCACAACACGTTCGGCCATCTTTTCCGCGTCACCACCTGGGGCGAGAGCCATGGCGCGGCGCTCGGCTGCGTGGTCGATGGTTGTCCGCCGGGCATCCGTTTCACGCGCGATGAAATCCAGGTCGAACTCGACAAGCGCCGCCCGGGCCAGTCGCGCTTCGTCACGCAGCGCCGCGAGCCGGACGAGGTGAAGATCCTCTCAGGCTTCGTCCTCGACGAGGACGGCGCGACGATGATCACCACCGGCACGCCGGTGTCGATGTTGATCGAGAATGTCGATCAACGCTCGAAGGACTATGGCGAGATCGCCCGCCAGTTCCGGCCGGGCCATGCCGACTACACCTACGACGTCAAATACGGCATACGCGATTATCGCGGCGGCGGCCGCTCCTCGGCGCGCGAGACCGCTGCCAGGGTCGCTGCCGGCGCGCTCGCCCGCAAGGTGGTGCCGGGCATGGTGGTGCGCGGCGCGCTCGTGTCGATGGGCGAAAAGTCCATCGACCGCGCCAACTGGAACTGGAATTTCATCGGCGATGCCGAGAACCCGTTCTTCACGCCGGATCCGGCTTCGATTCCTGTTTTCACGCGGTACCTCGACGGCATCCGCAAGGCCGGTTCCTCGGTCGGCGCGATGATCGAGATCGTCGCCGACGGTGTGCCTGCCGGCCTCGGCGCGCCGATCTACGCCAAGCTCGACCAGGACATCGCATCCGGCCTGATGTCGATCAACGCCGTCAAGGGCGTCGAGATCGGCAATGGTTTCGAGGCCGCCCGCATCACCGGCGAACAGAATGCCGACGAGATGCGCATGGGCAATGACGGCAAGCCGGTGTTCCTGTCCAACAACGCCGGCGGCATCCTGGGCGGCATCTCGACGGGCCAGGCGATCGTCGCCCGTTTTGCGGTGAAGCCGACTTCGTCGATCCTGACGCCGCGCAAATCGATCGACAAGGACGGCAGGGATGTCGAAGTGATGACCAAGGGTCGCCACGATCCTTGCGTCGGCATCCGAGCCGTGCCGATCGGCGAGGCCATGGTTGCCTGCGCCATTGCCGACCACTATCTGCGGCATCGAGGACAGACAGGGAAGGGAGGGGAATAGGGCAGTAAGGCAGTAGGTACGCAGCCTGCCGAAACAGCCAGGATTTTCCTTTCCCCTACTGCCTTACTGCCCTATTCCCCTACTGCCCTGCGAGCAAAGCGAGCGTTCCATGCCGTACGACCAGAAGAAGATTGTCGAAGCCATCCGCGCCTTCGAACGCGGCGAGATCGTCGTCGTCATGGACGATGACGGGCGCGAGAACGAGGGCGACCTGATCGTCGCGGCCGTCCATTGCACGCCGGAGAAGATGGCCTTCATCGTTCGCAACACGTCGGGCATCGTCTGCACGCCGATGCCGCGCGAGGAGGCTAAGCGGCTGAATCTCGCGCCGATGGTGGCCGACAATGATTCGGCCCACACCACCGCCTTCACCGTCAGCGTCGACTTCAAGCATGGCACGACGACAGGCATTTCGGCCGACGACCGCACGCTGACCGTGCGTAACCTCGCCAACGGCAATGTCGGTGCCTCCGATTTCGTCCGCCCTGGCCACATCTTCCCGCTCATCGCGCGCGAGGGCGGCGTCTTGATGCGCTCGGGTCATACCGAGGCGGCGGTCGATTTGTGCAAGCTTGCCGGCCTGCCGCCGATCGGCGTGATCTCGGAACTGGTCAACGATGACGGCACCGTCAAGCGCGGCCCGCAGGTGGCGGCTTTCGCGGAGGAGCATGGCCTCAAGCAGGTATCGGTCGCCGACCTCATCGCTTACCGGCAGCGCAAGGAGACCCTGGTCGAGCGCGTCGCTTGCTCCGACATCGAGACGCTGGGTGGCAAGGCGCAGGTCTTCACCTACACGCTGCCCTGGGACACGATGCATCACGTCGCCATCGTCTTCGGCGACATCCGCGACGGCGAGGAGGTGCCGGTGCGGCTGCATTCGGAAGATGTGGTGACCGATGTCTTTGGCACCAGCCACCGGCTCGACGGCATCATGAAGGCGATGGGCGAGCGCAAGCGCGGCGTCATCGTCTATCTCAGGGAAGGCTCGGTCGGCGTTGCCCACCAGGAGCGCAACCGGCCGGCGCCAGGCGACCGCGAGGACCATGAAGAGGCGCGCCGGCGCGAGAGCGAATGGCGCGAGATCGGTCTCGGCGCCCAGATCCTGAAGGACCTCGGCATTTCCTCGATCAACCTGATCGCCTCGCGCGAACGCCACTATGTCGGCCTCGAGGGTTTTGGCATTCACATCGCCAAGACCGAGATCATCTGAGCTCGACAAACCCTGTCTGTCACTCGGCCGGGATTGCCGCCTCACATCCTTCCAACTCGCATTCGTGGGTGGCGAGGCTGCGCTGGCCGAGCAGCACCGTGATCAGCGCGATAGCGCCTGACGTCACCGAGACCCAGAATCCGTTCTGGGCGCCGAATGCATCCACCACGGCGCCGGCGGCGAAGGAGCCCAGCGCCATGCCGATGCCGATCCCGGTGGTTACCCAGGTGATGCCTTCGGTCAGCATCGCTTCCGGGACATGCCGCTCGATCAGGCCGAAGGCGGTGATGAAGGTCGGCGAGATCGCCACGCCACTGATGAAGACGGTCAGCGCGAGCGCTGGCACGGTGCTGGCGGTAAGCGGCAGCAGTGTGCCGAGCGCGACCAAGGCAACCGCGATGGCGAGCAGGCGCTGCAGCGGTGCTTTCAGGTTGAGCGCGCCGATGATGATGCCGAGCACGAAGGAGCCCAGCGCATAGACGCCGATGACGAGACTGGCAGTGCCCGGCTGGCCGAGTTCCTTGGTGATCGCCACCGTGCTCACCTCCGTCGTCGCGAAGGTCGCGCCGATGAAGATCATGGCGAAGGTGATGATTTGGACCGGCCCCAGGCGGATTGCCGAGCCGCTGGAGCCATGGTCCACCGGCCGCACTTGCGGCTCGGTCGAACGCTGCAGAATGAAGGCTGTCGAGCCCAAGGCGAGGAACAGCGTGCTGACGAGCACGCCCGCTTCCGGGAACAGCGCGGCGCTGAGGCCCACAGATAGCGATGCGCCGGCGATATAGACCAGTTCGTCCGCCGCCGACTCGAAGGCGAAGGCGGTGTTCATCTCGGACCGGCCCCGGAAAATCTCGGTCCAGCGCGCCCGCACCATGGCCGGCATGCTTGGCATTGCCGCGGCCAGCAGCGCCGACGCGAACAGCGTCCATACCGGCCAGTCTTGATTGGCCGATGCGATCAGGGCCGCGAATGCGAGCACGGAGATGATGGTGGTGGGTACGACAACCCGCGTCTGGCCGAGGCGGTCGACCAACCTCGATATTTGCGGCGCCAGGAAGGCATTGGCCAAGGCGAATGTCGCCGAAACCGCACCCGCCAGCCAGTATTCGCCACGCGTCTGCGACAGCATCGCCACGATGCCGATCGGCGCCATGGCGATCGGCAGGCGCGCCATGAAGCCGGCGGCGGCAAAGCCCGTGGCTCCGGGAGCGCGAAAGATTTCCGAATAGGGGTTTTGCATGATCCTGTTCCTCGACAAGGGGCGATTCGACAATTACATACGAGACGTATAAGTGTTAAATAGAGCATACGTCGCGTATGTCAATTGGCATACGGAGCGTATGTAAGTAAGGCCAGAAGCATGCATCGACCGCGCAAGGAGATGATCGCCGAGACACGCGCCAAGCTGATCGCCGCGGCGCGCCAGGCTTTCGGCACCATCGGCTATGCCGAAGCGTCGATGGATGATTTCACCGCGTCGGCCGGGCTGACGCGCGGCGCCCTTTACCATCACTTCGGCGACAAGAAGGGACTGCTTGAGGCGGTTATCGCCGAAATCGACGCGGAAATGGCGGCCCGGGTGAATGAGGTCGCGTCGCGGGCGCCGACCCGCTGGCAGCATTTCGTCGACGAATGCACCACCTATATCGAAATGGCGCTGGAGCCGGAAATCCAGCGCATCATGTTCCGGGATGGTCCGGCTGTGCTGGGCGATCCGGCACTGTGGTCGAATGCCAATGCCTGCGTCGGTTCAATGACCGATCATCTGACAGCGCTGCAGCGGGAAGGGGTGGTCGTCCCCGGCGTCGACCCGGAGTCGGCAGCGCGGCTGATCAATGGGGCGAGCAGCCAGGCCGCGCAGCGCATCGCCAATTCGCAAGATCCCGAAACGACATCGAAGATGGTGGTGGCCGCGTTCAAGCAATTGCTCGAAGGCCTGCTGAAAAAGCCGGAAGCGCTTTCAAGATGAACCACCATGGCAGTCCCGCCACTGCCTGCAATTGACAATAGCCGGTTTGAGCGCATCCTCCGCAGCCATCTCTGAGGGGAGATTCGGGGCATGTGGGATTTCGATATCGGCAGGTCGGTGTCCATCATGATGCGGACCTGGCCTTTCATTGTCTTTCGCATGATCGTCTATTTCGGCATCACGCTGGCCTACATCGTGGCCACCGGCACCGGCGCCTCCGTCGGCTATGGCGTCGGCCATATTTCTACCGATCCCGACGGACCATTGTCTTTTGCGATGTGGGGTGGCGTGGTCGGTTTCGGCATCGTCTCGATCGCCGTCTACTGGATCCGCGAATACATCCTCTACGTCGTCAAGGCGGGCCATATCGCCGTCATGGTGCATCTGATCGACGGCAATGATATTCCCCACGGCCAGAACCAGATCGCCTACGCGAAAGAAGTCGTGACCGAGCGTTTTGCCGAGGCCAATATCCTTTTCGTCGTCGACCAATTGGTCAAGGGCGCCATACGCGCCATCACCGGCCTGCTCGGCGGCATCGCGGCCTTCCTGCCCATTCCTGGCCTGAGCGGCCTGGTTTCGTTCCTCAACACGGTGATTCGCCTGTCGCTGACCTATGTCGACGAGATCATTCTCGGCTACAACATCCGCATCAGTTCGTCCTCGCCGTTCGAAACCGCGCGCCAAGGCGTTGTGCTCTACGCCCAGAACGGCAAGACCATGGTCAAGAATGCCGTCTGGCTAGGGGTCATCATGTGGGGCGTGTCGTTCGTGATTTTCCTGCTGATGCTGGCTCCGGCAGCCGCTATTCTTTACGTCATGCCCGGGCAGCTCGCCGGCTGGGCTTTCGTGCTGGCAATCGTCTTTGCCTGGGCTTTCAAGGCGGCCTTCATTGAGCCGTTCGCCATTGCCTGCCTGATGCAGGTCTATTTCAAGACCATCGAGGGTCAGGTGCCCGATGCCGCCTGGGACGCCAGGCTGGCCGAAGCCTCGTCGAAGTTCAGGGAACTCAAGGACAAGGCGCTCTCCACTTTCGGCGGTTCGCGCTGGGGCACGGCCGGCGCGACGCGCTGATCGGCTAGGCTCGCGGGCGCACCGGCGGCGGTACCGAGGCGCGCCACTGCTGATTTGAGCGGCGCTTCGCCTTGTCCGCGAAAAGTCTCGCTCATGATAAGCTCGGGCAACGGCAGCCGCCGGCCCCAGCCGTGTGTTTCGAGATCCGGCTTCGGTGCGAATTCGGAAACGCGGCCGACGCAGAGATAGGCGATCGGCGTCACTTGATCGGGAATGGCCAGCAAGCTTTTCAGCGCTTGCGCCTCGATGATGCTGACCCAGCCGACGCCGACGCCCTCGGCGCGTGCCGCCAGCCAGAAATTCTGCACGGCGCAGACCGTGCTGTAGAGATCCATCTCCGGATTGTGCCAGCGCCCCAGCGGCGAGCCTTTCGAGCGCTCGCGGTCGCAGGTGATGCAGATGTTGAGCGCGCTTTCGCAAATGCCTTCCAGCTTAAGCTTGCGGTAGAGCGCCTGCCGTTCTGCCTCGATTTCAGGCAGTTCCCGTTCTCGCGCGGCCAGGAACAGGTCGCGCACTTCCGCCCGCCGCGCGGCATCGCGAATGACGATGAAATTCCAAGGTTGCATGAAGCCGACCGATGGCGCGTGGTGGGCGGCAAGCAGCAGCCGCGCCAGCACCTCGTCGTCGATGGCCTCCGATGTAAAATGGCTGCGGACGTCGCGCCGCGTGAAGATGGCGCGGTAAACAGCGTCGCGCGCAATCTGGTCAAATCCATCGCCCATTGGAGTGGTCATAGCTTCCGGCATCGCTTGTCCCCTTGCGATTGCAATCGATGTCATCCGCCTGACCATGCGGATGACGATGCCTGCCAGGCCGGTCTTCTGGCTCGGGATCAACCCGCGTCCGGTGCCTTCCCGTCATCGACAGTGGCATTTACCGGCGCGGTCCCCCTCACAGCGTTGGGCACGCCACGGAGTTCAACCGTGTTCCCGATTCTCCCGCCAGGGCATTTGCAGCCAAGTGGAATCACTTGGCGTCGCAAAATGCGGCTAAAACAAACAGCCCGGCGGGCACCAGGCAGTGGTTGCGACCTTACGCCGAAGGGCCGGCGCCGCCAATGCCCGCAGCGACATGAATGGACGCAGGTTCGATTTTCCCCAGCGATCAAGCCGCAACGCATGGCCATCACGACGCCGGGGCACTAGATAGGGGGCATGGCCACCCGTCTCTACACGCACCCGATCTTTCTCGAACACATCACGCCGCCCGGTCACCCCGAGCGGCCCGACCGCCTGCGCGCCATCGAGCGCGTGCTCGACGACGAAGCTTTTGCCACGCTTGACCGCGTCGAGGCACCGCACGGCGACGAGGCGACCATCCTCTACGCGCATCCCGCCGATTTCGTCGCGCGTGTCCGCGCCGCCATCCCCGACGAAGGCATTGCCCGCATCGACGCCGACACCACCGCCAGCCCGAAAAGCTGGCAAGCGGTGATTACGGCGATCGGTGCCGCCAATGCTGCCGTCGACGACGTCTTTGCGGGCCGCGCCGACAACGTTTTCGTCGCCGCCCGTCCGCCCGGCCACCATGCCGAAAAGACCACGGCCATGGGTTTCTGCTTCTTTAACACGGCGGCAATCGCAGCGCGCCATGCGCAGAAGAAGCACGGCGCCGAGCGTGTCGCGGTCGTCGACTGGGACGTGCACCACGGCAACGGCACGCAGGATATTTTTTGGGACGATCCCTCGGTGCTCTATTGCTCGACGCACCAGATGCCGCTTTATCCCGGCACGGGCGCGAAGAGTGAGACCGGCGCCGGCAACATCGTCAATGCGCCGCTGGCGCCTCGGACGGGCAGCGAGGTGTTTCGCGATGCGTTCCTGTCGCGCGTGCTGCCGGCACTCGACAATTTCGCGCCGGATCTGATTATCGTTTCGGCCGGCTTCGACGCGCACCATCGCGACCCGCTGGCGGAAATCAATCTGACCGAGGACGATTTCGACTGGGCGACCGGCCAGCTGATGCAGCGCGCCGCAATCCACGGCGGTAACCGGCTCGTCAGCCTGCTCGAGGGCGGCTACGATCTGCAGGGATTGGCATTTTCGGTCGCCGCCCATGTCGGGCGACTGATGAAAGGATGAATGATGACCGGTGAGATCAACGAAGACGTCAAGGCGATGAGCTTTGAACAGGCACTCGACGCACTGGAGAAGATCGTCGATGATCTGGAGCGTGGCGACGTACCGCTCGACCAGTCGATCCGGATTTACGAGCGCGGCGAGGCGCTGAAGGTTCATTGCGACCGGCTGCTGAAGGCCGCCGAGGACAAGGTCGAGAAGATCAGGCTGTCGCGCGACGGCAAGCCGGTTGGAACCGAGCCGCTCGACGCGGACTGAGGTCCGGAGCAGCCTTACCGGTTTTTGGACACGATCATCATTGAGGATACAGTTCGTCCCGATTGAAACGGACAAGAGGAGATACGGAAGCGATGTGCAGAAACATCAAGACCCTGTTCAATTTTGATCCGCCGGCAACCAACGACGAAGTCCGCGACGCGGCACTGCAGTTTGTCCGCAAGCTGAGCGGCACGACGCGGCCTTCTGCCAAGAACCAGCATGCGTTCGATCATGCCGTCGAAGCCATCGCGGCATCCGCACGCGAATTGCTCGATTCCCTCGAAACCCACCAGCATCCGCGCAATCGCGAAGAGGTGGCAGCCAAATTAAAAGCAAAAGCGGCGATCCGGTTCGCCTGATATGCCCAAGCGCCCACTGACCGCTGACGAGGAGAGTTCATGAGCTTCTTCCCCGGCAAGGACCCTGAGGCCGGCGATGCCTTCGCCAGCGACCAGATCGAGCTGATGGTTATCCCTAACGCCAAGGACATTGGCGGTTTCGAGGTGCGTCGCGCCTTGCCGACCGCCAAGCGGCGCCTGGTCGGGCCGTTCATCTTCTTCGATCGAATGGGTCCCGCGATCATGCGCGCGGGCCAGGCGCTCGATGTCCGTCCCCACCCGCATATCGGCCTGTCGACCGTGACCTATCTGTTCGACGGCAAGATCAGGCACCGCGATTCGCTCGGCACCGAAATGGTCATTCAACCCGGCGACGTGAACCTGATGACGGCCGGTCGCGGCATCGTCCACTCCGAACGCACGCCGCAGGAATTGCGCGGCGCGCCGATGTCGATCTCCGGCCTGCAGACCTGGTTGGCTCTGCCGGACGGCAAGGAAGAGGTGGCGCCGGTGTTCGAGAACACAGCGGCGCTGCGGCTTCCCGAAATCGACGCCGAAGGCGTCAGCGGCCGCGTCGTCATCGGTGATTTCCAGGGTTTGCGGTCTCCGGTGCGGGCCGATTCCGAGACACTCTATGCAGATTTGCGGCTGGCGCCCGGCGCCAGCGTCAAAATCCCGCCCGATGCCGAGGAGCGCGCCATCTACACGCTGGAGGGCGAGGTCTCGATTTCGGGTGATGTCTTTCCAGCGGAACGGCTGCTGGTGTTCCGGCCCGGCGACGAGATCGTCATATCGTCATCGACGGGTGCGCATTTCATGCTGTTCGGCGGCGCGTCTCTCGGTTCGAAGCGCTACATCTGGTGGAATTTCGTTTCCTCGTCCAAGGAGCGCATCGAGCAGGCCAAGCAGGAATGGAAGACCGGCCGCTTCGATATCGTTCCTGGCGATGAGAAAGAATTCATCCCGCTGCCGGAAGGCTGAGAAGATCGGTGAGGGGCTGACCGTCCGCGTCAGCGACACGCATTTACTTTCGCCGGCCGGCGGCCTATCCCGCCGATGAACAGAAAGTCTGGGCCCAACGTGAACGCAACGCCGCATACGCCGCTTCTCGATAGGGTTCGCGTCCCGGCCGACCTGCGCACGCTGGCCGAGAGCGACTTGCCGCAACTGGCATCAGAGCTTCGCCTCGAACTGATCGACGCGGTGTCGCGCACCGGCGGCCATCTCGGAGCCGGGCTGGGCGTGGTCGAACTGACCGTGGCGCTGCACTATGTCTTCAACACACCCGATGACCGGCTGATCTGGGATGTCGGCCACCAGGCCTATCCACACAAGATACTGACCGGCCGTCGCGACCGCATCCGCACCTTGCGCCAGGAAGGCGGGTTGTCGGGCTTCACCCGCCGAGCCGAGAGCGAATATGACCCGTTCGGCGCCGCCCATTCCTCGACATCGATATCGGCCGGCCTCGGCATGGCCGCCGCCCGCGACCTCTCAGGTGGCCGCAACAATGTCATTTCCGTCATCGGCGACGGCGCCATGTCGGCCGGCATGGCTTATGAGGCGATGAACAATGCCGGCGCGCTCGATGCGCGCCTCATCGTCATCCTCAACGACAATGACATGTCGATCGCCCCGCCAACCGGCGCCATGAGCGCCTATCTGGCGCGTCTGGCTTCCGGCAAGGCCTATGTCGGCCTGCGCGACTTCGGCAAGAAGCTGACCTCCTATCTCGGCAAGCGAGCCGATCGAGCCATCACCCGCGCGGTCGAGCATGCGCGCGGTTACGTCACCGGCGGCACCTTGTTCGAGGAACTCGGCTTCTATCACATCGGCCCGATTGACGGTCACAATCTGGAGCATCTCATCCCGGTCCTGAAAAATGTCCGTGACAACGGCAAGGGTCCGGTGCTGATCCATGTCGTCACCCAGAAGGGCAAGGGCTACGCGCCGGCGGAAGCGGCCGCCGACAAGTATCATGGCGTCAACAAATTCGACGTCATCACCGGCGCACAGGCCAAGGCGCCGGCCAATGCACCGGCCTACACCAAGGTGTTTGCCGAAAGCCTGATCCAGGAGGGCCGCGAGGACGACCGCATCGTCGCCGTCACCGCCGCCATGCCGGGCGGCACCGGCCTCGACCTGTTCGGCGAGGTGTTTCCGTCAAGGACTTTCGACGTCGGCATTGCCGAGCAGCATGCGGTGACCTTCGCCGCCGGCCTGGCGACGGAAGGCTACAAGCCCTTCGCCGCGATCTATTCGACCTTCCTGCAGCGTGCCTACGATCAGGTCGTCCATGACGTCGCGATCCAGAAACTGCCGGTGCGTTTCCCCATCGATCGCGCCGGCTTTGTCGGCGCCGACGGTGCCACCCATTGCGGCGCGTTCGACACCACCTTCCTGGCAAGCCTGCCGGGCTTTGTCGTAATGGCCGCGGCCGACGAGGCGGAATTGCGTCACATGGTGCGCACCGCCGCCAGCTATGACGACGGGCCGATCGCCTTCCGCTATCCGCGCGGCAACGGCGTCGGCGTCGACATGCCCGAGCGCGGCTCTGTTCTGGAGATCGGCAAAGGCCGCGTCGTCCGGGAAGGCAGCAAGGTTGCCCTCCTGTCCTTCGGCACAAGGCTGCAGGATTGCCTCATCGCGGCCGAGGAACTCGGCGCGGCCGGGCTTTCCACCACGGTCGCCGATGCCCGTTTCGCCAAGCCGCTCGACCAGGATCTGATCCGGCGGCTGGCCCGCTCGCATGAGGTTCTGGTGACGGTGGAGGAGGGCGCAATTGGCGGCTTCGCCAGCCATGTGCTGCAATTCCTCGCCCATGAAGGACTGCTCGAAAGCGGCCTGAAGGTACGCCCGCTGGTGCTGCCGGATGACTTCACCGACCACGCCAAGCCAGAGAAGATGTATGCCGATGCTGGCCTCGACGTCGCCGGAATCGTGCGCACCGTATTCACCGCGCTCGGTCATACGGTCCGCGCCCAGCGCGCCTGAATCAAAACCTCAACAGCTTGAATCAGTTTGCCGGCTCGATTTTATAAGGCATTGTTAACGTTGCCGTTTGGCGTTTTGCTTACCCTGTCCCTTGGCCGTTTTTCAACGCCGCCCTGCTAGATCACAGCCAGGCAGGGAGACAACGAGAATGAAGACGCTTCTGTGCGGCGCGGCCTTCTTGGCGGTGATGGTCGTACCGGCTGCCGCCGAAACGCCCTACGACCGCAATCTCGAAAAGGCGGCGATAGGCATTGTCGCCGGCAAGATGGGCGATATCCGCGGCGGCTTTTCCTACAAGCAAATTCCGCAGCTTGTGGTGCCGTCGGATCCTTCGCCTGTATCACCTGTTGCGACCGGGCATGCGCGTGAGCAGGCTTCAGGCGGTCGAGACGACGGTTTGTCTCCAGCCATCGAGCGCCAGGCTCCGCGAACCATCTTCTAAAACCACATGTCGCGTACGCAGCGGCCGTCGCGCGGCAGATCGTCGTAAGTGTCGAGGCCATCGAAATGGTCGATCGGCAGATCGGCGACGGCCTCGGGGGGCGCCAGCCGGACATTGACGGCCATGCGTCTTCGACCCGAGGCGCTGGCGCGCAGTCCGCGCCAGCCGAGCACGCAGGCGCAACGCGGGCAGAACAGGATCTCGAGCGACGGGTCTTCCTGTCCGGCGCGCGTATAGCTGCCCATTGGCCCCGAAACGCGAATGCGTTCGTCGACATAATCATAGGCCCAGAGCGTGCCATAGCGGCGGCAAAGCGTGCAGTTGCAGGCCGTCACCGGGCCGGGGTCGCCCTCCAGCGTCCAGTGGGCGGCGCCACAGTGGCAGGTTCCCGTCAGCATTCGTTCTCCTTCGAGTTGCGACAAACAGAGGGCTCTTCGTGGCCAATATTCTGCCGGACCCGGCATGATGGGCGCAAGCCGCGGCCTGGTTCGATGCACCAGCCGCTCTCGTAGGATCACTTTGGTCCATCTAATGTCCTTGCCTTCACTGCGGGCTTTCGTCAGAGAAGGCCGATGAACTCGCCTCTGCCAGCCAGCACACGCCAGCGGCTCGACGACCTGCTCGTCCAGCGCGGGCTGTTTGCCAGCCGCTCGCGCGCCCGCGACGCGGTGGAGCGCGGCACGGTGACGGTCGACGGCGCCATAGCCCGCAAGCCCGGCCAGAACGTTTCGCCGCAATGCGTTGTCGCCATCGACGATCCGGCGCAAGCCTATGTCTCGCGCGCCGCGCTCAAGCTGATCGCCGGGCTCGACCATTTCAGCCTCGACCCGGCCGGTCGCGAGGCCCTCGACATCGGCGCCTCGACCGGCGGTTTCACCCAGGTGCTGCTCGAACGCGGCGCGTCCCATGTCACGGCAATCGATGTCGGGCATGGCCAGATGCATCCTGATGTCGGTGGTGATCCGCGCGTGACGGTGATCGAGGGCCTGAACGCGCGCGATCTCACCGTTGCCGATCTTGCCGGCCGCAATCCGGATTTCATCGTTTCCGACGTCAGTTTCATCTCGCTGAAACTGGCGCTGCCGCCGGCACTCGCCATTGCCAAGCCCGGCGCCGGTGCGATCTTTCTGGTCAAGCCGCAATTCGAGGCCGGTCGCGAGGCGATCGGCAAGGGCGGTTTGTTGAAGGATCCCTTCGATGCCGCCCGTGTCGCGGGCCTGCTGCAGGATTGGCTGGATGCCATCCCTGGCTGGCGCTCGCTTGGCCTGCATCTGTCGCCGATCGAAGGTGGCGACGGCAATCGCGAATTCCTGCTCGGTGGGATCAAGGACCGATGAGCGTACGCTTCACAATACGAAAGCTCGGATCGCAGGGCGACGGCATCGCCGAAACCGAGAGCGGCGATCTGTTCATTCCCTTCACGCTGCCAGGCGAGATCGTCACCGCCGCGCGCGAGCGGGATCGCGCCACGCTGATGGCGGTGCTGGAAGCCTCTCCGCTGCGCGTCGAACCAGCCTGCCGCCATTTCACCGAATGCGGCGGCTGTGCCCTCCAGCATTTCGAGACCGAAGCCTATCGTCGATGGAAACGCGAAAAGGTGGTGCACGCATTGAAGGGCAAGGGCATCGAGTGCGAGATTGGCGAACTGGTCGCCTGCGCGCCGCAGTCGCGCCGCCGCGTCGTGCTTGCCGCCCGGCGCACGGACGCAGGCATGCTGCTCGGCTTCAATCGCCATCTGTCGCCCGAGATCATCTCCATATCCGAATGCCCGATCTCACTGCCCGAGATCGTCGCGGCACTCGGCCAGCTGAGGGCGCTGGCCGAATTGATATGCGCCACCACCAAATCGTTCCGGATGGCGGTCACCGTTACGGGTTCCGGTCTCGACATCGCGGTGCACGAGTCAGGCAAGCTCGGCGAACACCAGCGCCGTATCGCCTCCAACTTTGTCATTGCGCAAGGCTTTGCCAGGCTGTCCATCGATGACGAGATCGTCATCGAGCCAAGGAAGCCCGTGGTCATGTTCGGCAGTGTTGCGGTCGCCGTGCCGCCCGGCACCTTTCTGCAGGCGACGGAGGCCGCCGAACGGACCATGGCCGAGATCGTCGGCGGACATCTGAAGCGTGCAAAAAAAATTGCCGATCTCTTTGCCGGTTGCGGCAGCTTTGCCTTGCGGCTGGCGACGAAATCGGAAGTCCATGCGGTCGAAGGCGACGCGGCCGCGCTTTCGGCGCTCGACCGGGGATCACGTTTCGCGACCGGCCTCAAGCGGGTGACGGGCGAACGACGCGACCTGTTTCGCCGGCCACTGACCTTCAAGGAGTTGAACGCCTTCGACGGCCTTGTCTTCGATCCGCCGCGCGCCGGCGCCGAAGATCAGTCGAAGCAGATCGCCCGCTCGGATGTTCCATACGTTGCCGCGGTGTCCTGCAACCCGGTGACGCTGGCCCGCGACCTGCGCATTCTCATCGACGGCGGCTATATGCTGAACAGCGTGACGCCAATCGATCAGTTCCTGTGGTCGCCACATGTCGAGGCGGTCGCCTTGCTGGAGAAACCGAGGAGGAGGCGCGGCTGAGCACGGTTCGTTGAGACTGCTGAGGCCACAGAAAACCGCGCTTCCCAAGCGCTGCTGCGGGATCCTCCGGTTAAAGCGACTCCAGGAAGAATGGGTAGCGGTTTTCCGTCCGGAATTGCGTCGAAATGAAGAGAGAGCGGTTCAGCGATTCTATCAAACACCGAACCGCTCTAAAAAAGCCGCCGAACGCCTGTAATGCCTGAACCGTACGGTCCAGGCTCAATCTACGAGCTTTGCAGTATTCGCGAAGGTTTTCGGCGTGCCGCCTCGCTGGTTGACCGACTGCCAGACATTCGGATTCTGCTGCGATTGACGTTTCAGGAAGTAGTAGCCGGTTGCATTCCAGGGCCTGATTTGGTCGACCATATTGTCGAGGACAAGATCGCCTTTATCGGTTTTCACCGTCAGGATGGTGTGGCCCTCATTGTTGAGATCGCGCACGACCGTCATCAACAGCGCTTGTCGGGGAAATCCAGCCTCTTGAAGGAGCTTGCGTTTGTAGAGTGCGTAGATCTTGCAATCGCCTTTGCCGTCAACCGGATAATCCCAATGGTCCGCCATCGTGCCCCAGTGATCGAAATTGCTGACGGGTTTGATGGCGCTGTTCGCCTTCTGATTTATCCGCTTGAGGATGCGGAAGGTCCGCGCTGTCAGCTTGACATTCGCGGCCGGCAGAGCCGGCACCTTGCACTCTTTTGGGCGGCGATGACAGAAATCGATCCAACCGTAGGGGACGCTGGTGCTTCCACCCACGGAGGCAGAGCGCGACCCATCCATGGAAGATTGGGTCGATCGCGACTTGAACAAAGTCGACTGGGCCGACGCCGGACTGGCCAGCAGCGATGCCGCACCAATCAACGAAACAAAGCCAAGCAGGAGAGCCAGGACGGGGGAGTGCCGCATTGCCAAAACCACCACCGCAACGAGGAACTGGTGCTGCGTTCGTGCGCGAGAGGCAGCCCAGGCAGTCAAAGACCTAATAATTTGTTAATGTGGATTGTGTCCACTTCAAGGTCCCAGCCGCCGAAAAGCCGGTCCCTGTCAGGCCGGCCCCTGTCAGGATGACAATGGGCATGGTGGAGGGCGCCTGCATCCGGAAACGTCACGGCGGGTGATGACACCGGAACGGCACCGAGTTTCAAACCCGCGTGCCGCCGACCGTCATCTGGTTCATCCTGAGATGCGGCTGGCCAACGCCGACGGGTACGCCCTGGCCGGCCTTGCCGCACATGCCGATGCCGTTGTCGAGCTTCATGTCGTTGCCGACCATCGAGACGCGGTGCATGGCATCAGGCCCGTTGCCGATCAGCATCGCGCCTTTGATTGGCTGCGTCACCTTGCCGTTCTCGATCATGTAGGCCTCGGTGCAGCCGAACACGAATTTGCCCGACGTGATGTCGACCTGGCCACCGCCGAAGGACACGGCGTAGATGCCGTTCTTGACGGAGGCGATGATTTCGTCCGGTTCCATGTCGCCTGAGGTCATGTAAGTGTTGGTCATGCGCGGCATCGGCTGGTGCGCATAGCCTTCTCGCCGGCCATTGCCGGTGGCTTTCATGCCCATCAGCCGGGCATTCTGCCGGTCCTGCATGTAGCCGACCAGTTTGCCGTCCTCGATCAAGACGTTGCGGGCCGAAGGCGTGCCTTCGTCGTCGACGGTGAGTGAGCCGCGCCGCTCTGGGATGGTGCCGTCGTCGACGACCGTCACCCCCTTGGCGGCCACCTGCTGCCCCATCAGGCCGGCGAACGCCGACGTCTTCTTGCGGTTGAAATCGCCTTCAAGACCATGACCGACGGCTTCGTGCAGCATCACGCCCGGCCAGCCATTGGATAGCACGATGTCGAAAGTGCCTGCCGGGGCCGGGATTGCCTCCAGGTTGACCACCGCTTGCCGGAGTGCCTCGCTGGCGGCGTGCTTCCAACTATCCTCGATCAGGAATTCGCCGAATGCCTTGCGCCCGCCCATGCCATAGGAGCCGCTTTCCTGGCGGTCGCCTTCGCCGACGACGACCGAGACGTTGACGCGGACCATCGGCCTGATATCGCGCACTATCTGGCCGTCGGCACGAACGATCTCGACATGCTGCCAGGATGCGGCGATCGAGGCCGTTACCTGGCGCACGCGTGGATCCTCGGCGCGCAGCCAGGCGTCGATTTCTTGCAGCAGCTTCGCCTTGGCCTCGAAGGAAGGCGAGGGGATCGGGTTCTCGTCGCCGTAGAGATGGCGGTTGGTACGGGCGGGGGCTGCCGCAAGCGTGCCGGAATAGCCACCCTTGACGGTCGAGACGGCTTCGGCCGCGCGCAGCAGCGACGCCTCGGACAGGTCGCTGGAATGAGCGTAGCCGCTGGCCTCGCCGGCGACGGCCCGCAGGCCAAAGCCCTGGTCGGTGTTGAAATTGGCGGTCTTCAGCTTGCCATTGTCGAACATCAGCGCTTCGCTCTCGCTGTATTCGAGGAAAAGCTCGCCGTCGTCCGCGCCCTTGATGGTGTCAGCGACGATCTGCTTGATGCGGTCGTCTGAAATGTCGAATTGGCCGATCAGGCTGTTCATGGCGCGTCCGTCCGTGGGATGTTTGCTTTCCCCCGATGTAGGCGTGAAGCCGCGCCCACACAATCGGCAATGACGAATCGGCGCCGACGAATGATTTCGTTCGCTAAACACAAGGCATGCGTCTGGGGTCGGCAAAAGCCGCGTCCAGGCTGGTACAGCGTGAAGCCGCGATCAGGGCAGAGCGGCGAAGCCTTCGGCGAAACCCTTGAGGTCGACGGGAATGCCGATACCCTCTTCCGGGGTCTGGAAAACGATGAATGTTGCCGACGTCCCGGTCTTCAGCGTGTCGAGCAGCGGCTTTTCGAGAATGACCTCGGCATAACAGCCGTCCTGGAAGCAGCGCACGAAATAGGCGCGGCCAATGTCCTTGCCGTCGACGTTGAGCCCGAGGCCGTTCGGCAACAGCACGCCGAGCGGCGCCAGCACGCGCAGGATCTCGGCCTTGTTGTCGGCGGTGCGCAGCACGACGACCGAAAGCCCCATCTCCGGACGATCCTCGGCGACGACGTTCTGCATCATCACGCATTGTTCCGAGGTGGCGCCGGCCGGCGTGTCGCAGATGATCGACCATGCGCCATGGGTCGAGCGCACCGTGCCGCTTGGCTGAGCAGCATTGGCCTTGCCAGGGACGGACAGACCGGCCGCGCACAGGACCGCGAGAAACACGGCGTTTGCCAGGGTTCTCGAAAGGCCCAGTCGCGTATGCCTCAGTCTCGAAAGCCAAGAGTTCATGACGGCTCCATTGCGAATCACGGCACTTTAAGCCGCGCCAATGCCAAGTAAAGGACGAGACCGTGGCCGGACTGTCCCTAAAAAGGCAATGCGGCGCTTTTCCCTGCCAAATTCGCCTGAATTACGACGCTTTGCGGGTGTCGCCGGCACAAGGCGTGCGGCCCGCCGAACATACGCGATTCGCCACTACGGCCATTGCCCCGGAAGAGCCACGTCAGCTTGCGCGCAAAAATGCCGCACGGTTTCGACCGCTCCTTTCTTGCGGAGGGAAAAAGAGTATGGTTTGAACCAGCTTGAGACTGTCCGGGATTCCCGTCCCGGCATTGTTCGTTATTCTCGCGGGCACAGCCGGCGAGGGACTGGGAGACGAAGAGGGCGATGAGAAAATTCCTAGCGAGCACCGGTGCTGCTGCCACGTTCCTCGCCTGCGGATCCGCTTATGCGGACCAGCCCAGGCCGTGGGAGACCGGCTTCCAGGCGCCTGCGACCGACATGATGCGGCAGATCGAGTGGTTCGGAAACTACACGATGTGGTTTATCATCCCGGTCACGGTCCTTGTGCTGTTTCTGCTGATCTACTGCATCGTCAAATTCCGCGCGAGCGCCAATCCGACCCCGTCCAAGACCAGCCACAACACGCTGATCGAGGTGATCTGGACCATCGGCCCTGTCGTCATCCTGCTTTGCCTCGCCATCCCCTCGTTCCAACTCCTGACCGCCCAATATACGCCGCCGGAAGAGGCCAAGCTGACCGTCAAGGCAACCGGCAACCAGTGGAACTGGGATTACGAATACCAGACCGACAACACGCTCGCCTTCAATTCGGCCATCCTTCAGGATGGCGATCGTGCCAAGGCCGGCAAGGAGGATCGCGCGGTCTATCCGCGCCTGCTCGCCGTCGACAACGAGCTGGTCGTGCCGGTCAACACGATGACCCGCGTGCTTGTCACCGCGACCGACGTGATCCATTCCTTTGCCGTGCCGTCTTTCGGCATCAAGATCGACGCCGTTCCCGGCCGCACCAACGAGACCTGGTTCAAGGCGGAGAAAGAAGGCCTCTATTACGGTCAATGCTCGCAGCTCTGCGGCAAGGACCATGCCTTCATGCCGATCGCCGTTCGTGTGGTGTCGGACACGCAGTTCAAGACCTGGCTGGCCGCGGCCAAGACCGATCTGCCAGGTGCCAACAAGACGCTCATGGCCGAGGTCGATGGCCAGAACAAGGTAGCGGCCGCCGGCAACTGATGTCGCGGGTTAGCAAGATTTAGGGAACGGAGCGGAACATGGCAGACGCTGCAGCTCACGACGGGCACGACCACAAGCCGTATCATGGCTGGGTGCGCTGGGTTTATTCGACCAACCACAAGGATATTGGTACGCTCTACCTGATCTTCGCGATCATGGCCGGCATAATCGGCGGCGCGCTTTCGGTCGCCATCCGCATGGAGCTGCAGGAGCCTGGCATCCAGATCTTCAGCGGTCTTGCGCAGATGGTCTATGGCATGAACGGCGACGCCGCGATCGACGGCGGCAAGAGCATGTACAATGCGTTTGCCACCGCGCACGCGCTGATCATGATTTTCTTCATGGTCATGCCGGCCCTGATCGGCGGTTTCGCCAACTGGATGGTGCCGATCATGATCGGTGCTCCCGACATGGCGTTCCCGCGCATGAACAACATCTCTTTCTGGCTGCTGCCGCCGGCCTTCATCCTGTTGCTCACCTCGATGTTCGTGCCGAGTGCGCCCGGCGCCTTTGGCGTGGGCGGCGGCTGGACGCTCTATCCGCCGCTGTCAACTTCGGGCCAGCCCGGACCGGCGATGGATCTGGCGATCCTGTCGATCCACATCGCCGGCGCCTCCTCGATCCTCGGCGCCATCAACTTCATCACCACCATCTTCAACATGCGTGCCCCCGGCATGACGCTGCACAAGATGCCGCTGTTTGCCTGGTCGGTGCTGGTCACCGCCTTCCTGCTCTTGCTGTCGCTGCCGGTCCTGGCCGGCGGCATCACCATGCTGCTCACCGACCGCAACTTCGGCACGACCTTCTTCGCGCCTGACGGTGGTGGTGACCCGATCCTGTTCCAGCACCTGTTCTGGTTCTTTGGCCATCCGGAAGTATACATCCTGATCTTGCCGGGTTTCGGCATCATCAGCCATATCGTCTCGACCTTCTCGAGGAAGCCGGTATTCGGTTATCTCGGCATGGCTTATGCCATGGTCGCGATCGGCGCGGTCGGCTTCATCGTCTGGGCGCACCATATGTATACGACGGGCCTGTCGCTCGATACGCAGCGCTACTTCGTCTTCGCCACCATGGTCATCGCGGTGCCGACAGGCGTGAAGATCTTTTCCTGGATCGCAACCATGTGGGGCGGATCGATCTCGTTCAAGCCGCCGATGCTGTGGGCGCTGGGCTTCATCTTCCTGTTCACGATCGGTGGCGTCACCGGTGTCCAGCTGGCCAATGCCGGCCTCGACCGGTCGCTGCATGACACGTATTTCGTCATTGCCCACTTCCACTACGTACTGTCGCTGGGCGCGGTGTTCGCCATCTTCGCCGGCTGGTACTACTGGTTCCCGAAGATGACCGGCTACATGTACTCGCCCGTCATCGCCAACACCCATTTTTGGGTCATGTTCGTCGGCGTGAACCTGATCTTTTTCCCGCAGCACTTCCTCGGCCTCGCCGGTATGCCGCGCCGCACCATCGACTATCCTGACGCGTTTGCGGGCTGGAACATGGTTTCGTCCTACGGTTCGTATATTTCGGCCGTCGGTGTGGTGATCTTCCTCTATGGCGTGTTCGAAGCCTTCCAGAAGAAGCGGATCGCCGGCGCCAACCCGTGGGGTGAGGGTGCTACCACGCTCGAATGGCAGCTGCCTTCGCCGCCGCCGTTCCACCAGTGGGAGCAGCTGCCGAAGATCAAGTAAGGCGGCTCCCGCTCGAATACAAAACCGCCGGCCCGCCGGCGGTTTTGGCCAACGGAATGATGGACTTGAGTACGCATGGCCCTAGTCGACAAAACCAGCATTGACGAAGCGGGCTTCCGTATGTCGGAAGCTACGGCGGGCGATTTCTTCGCCCTGCTGAAGCCGCGCGTCATGTCGCTGGTGGTGTTCACCGCCTTTGTCGGACTGGTCGCGGCACCGATGACCATCAATCCGCTGCTGGCGGTGATCGCCATCCTTGCCATTGCGATTGGGGCCGGCGCCTCTGGCGCGCTCAACATGTGGTACGACGCCGACATCGACGCGGTGATGACCAGGACCGCTAGCCGCCCGGTGCCTTCCGGCCGGATCCAGCCGCACGAGGCGCTGAGCTTCGGCCTGGTGTTGTCGGTGCTGTCGGTGATGACGCTGGGCGTGTTGGTCAACTGGTTGTCGGCGACGCTGCTGGCCTTCACCATCTTCTTCTATGCCGTGGTCTACACGATGTGGCTGAAACGCTCGACACCGCAGAACATTGTCATTGGCGGTGCAGCGGGCGCCATCCCGCCGGTTATCGGCTGGGCCGCGGTGACCGGGTCGGTCAGCCTCGAAAGCATCATCCTGTTCCTGATCATTTTCCTGTGGACGCCGCCGCATTTCTGGGCGCTCGCGCTGTTCAAGTCCGAGGACTATGGCCGCGCCGGCATCCCGATGATGCCCAACGTCGCCGGCCATGCATCGACCCGCCGTCAGATTTTCGCCTACGCGCTGGTGCTGGCCCCGGTCGGCGTGCTGCCCTGGCTGCTCGGCTATACGACGCCGTTCTACGGCGTGGCCGCCTTGCTGTTGGGGGCTGGTTTCGTCTGGTATGCGTGGAAAGTGCTTGGCATGGCCGACGATGACCGCGTCATGAAGCCGGCCAAGGCCCTGTTCGCCTATTCGCTGCTCTATCTCTTCGCAATCTTCGCCGCCTATCTGGCTGACAGTGTCGTCGAACGCGCGCTTGCCATGGGTGGGGCATGACCATGGCCGAGAAAGAACTCGAAACGGTCACCTTGACCGATCGCCAGAAGAAGGCCCAGCGCAGCCGTTCCATCGCCATCGGCGTGGCGCTGGCGGTGCTGGTCGTGATCTTCTACATCGCGACAATCGTGAAGTTCGGCCACAATTTGTCGGGCTCGATGTGATGAGCGCCGAGACGTCCAAGAAGACGGTAGGCAAGACCGGCAACCGCGTTGTCGCGGTTGTCTGCCTTGCTTTCTTCACCGGCATGATCGGCATGGCCTATGCAGCCGTGCCGCTCTACAAGATGTTTTGCCAGGCGACCGGCTATGGCGGCACGACGCAACGTGCCGAGAAGCAATATGCCGGCCGCGTGCTCGATCGCGAGATCACCGTTCGTTTCGACGCCAACATCGCCGGCGTGCCATGGGAGTTCCAGCCGGTCCAGCGCTCGATGACCATGAAGATCGGGCAGACCGTCCAGGCGCATTATCAGGCGACCAACAAGTTCGATCGCCCCGTCACCGGCCGCGCAACCTTCAACGTGCAGCCGGAACTGGCGGGTCCGTACTTCAACAAGGTCGAATGCTTCTGCTTCACCGATACGACGCTGAAGCCGGGCGAGACGCTGGACATGCCGGTCCTGTTCTATGTGGACCCCGACATCGTGAATGTGCCGGAACTGAAGGACGTGAAGACGATCACCCTGTCCTATACGATGTTCCCGGTCGAGAAGACCAAGCCGGTGGCGTCGTCCGGGCCGGCCCAGGGCAATAGCAAGACAGTTTCAGATACCGAAGGAAATCTCGGGGGTTGATATGGCAGACGCGCACGCAAAACCACACCATGACTACCATCTCGTCGACCCGAGCCCGTGGCCTTTTCTGGGATCGGTAGGGGCGCTTGTCACCGCTTTTGGCGGTGTCTGCCTCATGGAATACCTGAAAGGCGGCTCCTTCCCGATCTTCGGCGTCAACATCGCCAATCCGTGGCTGTTCTTCATCGGCATTGTGATCGTGCTGTACACCATGTTCGCCTGGTGGTCGGACACGATCAAGGAAGCGCATGAAGGCCACCATACGCGCGTCGTGTCGCTGCACCTGCGCTACGGCATGATCATGTTCATCGCCTCGGAGGTGATGTTCTTCGTTGCCTGGTTCTGGGCCTATTTCGATGCCAGCCTTTTTGCCGGTGAGGTGCAGAACTATGCGCGCCACACGTTTACCGGTGGTGTCTGGCCGCCGAAGGGCATGGAGGTTCTCGATCCCTTCCATTTGCCGCTCTACAACACCATCATCCTGCTGCTGTCGGGCACCACGGTCACCTGGGCGCACCACTCGCTCATCCATGGCGACCGCAAGGGCCTGATCAACGGCCTGGTGCTGACCGTCGGGCTTGGCATGCTGTTCACCATGGTGCAGGCTTACGAGTACATGCACGCGCCGTTCGGCTTCAAGGATTCCATCTACGGCGCCACCTTCTTCATGGCGACCGGCTTCCATGGCTTCCATGTCATCATCGGCACCATCTTCCTGCTGGTCTGCCTGATCCGGGCGATGAAGGGCGACTTCACCCCCAAGCAGCATTTCGGCTTCGAGGCGGCCGCCTGGTATTGGCACTTCGTTGACGTGGTCTGGCTGTTCCTGTTCGCCTCGATCTACGTCTGGGGATCGGTCGGCGCGGTGATCGAAGGCCACTGATCCAGCCTTTTGAGTTTCAATTTCGGGAAGGCGGCCGCGGCGACGTGGCCGCCTTTCTTCTTTTCGGCGCAAGGATCGCCAATCGATGAAAGATGCGGCTGACTTCAATTTGCGCATTTTATCGTCTTGGCATTCCGGCTCTTGCCCGAGAAGGTCTTGCGCGTCGAGGAGGCGAAGCGGCTTCAGCTAGTGGGGCTGGCTGCTTCAATTGGTCGACTGGACCGATGACTGCATTGGGGTTACGGAGTCCGATATGGACAAATCTGGGCGATGGTGGCCGATGGGACGCCGATCGAGATCGAGCAATAGCCATGAATTACGGCACTACGCATGAGTGAAGACAAGGCGATCTGGCCTCCGATCGATCCGATTTCGGCCGGCCTGCACGGCCGCTGCCCGCGTTGCGGCGAGGGGCGGCTGTTTTCCGGCTTTCTCACCGTCGGCAAGCGCTGCGTCAATTGCGGCCTCGACTATTCCTACGCCGATGCCGGCGATGGACCGGCGGTGTTCGTCATCCTGATCATCGGCTTCATCATCGTCGGTCTGGCGCTCTGGGTCGAGGTGACGCTGAGCCCGCCGCTCTGGCTACATCTGCTGATATGGATCCCACTGGCCCTGGTGCTGTGTCTCACGGCGCTTCGGTTGATCAAGGGCGTGCTGCTCACCCTGCAATACAGCAACAAAGCAGCCGAGGGTCGGCTGTATCGCGGCGAATGAGCGAAGCGTCCCTGAAAGACCGCGGCCATTCGCGGCCACGATCGGCACTGTTGTTCGTCCTTGGCCTTGTGTTGTTCTTGATTCTGCTGGCGCTGGGCACCTGGCAGGTCCAGCGCCTGCACTGGAAGGAAGGCCTGCTGCAGACCATCGACCAGCGCACCCATTCGGCGCCACGACCGCTTTCCGAGGTCGAGAAGGAATTCGCCTCGACCGGCGACGTCGACTACACGCCGGTCACTGTCACCGGCACTTTCCTGCATTCCGGCGAGCGGCATTTCTACGCGACCTGGGAAGGGGATGCCGGCTTCAATGTCTATACGCCGCTGGCCCTCGACGATGGTCGTTTCGTCCTGATCAACCGCGGCTTTGTTCCCTACGACCTCAAGAATGCGGCGAAGCGCGCCAAGGGACAGGTAACGGGCAGGGTCACGGTCACCGGGCTTGCCCGCAACCCGCTGCCGGCAAAGCCCTCCATGATGCTTCCCGACAATGATGTGGGGAAGAACATCTTCTACTGGAAGGACCGCGACGTCATGGCCGCGAGCGCCGGCCTGCCGGCTGGGTTCACCTTGGTGCCGATCTTCATCGATGCCGACAAGACGCCAAATCCCGGCGGCCTTCCGGTCGGGGGTGTCACCATCATCGACCTTCCGAACAGCCATCTGCAATATGCCGTCACCTGGTACGGGCTTGCCGCGGCACTCGCCGCGGTGCTTGTCCTCCGGCTTCGCCGGCCCGCGAAAGAGGAATGAACGCAAGCGAGGCCTCTCTTTCCACCGATACCCTTGACAGGGCAGGGGTAGGCACCTCATTTCGGCGCTGACCAACCGGCAGGATTTGATGCTTCACACAATCGCCAAGCCTCCTCTGACGATCCGGCTCTGCCAGCCGCGCGGTTTTTGCGCGGGCGTCGACCGTGCCATCCAGATCGTCGTGCTGGCGCTGAAAAAATATGGCGCCCCGGTCTATGTCCGCCACGAAATCGTCCACAACCGCTATGTCGTCGAGGGGCTGCAGAGCCTTGGGGCCGTCTTCATAGAGGAACTTTCCGAAATCCCGGCCGAACATCGGCAGTCGCCGGTCGTCTTCTCCGCGCACGGTGTGCCCAAGTCCGTGCCGGCGGATGCGCAGGCGCGCAACCTGTTCTATCTCGACGCAACCTGTCCGCTGGTCTCCAAGGTCCACAAGCAGGCGATGCGTCACCAGCGGCTTGGCCGCCATGTGCTGTTGATCGGTCATGCCGGGCACCCCGAGGTGATCGGCACAATGGGGCAGTTGCCGGAAGGCGCGGTAACGCTGATCGAGACCGAAGCCGACGCAGCCCGGCTTGTACCGGCCGATCCAAAAGCACTTGGTTTCGTCACCCAGACCACGCTCTCGGTCGAGGATACCGCCGGCATCATCCGCGCGTTGCAGGAGCGCTTTCCGGACCTGCAGGCGCCGGCGGCGGAATCGATCTGCTACGCCACCACCAACCGCCAGGAAGCGGTCAAGGACACCGCCCCGGGTGCTGACCTCTATCTGATCGTCGGCGCCCCCAATTCCTCGAATTCGCGCCGCCTTGTCGAAGTTGCGGAACGGGCAGGTGCCTCGATGTCGCTTCTCGTGCAGCGCGCCGCTGAAATTCCGTGGAATGACATCGGCACCATTTCGACGCTCGGCCTGTCGGCGGGAGCATCGGCGCCGGAGATCATCGTCGACGAGATCATCGACGCGTTCCGCCAGCGTTTCGACGTCACCATCGACCTGGCTGTCACGGCCACCGAAACAGAGGATTTTCCGGTCATGCGGGTACTGCGCGATGTCGAACTGACGCCGGCCGACATGGCCTTCGTCAATGGGACCGCGTGAACGGCCATGGCGGTCTATACCGACGTTGCGGAGGGCGAACTCGGCGCTTTCCTGAAGCACTACCCGGTCGGCGATCTCCTATCCTACAAGGGCATCGCCGAAGGCACCGAGAATTCGAACTTCCTGCTGCACACCTCGAGCGGCTCCTACATCCTGACGCTCTATGAAAAGCGGGTCGAGAAGGCGGATTTGCCGTTTTTCCTCGGGCTGATGGGCCATCTCGCCAGCAAGGGGGTGTCCTGCCCGCTGCCGGTGACCGCGCATGACGGCAGCGTCATCGGCACGCTGGCCGGCCGGCCGGCCGTCATCATCACCTTTCTCGAAGGACTTTCGCTGCGCCGACCGGCCGCAACGCATTGCGCCGAGGTCGGCAAGGCGCTGGCGGCGCTGCACCTGGCCGGCGCCGACTTTCCGATGACGCGTCCGAACGCGCTCGCCCTCGACGGCTGGCGCAAGCTTTGGGATGCGTCTCGCGGCCGCGCCGACGAGGTCGAGCCGGGCCTTGCGGCCGAGGTCGATGCCGACTTTGCCGATTTCGAGCGGAACTGGCCCAAGGGCCTCCCCGAGGGCATCATTCATGCCGATCTGTTCCCGGACAATGTCTTTTTCCTGGGCGAGAAGCTTTCGGGGCTGATCGATTTCTATTTCGCCTGTGACGATCTCTATGCCTATGATGTCGCCACCTGCCTCAACGCCTGGTGTTTCGAAAAGGATTTTTCCTTCAACCTTACCAAGGGCAAGGCACTGCTTGCCGGTTATCAAAGCGTGCGCCCCCTGAGCGATGACGAGAAAGCGGCGCTGCCGATGCTGGCGCGCGGTTCGGCGCTACGCTTCATGCTGACCCGGCTTTACGACTGGCTGACCGTCCCCGATGGCGGACTGGTGATGAAACGCGACCCGTCCGAATATATCCGAAGGATGCGGTTCCACCGGGCGATCAGATTTCCTTCGGAATATGGATTGGCCGAAAACGGGGTGTCATGAGCAAGCAGGTTGAAATCTTTACCGATGGCGCCTGTTCGGGCAATCCCGGCCCCGGCGGCTGGGGCGCCATCCTGCGCTTCAACGGCACCACCAAGGAACTCTTCGGCGGCGAGGCCGAAACCACCAACAACCGCATGGAATTGCTGGCGGCCATTTCGGCGCTGAATGCGTTGAAGGAGCCTTGCACGGTCGAGCTTCATACCGACAGCAAATACGTCATGGACGGAATTTCCAAATGGATCCATGGCTGGAAGAAGAATGGCTGGAAGACCGCCGACAAGAAGCCGGTCAAGAACGGCGAACTCTGGCAGGCGCTGGACGAGGCCAACCGGCGCCACAAGGTCACCTGGAACTGGGTGAAGGGCCATGCCGGCCACATCGAGAACGAGCGCGCCGACGAACTGGCAAGGGAAGGCATGGCGCCGTTCAAGAAAGGGCCTTTCAGGCCGGTAGTGTCGGCGCCAAAGCCGGATGTCCAGGCAAAGCAGCCGCTGGCCCCGAAGGCGCGTCGTTCGACCCAGAGCTATTGAGCTTCTGGCATTCGCTGCGCCCGGCCGACAGGAGAATTTCTGTTATGCCGATCGCCTATTACATCACCCATCCTCAGGTTCAGATCGACGCCAGCGTGCCCGTGCCGGATTGGGGTCTGTCCGACATCGGTCGTGCCAGGGCGCATGCAATGCTGAACCAGCCGTGGATCGCATCGATCGGGCGTGTGGTGTCGTCGGGCGAACGCAAGGCCGTTGAAACCGCCGAGGTGCTCGGGCGGCACCTCGACCTTGCGGTGCAGGTGAGGGAACGGATGCATGAGAACGACCGGTCGGCGACGGGTTTCCTGCCGCCTCCGGAGTTCGAGGCGGTCGCCGACCGGTTCTTCGCCAATCCGCACGAAAGCATTCGTGGCTGGGAGCGGGCCATCGACGCACAGCAGCGCATCGTGAGCGAGGTCGAGGCCGTCCTCGGTGCCGGCGGCGCCGGCAACATCGCCCTTGTCGGACATGGCGGTGTCGGCACGCTCCTGCTGCTGTCGCTCAGCGGCAGACAAATCAGCCGCGAAGCCGATCAGCTGGCGGGCGGCGGCAACTATTTCGCCTTCGATACCCACACGCGCCAAATTATTCATGGATGGGGACCGATCGACAGGCTGTCCTGATCGGCGTACCGCAGCCGTACTCGTAGCGCAAGGACAGGCTCTTCTCGCGACATCGCAGTTGCTCGAGGATGTGGATGGGAGTAATATTTCCTACTATCGAGCAATGCAAGAGAGGACGCAGCGTGGCGAACGTTGAAAAAATGAGCGTGGCTGTGACCCCACAACAGGCAGCCCTGATGCGCGAGGCCGTGGAGGCGGGCGAGTATGCCACTGCAAGCGAGATCGTGCGTGAAGCGATGCGGGATTGGCTGGCCAAGCGCGAACTGCGGCATGACGATGTTCGCCGGCTGAGACGGTTGTGGGATGAAGGCAAGGCAAGCGGGAGACCGGAGCCTGTGGATTTCGACGTGTTGCGAAAGGAAGCTCGGCGAGAGCTGACGGAAGCCTCGCGGAATGGCCGTTAGGCTAGTCTGGTCACCCGCGGCCAAGGCTGACCTCATCGACATCTACGTGACGATAGGCAGCGAAAACATACGGGCGGCCGATTGTTACTACGATCAGTTAGAAGCGCGGGCCATGCAGCTGGCAGACCAGCCGCGCATGGGTGTCAGGCGACCGGATATCAGGCCTTCCGCACGAATGCTGGTGGAGGCGCCTTTTGTACTGCTCTACGAAACGATTCCAAACACGGACGATGGCCCAGTGGAGTGGGTTGAAATCGTCCGTGTGGTCGACGGGCGGCGGGATCTGAACAGTCTGTTCTAGCTGTCTACCGGATCAGCAGCGCCGTACCGTAGAGCCCGAGCGCGAACACCGTGTGCGAGACCAGATTGAGGGCGCGGACCCGCATCGGATTCGGCCGCTTCGAGGCCGCCCAGCCGGCGCCCATGCCTGGCGCCAGCAGGAACCAGCCGGCGCCGACGGTAACGATGCCGAGGATGAAGGCCGGCAGGAAGGTCGGCGCGGCCAGCCAGCCCGCGCCCGCCAGCATCACCAGGATTATGCCGTAGGCGATGCCGACGAAGTAATGGAAGGCCCAGCCCAGCGCCTGTTCATACGCGTAGGGCGCCGCATCGCCGATATCGTCGTGAAACACCTTGTCGCGGAGGTGCCAGACCCAGCGCCCGACCGGCCCCCAGTTCGGGCGTGGCTGGCCGAACGCCTTGTGCAGGAAGAAGGCCCAGAGATCCATCAGGACGGTCGCGCCGACGCCGATCGCGACAGCGCGCCAGAAGATGTCAAACATCGTAGGATCCCCCGAAAACCGGCAATTTGGAGCGCGGCTGCTTGTCAGGCGAGGCCGGCCATGGCGGCCTCGCGTGATTGGCCGTCGAAGTTCAGAGCTGGCCGAGAATATGAGCCGCGCCGGACTCGTCCACACCGGGTTTGGTCTCGACATTGAGCGCGGTAACCTTGCCGTCGTCGATGATCATCGAAAACCGCTTCGAACGCAGGCCCATGCCGCCACCGGAGTAGTCCGCGTCAAGACCGACCGCCTTGGCGAAATCGCCATTGCCGTCGGCGAGGAACAGGATCTTGCCTTCGCCGCCGGTGAAGCGCGCCCAGGCGCCCATGACGTGGACGTCATTGACCGAAACGACGGCGATGGTGTCGACGCCGCGCGCCAGGATCGCGTCATGGTTCTCGAGATAGCCGGGCAGGTGGTTGTTGCTGCAGGTCGGCGTGAAGGCGCCGGGAACGCCGAACAGCACCACTTTCTTGCCCGGAAAAATCTCGGCCGACGTGATCGGCTTGGCGCCGTCCGCGGTCATGGTCTTGAAGGTCGCCTCGGGCAGCTTGTCGCCAACGGAGATGGTCATGAATTCCTCGCTTGGGATGGGAAGGACGCGTGCTTGCGTAGCGAACTCAGCGGCTTCCTGCAACCATCGCGGCGTCTTCAAGGGAAAGGCAGCAACCCTTCGACCGCGCCCGCCGAACTCGTCAACGTGTAGTGAAGCCCGCCGTCGGTCGGCGTCGTCGAGGGGCGATCGAGGATCGGCACGGTGAAGATCAGCTTGCCGTCCTTTTCCGAGCGGGAAGGTGTGCCGAACATATAGTCGCGCTCGCCGGCAACGAAGAAATCCGCTGCTTGCGGATCGCCAGGAAAACTTGCCTCGACAACCAGCGTCTCGTGATCGCCGGGCAGCACTTTGATGCCGAAGTCAGGCTTTGCCGCAGCCGGCAGTGCGGTGAAACTCGCCTTCACCAGCGCCGCGTCGTCGGCATTATCGGGATCGGAAGCGGGGTCGACGTTCAGCCGTGTCTGCACGGGGATGCAGATAGATTCGCAAATGCCGAGAAAGACGTCGGCATCGATGACCGCCGGCTGGTTTGGCGCCGCCAGCGTGAACGTCACGGGCAAGGAAACCGGATAATTGTAACCGGCCCATTTGCCATAGCCATCATCGTGGCGCTGCGGCGCGGGAAAAGACAGTGTCGCATCGGCTATATTGGTGCTGGCCGAAACGTCGAGCTGCGGCGGCACACCTGCATCGCCCGGGTCGCGCCAATAAGTCTTCCAGCCGGGTTTGAGCGCGATATCGAGAACACCGTATATGCGGCCGGCGTCGTCCGGCTTGCCTGATGTCACCAGCCGCACCTTGCCGCCTTCGCTGTTGTACCAGGCGGATGAGGAGGCGCTGGCGGGGAGGGCGGCCGCCAATCCAATGGCGGCGCCGAGCAACAGGATTTTCAAGCTTTGCATGGCGGTGATTTGATCGTCCCTTCGTGGCCGCGCAATGATTTCATGGCCGTGCTGATATCATATTTGCGTGACCTTTGCGGGCAAGCCAAGGCCGGACTCGCAATATGAGCTTTGGTCGAATCCGCTACAGCGCATCTTTTCGGCGCCGGGGAAACGCGTTACCTTCCCTGGCATGGATTTGTTGCGCCACAAAAAGACAGCCGCCGGCCGCGGCTTTCTCGACGATCAGTTCCTGATTGCCATGCCTGGTATGAAGGACGACCGTTTCACGCGCTCGGTCATCTACATCTGCGCCCATAGCGATGAAGGCGCGATGGGCCTGATCATCAACCAGACGCAGCAGATGCTGTTCCCGGACCTTCTGGTACAGCTTGGCATCATGAACGAGCAGGAGGCGATCCGCCTGCCGGCACAGGCGCGCGATTTCGTCGTGCGCAATGGCGGGCCTGTCGACCGCAGCCGGGGCTTCGTCCTGCATTCGGGCGACTACCGTGTGGATTCCTCGCTCACCGTTTCCGACGACATCTGCCTGACCGCGACCGTCGACATACTGCGGGCGATATCGTCAGGGCGCGGGCCGCGCCGCGCGCTCATGGCGCTCGGTTATTCCGGCTGGGGCGCCGGCCAGTTGGAAACCGAGATCGCTGAGAACGGCTGGTTGACCTGCCCGGCGACGCCGGAATTGCTGTTCGACGCCGACATCGAACGCAAATACGACCGGATTCTCGCCTCCATCGGCATCGATCTCGCCCATCTCAGCCTGGCCGCCGGGCACGCTTGAGCCTCGTCTTTGCCGGCCAGGGCCCCTTCGCCAGGTAAGGCGCAGCCGGAACGCTGCGCCGTTAGCGCAATCTCATCCCATGGCGGTGCGCGAGAGCTGTTCAGGCTTGGAATTGCGTAAACAGGCGAAACCGCGTGTCCGGCTTGTTATCCGCTATGCCGGCTCATAGCCGTACGCTCCGTCCTCACGCATCACGCGGCCGATGCCCGGCCAGCCAAGGTGCGCTCCGGCGATCCATGTTCCAGCCTCGGCCGCGTCGCGGAAAACCTTCTGGCGCGTTGCGCGTGCGATCGCTTGGTCGTCGTCATAGCCCCAACTCAACGCGGGATTGCCAAACTGCAAGGCCGGCACATGAACGATGTCCCCGAAGAACAGGAAGCGGGCCTCGTTCGTGTCGAAAGCGTAGCCGATGTGACCGGGAGCATGACCCGGCAGGGCAACTGCTCGCAGTCGCTTGGCCACCTGGTCGCCATTCCGCACGGGCTTCAAAATGGATCTGAACCGCGCAAGGTCTGTTTCGGCGAGAAAGCTCTCGACAGCCTCCTCGGCGATTACGATCGCCTTCAAATTCGGAAAGAGCACCCGGTCGTCCGGCGTCAAAAGCCCGTACACATGATCCTGGTGGGCATGGGTGAGCGCCAAGACCGTGATCAAGGCAGGATCGATGCTGGCTTCGGCTAGTGTCTGCTCGAGGCGTCCTGTTGTTGAGGCCCAGCCTCCTCCTCCACTGTCGATCAGAATGCCGTCAACGCCTGGACCTGCGAGGGCAAAGCAATTGACGGACAGGCGGAGCGCCCCTGCCTGCGCGACTTGCGGCACCGGTTTGTCGCGCGGATCGCGCAGAAGGTCCGCCGGCATCTCAATATAGCCGTCCGAGAGCGACCAGACCCGCCAGGCGCCGGCGGTACAGCCGAGGACGTTACCGCTGCGGAATGTTACGATCATAGAGTACCTCAATCTGCCGTTGCCGATCAAAGCTAGGACAGAGTCACCTATGAGGATAGGCCTGTTGCACAGCAAGGCCTCATGAGTGATACTCATGAATGATGAGAAGCGAACTGAACGAACTCGCCGCGTTCGCGATGGTCGCCCGGGAACGAAGCTTTACACGAGCCGCGGCAAAACTAGGCGTGTCTCAATCTGCGCTGAGTCACACTATCCGTGGGCTCGAGCAGCGGCTCGAGCTGCGGCTTTTGGCTCGAACGACGAAGAGCGTCGCGCCAACAGCCGCAGGGGCCGCTCTCTTGAAAGACCTGTCTCCGGCGCTTGAGCAAATCGCTGCTGCCCTTGACGGAGCGCGAAGCCTCAGGCGGCGCCCTGCGGGGCGCCTTCGAATTGTGATGTCACGCTCGGCCGCCGTAATGGTGCTGCTGCCACGGCTCGCGGCATTCGCCCAGGCCTACCCCGATATCGTTCTCGACGTTGTCACCACGACAGGCCCTGTAGACCTCGTTGCCGGCGAGTTCGATGCCGGTATCCAGCTCGGCGAGTATATTCAGAAAGACATGATCGCGGTACGCGTCACGCCGGAGTTGCGGCTGGCTGTGGTGGGATCGCCTGGTTATTTCTCATCACGAAGAATCCCGCAAAAGCCGAGGGATCTCAAGGATCATCAATGCATAGCCCTGCGTCTTCCAGGCGGTCCATCTCGGTGGGAGTTCGAGCGGGCGAGAAAGTCGGTCACGATCAACGCCAGCGGCTCGCTCATAATCGACGATACTCACCTGGTGATTCAGGCGGCGCTCGCCGGCGTTGGTCTCGGTCTCGCCTATGAAGAGCAAGTCGCGGAGTATATCGCGGAGCGACGGCTTGTCCGCGTCCTGGAGGAATGGACGCCGCCAATCGCAGGCTTTTTCCTGTATTATCCCAGTCGTCAGCTTCAGCCAGCGGCGCTGTCAGCATTGGTCAATGCGCTGCGACTCTCGCAACAATAGTGATGCATGTCGTTGTTCCGGAACCGAGGACACTTCCGGGTGACAGGCATTAGGCCTGCGTGAGCGGATACTGCTCCTTCAGCGTCTTCAGCACCTGGTCGCCCGGCATCGGCGCGCCGAACATGAAGCTCTGGACATATTCGCAGCCCATCTGGCGCAGCTCCAGCGCATCGCGCTCGTCCGATATGCCCTCAGCGACTACCGAAAGGCCGAGCTCATGCGCCATGTTGACCATGGATTTGAGCAACACCGCGCGTTTTGGCGTGCTGTCGTCGACGAAGCTCTTGTCGATCTTGATGGTGTCGAACGGGAACCGCGTCAGATAGGCGAGCGATGAATAGCCGGTGCCGAAATCGTCCAGCGACAGGCCGATGCCGAGCTGCTTGAGCTTGGTCAGCACATGGGCCGTCTGCTCGGGGTTGTCCATGACCAGCGACTCGGTCAGTTCGAGCCGGAAGCAGCGCGGCTTCAGATTGGCGCGCGCGATCACGGAACGCACGTCGCTGACCAGGTCGCGGCGGATGAGCTGGCGGCTTGACAAGTTGACCGACACCGACAGCGGCGCGTCGCCGATCTGCTTTTGCCATCCTGCCAGATCCTCGGCCGCCTGCTGCATGGCAAACAGCCCAAGTTGCACGATCAGCCCGCAGCTTTCCGCGACCGGGATGAAATCGGCCGGCGGGATCATGCCGCGGCGCGGATGGTCCCAGCGCAGCAGGGCCTCGAAGCCGGCGACGCTGCCATCCTCGAGCCGCACGATCGGCTGGTAGGCCAGCGTGAATTCGCGCCGCTCGATGGCGCGCCGCAGATCGGATTCGAACTGCAGGCGATCGGTGCCGACGGTGCGGAACGCCGGGCGGAACGGCTCGATCCTGTCGCCGCCGAAGCGCTTGGCCTGGTGCATGGCGAGCTCGGCGTCCTTGACCATGTCCTCGGCCGAGGTTTGCGCCGAGGTCCAGGTGATCAGGCCGATCGAGGCGGTCAGCACGATCTCGCGCTTGGCAAAGGTGATCGGATTGTTGATCGCATGCTTGATCGCATCGGCCACGCCGGCGATGCGGGCAGGGTCCTGCTCGGACAAAAGCAGCAGGGCGAACTGGTCGCCGGCGAAGCGCGACAGCGAATCCTTCGGCTTGAGCAGCCGGTGCAGGCGGCGCGCTATGGTGAGCAGGATGGTGTCGCCGGCCGAAATGCCGAGCCCGTCATTGACCTGCTTGAAGCGGTCGATATCGATGACGAAGACGGTCGGCCGCACCTTCTCTTCGGTGCGGGCGATCGAAATGATCGCCTCCAGCCGGTTCATGAACAATTCGCGGTTTGGCAGGCCGGTCAGATTGTCGTGCACGGCGTCGTGCAGCAGCCGTTCCTCGGATTTCTTCTGTTCGGTGACGTCGACCATGGTACCGACGCAGCGGATCACCTCGCCGTCCGATCCGATGACGGGTCGCGCGCGCAGGGCAAACCAGTGATAGTGCCCATCGGCGCCACGCAGGCGGAAATTCTGCGACACCCGGCCGCGGCGATGTTCCAGCACCACGTCGAGCGTGGTGCGGAATGTGTCGCGGTCGTCGGCATGCAACACCGGCAGCCAGTTGCGGGCGGCACCACCCAGGCTGTTGGGCGCAAGGCCGAGCTGGATGCTGACGTCGGGCTTGGTCACCACGCGGTCGCGCAGCACGTCCCAATCCCACACCGTATCGCCCGATCCCGCGACCGCCAGCGCCTGCCGCTCGAGGTCGGAGAACAGCCCCTGATGCAGCGCACCGCCAGCAAAGGCGTGCTGCATGACGGTGAAGCCGATCAGCAGGATGATCAGGATCAAGCCGCCGCCAAGTGCCGGCTGGGCGATGTCGTTGTCGAGCATGCCGGTGATCGCCATCCACGATCCGCATAACCACAACAGCACCATGACCCAGCTGGGCACCAGCATGATCGCTCGGTCATAACCACGAATACCGAGGAAGATGATCAAGCCGAGCCCGGTCAGTGCGGTCGCGGCAAACGAGATGCGGGCGATGCCGGCGGCGACCGCCGGATCGACGATTGCGACACCGGCGATCAAGAGCAGCCCCAGAATCCAGACCAGCGCGCCATAGCTGAAATGGCCGTGCCATCGGTTGAGGTTGAGATAGGCAAACAGGAACACCACGAAAGTCGCCGCCAGCGCCACCTCGGTGCCAGCCCGCCACATCTGCTCGTTGCCTGGCGAGATCTCGATGACCTTGTTGAGGAAGCCGAAATCGACACAGATATAGGCAAGCACCGCCCAGGCGAGGGCCGCCGTCGCCGGGAACATCGACGTCCCCTTGACCACGAACAGGATGGTCAGGAACAGCGCCAGAAGGCCGGCGATACCGATGACGATGCCGCGAAACAGCGTGTAGGAATTGACCGAATCCTTGTAGGATTCCGGATCCCAGAGGTAGACCTGCGGCAGCTTCGGCGAGGCGAGTTCGGCGATGAAGGTGATCACCGTGCCGGGGTTCAGCGTCACCCGGAACACGTCGGCGTCGGGGCTGGTCTGGCGGTCGAGCGCGAAGCCTTCGCTGGGCGTGATGGCGGCGATGCGCGTAGAACCCAGATCCGGCCAGAAGATGCCGGAATTGACCAGCCGGAAGTGCGGCGCCACGATCAGCCGATCGAGTTGCTGGTCGGTGGTGTTGGCGAGCGCGAAGACAGCCCAGTCGCCGGTCGAGCGGGCATCGTTGGCTTCAACCTCGATCCGCCGCACGATGCCGTCCGGCCCGGGCGCGGTCGACACCTGGAAGTTCTCACCCTGGTTGCGGTAGATTTCGACGGCGCGCGAAAGATCGAGCGCGACATCGTCGCGGGCGATCTTGATCGGTTCTACGGCAAAGGCCGACGAAGCCGCGCACAGCGTCAGCATCGTCGCCAGCAGAAAGGCGAACAGCGGCCCGTTTCGCAGGGAATTCGTCAAAAATCAGTCCTTCGTTCCAGCGCCCGGCGAATCGTCGGCGATCCGGGCGTAGAGGTAGTGATCCTGCCAGATGCCGTTGATCCTGAGATAGGATCGCAGAAGTCCTTCGCGCCGGAATCCGGCTTTTTCAAGCACGCGGATCGACCTGATATTGTCGGGAATACAGGCGGCTTCGATCCGGTGCAACCTCAGCGTATCGAAGGCGAAGCGGGCCACCACCTTGACCGCGTCTGTCATCAGCCCGCGGCCGCCGAAGCGCTCGCCGATCCAGTAGCCGACATGGCCGCTTTGCGAGACGCCGTGGCGTATGTTGCCGAGCGTAATGCCGCCCGCGAGCTTGCCGCTCGACTTCTCGAAGATGAAGAAGGCGATCGCGGTTCCCTGTGCGTAGTCCTCGCGATAGCGGCTGATGCGCAGGCGCCATGCCGTGCGGTCGAGTTCGTCCGGGGTCCAGCGCGGCTCCCATGGCTCCAGGAACGCCCGGCTTTCGCCGCGCACCGCCGACCACTCGCGGTAGTCGTTGGTGAACGGCACGCGCAGCGTGACGAGGTTGCCCTTCAGTGCCGGCAGGTCACGGCGAAAGAAAGGGAGCGCGAACACGGCGCTTGGGACTTAGACGGCGAGCCTGCGGGCCGTGGTCTGCGTGCCCGGAAGCGAATCGAGGATCGCCTCGTATGGTGCCAGCGTACCCACGGGCCCGACAGCGGTAAGCGTCGGCTTGGTCGAGAACATCCGCGACGACAGGTCGGTAAGGCGCTCGATCGTCAGCGCCGCCAGGCGCTCCATCAGCTCTTCCTTCGCGATCGGCCTGCCGAAAAGGAGTAGTTGCCGCGCGATCTGCGAGGCGCGGCTGGCCGGGCTTTCGGCCGACATGATCAGGCCGGCCCGATATTGGGCGCGCGCACGGTCGAGCTCTTCCTGCAGGATGCTCTCGCCGGCCTTCTGCAACTCGTCGATGATGACAGGCACCAGCTTGGCGATGTCGCTTTGGCCCGTCGCGGCGTGAACGCCGAATATGCCCGTATCGGAAAAGCCCCAGTGGAAGGCGTAGACCGAGTAACAGAGGCCGCGTTTTTCGCGGACCTCCTGGAACAGGCGCGATGACATGCCGCCGCCGAGGATCATCGACAGCACCTGCGAGGCGTAGAAATCCCGCACATGGTAGGCGCGGCCCTCGAAGCCCAGCACGATCTGCGCGTCCATCAGGTCGCGGTCTTCGCGGAAGTCGCCGCCGACATATTGCGCGTATTGCGGGATGGTGCTGTCGGCCTTGCTGCGGAAACCGCCGAGCCGGTTTTCGACCTCGCGCACGAACTTGTCGTGCTTGATGTCGCCTGCGGCCACGATCACCATCCGCTCCGCGCCATACTGGCGTTCTATGAAATCGTGCAACTGCTTGGAGGTGAAGGATTTTACCGTTTCGGGCGTACCCAGGATCGAGCGGCCGATGGTCTGGTGGCGAAAGGCCGTCTCGGTGAAACGGTCGAAGACGATGTCGTCGGGCGTGTCGTGCGCGGCGCCGATCTCCTGCAGGATGACGTGCTGCTCGCGCTCAAGTTCCTGCGGGTCGAATTCGGACTCCTGCAGAATGTCGGACAGGATGTCGACAGCCAGCGGCACATCGTCGGAGAGCACCCTGGCGTAGTAGGACGTGGTCTCGACGCTGGTGGCCGCATTGATCTCGCCGCCGACGTCCTCGATTTCCGAGGCGATCTCGAAGGCGCTTCGCCGCTTCGTCCCCTTGAACGCCATGTGCTCGAGCAGATGGGCCATGCCGTGCTCGTCTTCGCGTTCATTGCGGGCACCCGACTTGACCCAGGCACCCAAGGCAACCGATTCGATACTTGGAAGGGTTTCGGTGGCGACTGTCAGGCCGTTCGACAGACGGCTTACCTCAACACCCATATGGCTCGTACTCCCTAACGCGCCGCCCGCGCGCGGCGACTGACGTAATCTTCCACCATTTTGAGGTCGGATGGAAGTACCGTGTATTTTTCCTCGAATGTCATCAATCCCCCTAGCCATGCGGGCAGGGCGGGCGAGACACCGCTGGCGGCTTCGACGGCGGCCGGGAATTTCGCCGGATGGGCGGTGCCGAGCACCACCATCGGCACGGCGCCCGCAGCCCTGGCCGCCGCCACATGCATGGCTGCCGCCGTATGTGGATCGAGCAGGTAGTTGCTGTTTGCCAGCGTCGAGCGGATGGTGGCGGCAACCTCGTCCATATCTGCGCGGCCGGCGTCGAATTCGGTTCGCATACCGGCGATTTCCGCGGCTTCGATGGTGAAGGCGCCCGATTGTTTGAGGCCGGCCATGTAGCGCCGCACCGTTGCGGCGTCGCGGTTTGACGCCTCGAAAAGCAGGCGTTCGAAGTTCGACGAAACCTGGATATCCATCGACGGCGAGGTGGTCGCAAAGACCCCTTTGGTCCGGTATTCGCCGGTCGCGAAGGTGCGTGCCAATATGTCGTTGTCGTTGGTGGCGATGACCAGCCGGTCGATCGGCAGGCCCATCTTCTTGGCGGCGTAGCCGGCGAAGATATCGCCGAAATTCCCGGTCGGCACGGTGAAGGAGACCGGCCTGTCCGGCGCGCCGAGCGACAATGCCGAGGAGAAATAATAGACGATCTGGGCCATGATGCGTGCCCAGTTGATCGAATTGACCCCCGACAGCGACACCTGGTCGCGGAAGCCGTGATCGTTGAACATGTCCTTCAGCAGGCCCTGACAGTCGTCGAAATTGCCCTCGATCGCCAGCGCATGGACATTTTCAGCCTTCGACGTCGTCATCTGCCGCTGCTGCACCGGCGAGACGCGACCATGCGGAAAAAGGATGAAGATGTCGGTGCGGCTGCGCCCGGCAAAGGCGTCTATGGCCGCGCCACCGGTATCGCCCGACGTGGCGCCGACGATGGTGGCGTGCTGGTCGCGTTCGGCAAGCACATGGTCCATCAGCCGGGCAAGCAACTGCATCGCCACGTCCTTGAACGCCAGTGTCGGCCCATGAAAGAGTTCGAGGACAAAAGTGTTGGCGCCGGTCTGCACCAGCGGGCAGACGGCCTCATGGCGGAAGGTGGCATAGGCTTCGCGGACCAGGCGCTCGAAGACCGGCGCGGCGATCTCGCCGCCCAGGAACGGCATCAGCACGCGTATGGCCAGGTCGGGATAGGCGAGGCCGCGCATGGCTCGGATCTCGGATGGCGAGAAATGCGGCCATTCGCGCGGCACGTAGAGGCCGCCATCGCGCGCCAGGCCCGCCAGGATGGCGTCGGAAAATCCAAGCGCGGGCGCTTCACCGCGGGTGCTCACATAATGCATGTCACAGATCCGTTTGCCGCCTGTTTTTCCGTTCACCACAAGGTGGTTAATTTCTGCACCGGCTCTAGTCGCATTTTTGCCGCGCGGTTGATATACGTCACCAGCTTTGCGAGAGGGAAGTGCAGTTTCATGGCGTTTCGTATATCAAGTGGTCGCTTTTTGGCGGGTCTTGCGCTCACCGGCTTTATGCTTGCCGCCGCGGGCTGCCAATCAGGCGACAATGGCATCCTGAACCTCGGTTTCGGCAAGAAGGATCCGACGGCGCCACCCCCGCCGCAGGACCCCAAGGTGCTGGCCAGCCAGCTGAACGCCTATTGCCCAAGGGTGACGGTGCGCGACGGCACGGCCTTCTTCAATACCTATGTCAACGAGGTGCAGAAGCCCAAGCCGAAGCTCAAAAAGACCGGCGATGCCGCTGCGGATGCCGCGGCCCAGGCCGCCGCTGACGCCGCTGCTGCTACGCCGCCCGACGATTCGGCGAGGATCATTTATCAGGCGTCGATCAGCGACGTGACCCGCGATTGCAGCCGTGCCGACGGACAACTGACGATGAAGATCGCGGTTGCCGGCAAGATCGTGCCAGGGCCGAAATTCACGCCAGGCACCATCACCATGCCGATCCGCACCGCGGTCATGCACGGCACCGACGTGCTTTATTCGCAGATCCACCAGTATCAGGTTCAGGTGACCGATCCCTCGGTCGCCACCCAGTTTGTCTTCACCGATTCCAATGTCGTCGTACCGGCGCCGACGGCGCAGGACTATCAAGCCTATGCCGGTTACGACGAAACCGCGCCGAAGGCGACGACCGACAAGCCGAGGAAGAAGACCCACAGGAAGAAGACGGCCGCGACGAACTAGGCGGCTGTCGGCCTGGCGTGCCTCCAGCCGGACGCACGCATCTCAGGCATCCGCCGACCACTCCGACAGAGCGGCAATGACACTCTTCAGTTCCGCCCAGCGGCGGATCACCGTCTCGGCACCGGCCTCTGTCAAGGCGTCGGCATGGCCGGGATAGCTGTGGCTGGCGCCCGTAAAGCCGATCACGCGCATGCCGGCGGCCTTGGCGCCGGTGACGCCGTGCACGGAATCCTCGATGACGAAGGTGTTCGCCGGGTTGACGCCGAGCTTTTCGGCGGCATGCAGGAACACGTCTGGAGCCGGCTTGGTCTTTCCGGTCGGCGTTTCCATCGCCGAGAAGATGCGCCCGGCGAAGAACGGCAACAGATGCACCTTCTCCAGCATGAACTCGATCCGCTCCGAACGTGAGTTGGAGCAGACGCAGCGTTGCGACGTGACCGAGGCGACCGCTTCGCGCACGCCTTCGATGGCGCGCACGTCGCTGCGCAGTTTGCGGTCGACCAGTTCCTCGGCGCGGTCGATCAGCGACACCTGGAACGGGATTTTGGACTTCTCCTCGATTCGTATCAGTATGTCCTTGAAGGTCAGGCCGGCATAGGTCTCGGCAATCTCCTCCGCCGAGATTTCGTATCCGGCCAGGGTTATCAGTTCAGCTTCGACCCGCGCGGCGATGATTTCGGAATCGACGAGCACGCCGTCGCAATCGAAGATGACAAGGTCTGGCTGGGGCATGGTGATCCGGACGATGGAGGGTGGAGGAATGGCCGCTCAGGGCTCAAGCGGCGCGGCATACACCAATGGACACGGCTTCGCAAACTCCTCCACGGCATCGATAAAGCTTCACCGAATATTTACGCTGATCGGTAACCATAACGGGCAGTAAACAGTAACGCGTGCCTTGGGTGTAAAAATGTCAGCCGTGCGTCTTCTCGACGAGCTCTCCCACGCTCCCCAGCAATCCGAATGGCTGGACACGATCCTGAAAGGCGACTGCGTCGCGGCGCTCGACCGCCTGCCGGAAAAGTCGATCGACGTCATCTTTGCCGATCCGCCCTACAATCTGCAGCTCGACGGCGACCTGCACCGTCCCGACCAGTCCAAGGTCGATGCGGTCGACGACGACTGGGACCAGTTCGAGAGCTTCGAAGCCTATGACGCTTTCACCCGCGCCTGGCTGCTGGCGGCACGCCGCGTGCTGAAGCCCAACGGCACCATCTGGGTCATTGGCTCCTACCACAACATCTTCCGCGTCGGGGCCAAGATGCAGGATCTCGGCTTCTGGATTCTCAACGACGTGGTCTGGCGCAAGACCAATCCGATGCCGAATTTTCGCGGCCGCCGCTTCCAGAACGCGCATGAGACGATGATCTGGGCTTCGCGTGACCAGAAGGGCAAGGGCTATACCTTCAACTACGAAGCGCTGAAGGCGTCGAACGACGATATCCAGATGCGCTCCGACTGGCTGTTCCCGATCTGCACCGGCGGCGAGCGCCTGAAGAATGAGAATGGCGACAAGCTGCATCCGACCCAAAAGCCCGAGGCGCTGCTTGCCCGTATCATGATGGCTTCGACCAAGCCGGGTGACGTCGTGCTCGACCCGTTCTTCGGCTCCGGTACGACAGGCGCGGTTGCCAAGCGCCTCGGCCGTCACTTCGTCGGCATCGAGCGCGAGCAGGCCTATATCGACGCCGCCAATGAGCGCATCGACGCGGTGCGGCCACTCGACGAAGCGGATCTCACCGTGCTCACCGGCAAGCGCGCGGAGCCGCGCGTCGCCTTCGTCAGCCTGATCGACACCGGGCTGATGACGCCCGGCGCCACGCTCTATGACGCCAAGAAGCGCTGGGCCGCCAAGGTTCGCGCCGATGGGACCGTCGCGATCGGCGACAGCGCCGGCTCGATCCACAAGATCGGCGCCGAGGTGCAGGGATTGGACGCCTGCAACGGCTGGACCTTCTGGCATTATGAGCGCAGCGGCGGGCTTACCCCCATCGACGAACTGCGCCGCATCGCCCGGCTTGGCATGGAACGGGCAGGGGGCTGAGCTCTGCCGCCTGCCTCATATTTATTGATTCAAATGCTCAACGGATCGTCGTAAGCGATGGAGATCACGTCCTGATCCCCAATCGCTCAAGGTCTGCTTTAAGCGTGCTGGCATCGGTGAACAGCACCGCTTGCCAGCCGGCGGCCTTGGCGCCGTCGACATTTTTCTGGCTGTCGTCGATGAACAGCGTCGCCGATGGCTCGAGGCCGAACGCGGCCACGTGATGGTCGTAGATGCCACGATCCGGTTTGATCTTGCCGATCTCGCCCGAGATGGTGACGCCGCGCGGACGATCGAGGAAATCGAAGCGTTCGCGCGCTTCGGCCAGCGTGTCGGAAGCAAAGTTGGTCAGCATCGTCACATCGTGGCCGCTGTCGATCAGGCCGAGCATGATGGTGACACTGTCGTCATAGGCATGCGGCACCATCTCGTGCCAGTGGCGACGGAAATTGCGGATGTTTTCGGCGTGCTCGGGGTGCTCCGCGATCAGCAGCGCTTCGGCCTCTTCCCACGTCCGGCCGCGATCCTGCTCTATGTTCCAGTCATGCGTGCAGATATTGTCGAAGAACCACTTTCTCTCTTCGTCGTCGGGAATGAGGCGGCTGAAGGGAATGTTCGGATCGTAATGGATCAGCACCTTGCCGATGTCGAAAACGATGTGGCGGATTTCAGTCATGGGGCCTCTTTGCACTCAATGGCGAGGTTTTTTCGTCGCGCCGGGTATCGCAGCCTCGATTGCCTTTTTCATGACGGTGGGCAGCGCCTCGCCTGAAATCTCATGGGCGGGCGACCAGAAATACCCTGCCAGGGCATCACCTTTGATGTGGGCACGAAAGACTTCGAGCTCGAGCGCGAAATGGGTGAACACATGCGTGATTGTTCCGGCGCGCCGCCAGTCGCCGGCAAAGGGCGCTGCCGCCTCTGTGGTGGCTCCGTCCATCCGCGCCGTCCAGGCGGTGGTCGGCACTTCCGTCATGCCGCCGAGCAGCCCTTTCTCTGGCCGCTTGCGCAAAAGAATGGCACCGTCGTCACGCATGGCAACGAAAGCAGCCCCCCGCCGCAGCGGCTTGTCGGCCTTTGGCAGCCGCACCGGGAAATTTTCGGGATCTCCTGAAACAACGGCGCTGCAGTCCTCGCGCAGCGGGCACAGCATGCAGCGCGGCCGGCGCGGCGTGCATATCGTGGCGCCGAGATCCATCATCGCCTGGGCGAAGTCGCCGGGCCTTGTCGCCGGCACCATGCACTCGACATGGACCCGTATCTCGGCCTTGGCTTCGCTGAGCGGCGTCGTGATCGAAAACAGCCGTGAGATGACGCGTTCGACATTGCCGTCGACGACGGCGGCGTGGCGGTCGAAGGCGATGGCCGTTATTGCCGCCGATGTATAGGCGCCGATCCCCGGCAATTCTCGAAGTCCGATCTCGGTGTCCGGAAACCGCCCGCCGCGTGCCGCCACCAGATCGGCGCAGGCCTTGAGGTTGCGGGCGCGGGAGTAATAACCGAGCCCCGCCCAGGCTTTCATCACATCCTCCGTCGGCGCCGCGGCCAGCGCTTCGACATCGGGCCATTTCTCGACAAAGGCGAGGAAGTACGATTTCACCGCTTCCACGGTGGTCTGCTGCAGCATCACCTCCGACAGCCAGATACGGTAGGGATCGGGCCGCACACCGCGTGCGTGCTCGCGCGGCGTCACGCGCCACGGCAATTCGCGATGATGCGCGTCATACCAGGCGAGCAGGCGCGACGCCGTATCATCCGAGATGACCTTGCTGGTCTGGGCCTTGCGGGTCTGGTCTGCTGGTGCCATTGATCTTGCGTTGGCCTGGCCGATATCTGCTGGGTCGTGGCTGGAGAACGCACATGGCAGGGAAAAGGCGCTTCGGCAATCCCGTTCCGGTGAGCGATCTCGCCACCGACATCCTCGACCCGGTGCTGCGCAAGCGGGCAGGCATCTCGATCGGTCTCGTCCAGTCGTGGGAAGAGATTGCCGGACCGCGCTTGGCCATCCACTCGCGGCCCGAAAAGATCCAGTGGCCGCGCCGCCTGCACGAGGATGATCCGTTCGAGCCGGCCGTACTGGTCATCGCCTGCGAAGGCATGGCCGCGCTTCATCTGCAGCACGAGACCGGCGAGATCATCAACCGGGTGAACGCCTTCCTGGGTTTCAGGGCGATAGGCCGCATCAGGATCGTGCAGAAGCCGATAAGCTCGGGAAGAGCCCGGCCCAAACCCACCCTCAGGGCGTTGAGCGCGGCCGAAAAGGCGAAATTGTCCGATACTGTCGGGCTTATAGAGGATGACGGGCTGCGCGCCTCGCTGGAACGGCTGGGGACGACCATTCTGGGCGCAAGGAAAGCCTAGACGGCTGCAATGACCCCGGGGACTATTCCGAGGCCGTCTGGCCAAGGGCGAAGTGGAACGGTTACAGTTGCCCCGGTCGGCCCAAACGGAGACGATCCCCTTGGTTCTGATTGGAAACGGTCATAGGTTTGTCGTTAATCTCGCGCATTCGTGATCGCCCTTGTCAGGTTTCACGATTGGATTGGGGACAGGGATGCCTTAATTCGCGCCAACTCTCGCCTTTTTGTGCCTTTGCATTGCAAAATCCAACCCTTATCAGGTGATTCGTATGAGCCGTCCCCCGTTTGGCCAAAGCTTCTCTCGCAGAAACGTCCTGACATCGCTGGCCGCCATCCCGGCGGTGGCCCTGCTCGCCGCCTGCAGTGATTCCGGCGAAGAGGCGAAGGCCGCGGATGTCAAACCCGCGAATCCGGCAACGCCCGCAAAGCCGGCCACGCCCGCCGCGGTCCAGGTACCGGAAGCGCAGGGCACCGTCGACATGACCGAACTGATGAAGCCGGGCGCGCTGCCCGACAAGCAGCTCGGCAAGGATGACGCCAAGGTCACCATCGTCGAATACGCCTCGATGACCTGCCCGCACTGCGCGCATTTCGCCGAGACCACCTTTCCGGATTTGAAGACCAAGTACATCGATACCGGCAAGGCGCGCTACATCCTGCGCGAATTCCCATTCGATCCGAGCGCCGAAGCCGGTTTCATGCTGGCGCGTTGCGCCAAGGATAACTATTTCCCGATGGTCGACGTGCTGTTCAGGCAGCAGGCGAACTGGGTCGGCGTGTCGAACACCAAGGAAGCGCTGCTGCAAATTTCCAAGCTTGCCGGTTTTACACAGGAGTCCTTCGAGGCCTGCTTGACGGACCAGAAACTTCTGGACGATGTGAGATCGGTTCAGAAGCGTGGCGCCAATGAATTCAAGGTCGACTCGACGCCGACCTTCTTCATCAACGGTAAGACCTACAAAGGGGCGATGTCGATTGAGGAAATGTCGGCCATCATCGACCCTCTGCTCTGACATCGGCTCAGTGCTGAAGCGGCAGCGCTCCGGCGCTGCTTGCCTCTCTATCCGTTCGCGCGCTCTGCGTCCTATCGCAAAACCTCGGTACACTCTTGCCGAACCGGTGTATGAGGCGCGCGAATGAAGTTTTCGCGCCTCCGCCTTCTTGGTTTCAAGTCCTTCGTCGAACCCGGCGAGTTCGTCATCGAACGCGGCCTGACCGGCATTGTCGGGCCGAACGGCTGCGGCAAGTCGAACCTGGTCGAGGCGCTGCGCTGGGTGATGGGCGAAAGCTCCTACAAGAACATGCGCGCGTCCGGCATGGACGACGTCATCTTTTCCGGCTCGGGAACCCGCCCCGCCCGCAACACCGCCGAAGTCACGCTTTTCCTGGACAACAGCGACCGCTCGGCTCCATCCGCCTTCAACGATGCCGACGAACTACAGGTGTCGCGCCGCATCGAGCGCGAGGCCGGCTCGCTCTACCGCATCAACGGCAAGGAAGCGCGCGCCAAGGACGTGCAGCTTCTGTTCGCCGACCAGTCGACCGGCGCGCGCTCGCCCTCGATGGTCGGGCAAGGCCGTATCGGCGAACTGATCCAGGCCAAGCCGCAGGCCCGTCGCGCCCTGCTCGAAGAAGCGGCCGGCATTTCCGGCCTGCACACCCGTCGCCACGAGGCGGAATTGCGGCTTAAGGCGGCCGAGCAGAACCTCGAACGCCTGGACGATGTCGTGGGCGAACTGGAAAGCCAGATCGAAAGCCTCAAGCGCCAGGCGCGCCAGGCTTCCCGCTTCAAGAACCTGTCGGCCGACATCCGCAAGGCCGAAGCAACGCTCTTGCACCTGCGCTGGACGCTGGCCAAGACACAGGAAGGCGAGGCGCGTTCGGCGCTGGCCACGGCAACGGCGCTCGTCGGCGACCGCGCCGCCACGCAGATGAACGCGGCCAAGGAGCAAGGCATCTCCGCCCATCGCCTGCCTGACCTGCGCGACGCGGAAGCCGCGGCTGCCGCGGCTTTCCAGCGCCTGTCGATCGCCAGGTCGCAGATCGAGGAAGAAGCTGGCCGTATCCGCAACCGGCAGGCCGAACTCGAACGTCGGCTGCAGCAGCTCGACGGCGACATTGCCCGCGAAGAGCGGATGGTGCGCGACAATGCCGACGTTCTCGAGCGCCTGCGTGCGGAAGAGGCCACGCTGAACTCCGAAAACGCCGGTGCCGCCGAGCGCGAGGCCACCACCCGCGCTGTATTCGAACAGGCCGCTTCGACGCTTGCGCAAAGCGAAGCCAAACTTGCCGCGCTGACCGCCGAGCGTGCCGAGGCCGCCGCCTCGCGCCATCAGATCGAACGGACTTTGCGCGAAACCGCGGAGCGTCGCGACCGCTTCGCCCGCCAACTCGCCGACGTCGACCGCGAATTGTCGGACATCCTCTCCAAGGTCGCCGGCTTGCCGGATCCGGCCGAGAAGCAGGTACTGGTCGAGCAGGCGATGGCGTTGCTGGAGGAGTCCGAGGCAGCGGTGGAGCAGGCTGAACAGTCGGTCATCGACGGCCGTGGCGCTGAAAGCGCTGCCCGCCCGCCGCTTCAGGACGCCAAGGCGGAGCTGGCGCGGATCGAGACCGAAGCGCGCACGCTGGCCAAGATCCTGAACGCGGCCAGCGGCGATCTCTTCCCTTCGGTGCTGGAGCAGATCAGCGTCGAGCGCGGCTTCGAGACGGCACTGGGGGCCGCCCTTGGCGAAGACCTCGACGTGCCGCTCGACCGCAGTGCACCGGCGCATTGGGGCGAAAGCGAAATCCAGCCCGGCGATGCCGCGCTTCCGGAAGGGATCAAGAGCCTTGCCAGCGTGGTTCGCGCGCCGGCGCAACTAGCCCGACGTCTTGCGCAGATCGGTATCGTCGAGGCCGCTGACGGCCGCCGGTTGCAGGGGCTTCTGGCTCCAGGCCAGCGCCTGGTCAGCCGCCAGGGTGCGCTGTGGCGCTGGGACGGCCTGACCGCCAGCGCCGATGCGCCGACCGCCGCGGCACAAAGGCTGGCACAGAAGAACCGGCTTGCGGAACTCGATGCCGAAGCGGTGCAGGCCACGCTTGTGCTGCGCCAGGCCGAGGAAGCGCTAGCGCAGGCCGAGCAGGCGCTCCGCCAGGCAAGCGAAGCCGAACGCAACACGCGCCAGGCGGGACGTGAGGCCCAGCACCGGCTGGACGCCGCCCGCAATGCGCTGGCCGAGGCGGAAAAGGCCGGCGGTGAACTATCGAGCCGGCGTGCCGCGCTGGACGAGGCGCGCGCCCGCATCGTCGACAGCCATGAGGAGACGTCAGCGGCTTTCGTCGAGGCCGAGATGCTGCTGCAGGATGCGCCCGACCTCGGCGACCTGCAATTGCAGCTCGAACAGTCCTCGGCCAATGTCTCGCGCGACCGCGCCGCGCTTGCAGACGCGCGCGCCGTCCACGAGGGCTTGCGGCGAGAAGCCGAGGCACGCACACGCCGGCTTGATGCCATCGGTGCCGAACGCAGCAATTGGCTGGTACGCGCCGAAAACGCCTCGACGCAGATCGCGTCGCTTGCCGAACGCAAGGCAGAGGCCGAAGCCGAGCGCGAACGGCTGGCCGATGCGCCCGACGAGATCGACGCCAAGCGGCGTGCGCTGCTGTCGCAGCTCACCGAGGCCGAAACCTTGCGCAAGGCGGCAGCCGACCGGTTGCAGGAGGCGGAGAACAGGCAGGCCGAACTGGACAAGGCGGCCACATCAGCCATCCAGTCGCTGGCCGAAGCGCGCGAAACCCGCGCCCGTGCCGAGGAACGGCTGACGGCGGCCGACGAACGCCGGCTGGAGGTCGAGGCGCGCATCCAGGAAACGTTGAACACGCCGCCGCATCTGGTCATTCGCCACACCGGCCTGGAAGCCGACGACCCGATGCCCGAAATGCCCGAGATCGAACGCCAGTTGGATCGGCTGAAGGTCGAGCGCGAGCGGCTCGGCGCCGTCAATCTGCGCGCCGAGGAAGAGCAGAGGGAGCTTTCCGAGCGCCTGGAGGCGATCGTTTCCGAGCGAGAGGACATTATCGAAGCGATCCGCAAACTCAGGCAAGCGATCCAGAGCCTCAATCGTGAAGGCCGCGAACGGCTGCTGGCCGCCTTCGATGTCGTCAACAGCCACTTTCAGCGACTGTTCTCGCATCTGTTCGGTGGCGGCACGGCGGAATTGCAGCTGATCGAATCCGAGGATCCGCTGGAGGCGGGCCTGGAGATTCTTGCCCGACCGCCCGGCAAGAAGCCGCAGACCATGACGCTGCTGTCGGGCGGCGAGCAGGCGCTGACTGCGATGTCGCTGATCTTCGCTGTCTTCCTGACCAACCCGGCACCGATCTGCGTGCTCGACGAAGTCGATGCGCCGCTCGACGATCACAATGTCGAGCGCTTCTGCAATCTCATGGACGAGATGGCCAAGACCACCGAGACGCGTTTCGTCATCATCACCCACAATCCCATCACCATGGCCCGCATGGACCGGCTGTTCGGCGTGACCATGGCCGAGCAGGGCGTCAGCCAGCTTGTCTCTGTCGATTTGCAGGCGGCAGAGGCGATGCGCGAGGCGAGTTGACGCGTCCGACCGCCATCGCGAGTTGAAGCGTCCGGCAGCCATCGGCGGACCGCTTAGGTTTTCTGATCGTGTCCGTGGGACTGGTGTTTGGCCGAGGCCCAGAGGAAATAGAGCGGGCCCATGTTCAGCACAGGCACACGACGATCCCGCTCGCGATGGCGCAGTTCGCGGTAGACCTTCACCTTCAGCGCCAACTTGCTGATTTGGCTATCTCAATGCACGCGTCGCGAAATCCAGTTCGCGCAGATTGCCGCCAGAAGTCCGCAAGCCATGCCGACGCAATCGGCGATCCAGTCGAACACGTCGAGATCACGCTCTATCAGCGACGTGCCCTGGAGGATTTCGATCGCGGCTCCAACCAGGGCGAGGAAGATGATCAGCCTCGTCTTGCGGCCGGGCCAGCCCAGACTTCCCAGAAACGCTAGGATCGCGAAGGCGCTCGCATGGTTGGCCTTGTCGTAGTGGAAGCCGATATCGATGCCGAATTCGTCGAGGCGAGATATCGGCAGCAACGCGAGCACCAGGACCGCAATGAGCGTGGCGATAAAGGCAATCCGCTCGGCGGCTGAGTAAAATTTCATTCTGTTCCGTCGATACACCAGCCATCGAGGTCGGGTCCGGAGATCTTGGTCAGGTGGCATGCCGGGTGTAAGCGGCAGGCTGGCGTCCATGGCCACGATTGCATAAGCCGGCTTCGAAAAGCAACGAGCCCGTCTCGCGATCACGAGGGGATCCCAAGGCGTGCCCGCCCATTTGCCGGCACGCCTTCCGCCTATTGGCGATAGAATGGTGACGGCTCGTCAGATTGAAGCGCGTTGAATACGCGACAGTCCAAAACCGCTTTTGCCCGACAAGCTCTCTTCGGCAGGCCGGAACATGTCCTCGAAGTCCAGGTCCTGCTCGAAAACCACGCCCCCGACGGACACGGCCAGGATCTCCTCGGCTCCCTGAGGGGCGAAATAGACCTGCGAGACAGTGGCACGGATACGCTCGCCAACCGTCCTGGCTTCGGCCTCGCTCGTTCCGGGAAGGAACACACCGAACATGGAGGCACCTATGCGGCCGACGACGTCTTGCGAGCGCACGCAAGACCGGATGGTTGAAGCGATCAGGCGCAAGGCCTCGTCGCCCCAGTTCAGGCCGAAGCGCAAGTTGATGGCGTTCAGGTGTTCAGGATGAATGACCAGGAACGCGCCCGATCGCTCGCCTTGTGGGGAAGACCTGATCGCCCGTCTCTCGATCAGCGACGTGAAGACCCTCCCGTTCAGGCAACCGGTCAGCGTATCGAAGGTCGCGGCCCGGTTGAGTTCCCGCCGATAGCGACGGATCTCGGCCAGTTTCAGGCCTATGAACACAAACAGCGGCAGGCAGATCACCACAGGCAAAAGTGTTGCCGTGATCATGCCGCGCCCGAAAGGCGTCAGCGCCTCGCTGAACAACAGCAGATAATTCAGGACGAGGGACACGCACAGGCTGCCGACGGTTCCAAGAAATGCCAGCCAGGCAATGGTCTTCCATTCATGATGGACCGGGACATCAGCTGCTGCATTGCTCATCGTCGATCTCCGTTCGATCGCCAAGCATAAGACCGGCAAGTTACGATTTCGGTTTCGAAGAACAATACAATTTGACACGTCGGGTTAGATCGCCAAGCTTCTGAACGGAGGATGCTGCCCTTTGTGGCGAATCCGGTGCTGTCGCCTATGGCGGGCCGAAGATTCCCATCTCCGCCGCCCTGGCTGTTGCTTCGGCCTTGCCATAGATGCCGCTCGGCAAGGCCAGCGCCCAGCCATTCGATACCAGCCAGGCGCCGACATCCTGTTTGCCCAGCCTGCATGTCGCCGCGACAGGGAAGCGGTCGACCACCGGAGGCACGAAGCAGTTCAGCGCTCGCCCGCGCATCCAGTTGTTGAAAGCCGCGTAGGCCCGCTGTCCGCATGGCCACGCGCTCTCGTGAAACAGGCAGACCCTGTCGGTCTGGACGCCCTGGGTTCCACTGATGAACAGTTTCCGCCCCATGGAGCCGAAACCAGCCGACGACGTGGCCACTGGATCGTAAAGCAATGTTTCCCGCCAATCCCTGGGCATCCATGACTTGGGGCGTGATGCGAGGCCGAGGTCGCCAAGCGGCAAACGAGGTTCCACCCGCTCCATCTCCGATCCCTCGATCTGCGGCGGTGCGATGAGATCCTCGGCAATCTTGCGGGCTGAGTTGACGATCGATCGAGCCGGATGTCGCGCGACGTCATCGCCGACGTCAGGTGCTGGGTCGGTGAGGCTTCGTTCGACGGGGAACAGGGTCGCTGCCTTGACCAGCAGCAGGATGCCGATGAGAAGCTCGATGCCTGCGAGCGCGATCATGATGCGAACGCGCCCCCGATCTCCCATCGGGCCGCCCGCGCCCAATTCGCTAGAAGCTGGACGTCGATTTGGCAACCAGTTTGAGCGCACCTTTTTCTATCCGGTAAAACGGCATCGAGCGTTCGCTGGATCCATCCGCGCGGAACCTGAACAAGCCGGTCGATCCGCGAAAGCCATTCGGGTTCTCGAAAACCTGCCTACTGAAACCGTTGGGTCCGGCAGCGCTTGCGATGCCCGCGGTCAGCGCGACCATATCATAGGCATAAGCGACATTGACGTCGGCCTGGTAATTGAAGCTTGCCTTGAAACGATCCGAAATGGGGCCTGTTTCATGTTGGTCGAGCGTGGCGATATAGGCGCCTTCGAAAAGCGGACTGGTCGCGTGCTCCAGCCAGCGGTTCGTGCCAACCACGGAGGTTGATTTTCCAGGGATGCCTTTTGCCTTGAGGGCGATCAGGATTGGCGATGGATTGCTGTCGCCGCTGGCGACGATCACGGCGTCGGGGGCGTCAACCAGCGAGCCCATGTCCGCGACCGCCTTTGCCGCGCTGTCGGCGCTCGTGTAGGGGATGGTGATCGCAAGTGCGGCGCCGTACACGCTGAGGCTGTTGGCGACGTGTTTTTCGGCAATATCGGCACCCGCGCCCGCTGGCACCAGCAGGACGAATTTCTTGCCGCCCTTGGCCGCGATTGCGCCGGCGCCCGCCGCGGCGCTGTCCGCCTCGCCAAGGCATACCGCATAGACGCCCGGGCCGCCGGCAAAATTGTCCGCGAGAGCCAGAACCACCGGCCGGTTCGAGCCCGACAGTTTCGCGACATGCTGCGCCGCCGGCAGTTCGGTCGGACCGATGACCACTTTCGCTCCCGAAGTTATGGCCTTTACCGCCAGTTGCTGGGAGTAAGCCGCGTCTCCCCTTGTGTCCTCGACGGTAAGCGTCAGCAGGGGATTACCGAGGTCCGTCATGGCGAGCTTGGCGGCGTCGAGCATCTTTTTGCCGTTTTCGCCCGCGGATCCGGAAGCGGACAGCGGCAGCAGCATGGCGACTTTCGTGGGTCCCGTGCCGAGGGACTGCGTCGCCTTGCTTGCGTTTGCCACGGCAACAACAGCAGCCGGCTGGTCGGCGACCTGGATGGCAGCGGGGTCGAGCGCGTCCGACACCGAGCCTTTGGATTGGCAGCCGAGCAGCGATAGCGCCAGCGCGCAAGCGACCGCCCATGTCCGCGGGCCGTGGACCGGCCGGTCAGATTCCATGTTCTGCCTGCGCGCTTTCGCTCTTGCGGTCAGTTCATGTACTCGACCATGCGGTCGTGAAAACACTCGCATTTATTGAGCGTGTCTTCGTCCTTGTAATTCGTCTTCAGGTAGCCGTAAGCCATGCCGCAGGCGACCTTGGCTTCCGATGCCCAGACGAAGACCGGCCGGGATGAATGGATCCATTCCGGGCTGTTGGCGACGGCGACCGACTCGTCCATCAGCTTGACGACCTGTTTCGTGAGGTCGACCGTGTTGTCGGTCAGCACGAGGTTGGAGGTTCCAACGGTGCGGCAATAGTCGGCCACAGGTCCCTCGATGATGTCGGCGGCAAAGCCGGTCGATCCCGCCAACAGCAGCGCCGTGGCCGAAATCAGCAACCTTGAACGAATTCTCATGTAAGCCCCTCTCCAAATTGCCATTTCATGTCCCGCTAATGCATAGCATGGGAGCACGAGCGCGCAGAAGCGTTAAATCGTGACATTGTGCTGCGTGTGTGTCGTGTCGTCGTAAAGGATGTTGATCGTGCCTGCGGCAGGTGCGTTCTGTAGCACGGCAACGTCGACGAAGTTGTTGCCCGAGCCACTGGTGTTGACGCTCAGTGTACTCGTCGCGCTATCATAACGCACGTAGTTACTGATATCGCCGTTCACAGGCGTGTCGAACAGCGCGGTGAGATCGATCTTGTCGCCCTCGCCACCAGAACCGGCACCGTGGTAGTCGGTGATCAGATCCTTGATGTCCAGGCTGTCGAGTTTGAACGTGTCGGCTCCTGTGCCGCCGGTCATCGTGTCCAGGCCCGTTCCGCCGATGAGGATGTCATTGCCTGCGCCGCCGACAAGCGTGTCATCGCCACCGCCACCATTGAGGGTGTCGTTGCCCGCCCCGCCAGCGAGATAATTGTTTCCGGAGTTGCCGAACAGATGGTCGTCGCCACTGCCCCCGATCAACCCTTGGATGTTGGTAAGGGTGTCTCCAATCGCGTCGCCGCCGCCGATATTGCCTGCGAGCGGGTTGCTTAGGTCTACCGGTGCACCCGATGCAGACCCGTTGTCAGTGAGATGGATCGAGACTGCTCCGACGCTGCCGGTGTAGTCTACGATGTTCAGTATCCCGCCAGCACCATCAAATTGGTCGGTACCGCTCCCACCGTGGAAAACATCGTTCGCTGCTGTGCCAACGAAGTGATCGGTGGATGTAGCTCCGCCAACCGAGTTGACGTCAAAGCTAGTAGTGACGGAATCATTGTCGCCATCTTTGCCGCTAACGTTGACTGTGAAATGCATGTCGCCAGCGGGGTGGGATTCCGAGTAGGAAAACGTCGAGAACGACACTTTGATATCGTTGGCATTAGTCGGCTGATCAACTCCCGTCAGTATCGCAGATGTAATACCTGTCAAACCGTTGGCCGTCAGGTCGCTTTGCGTGATAGTAAGATAAGTTGTCGTTGAATCGATAGTCTTCGGTATCGTAACGGTTGTTATGCCATCCGATAGTGTGACGTTTATAATGCCTTTATTGTCCACGTCGGCAATCTTCAGGCTGAAATTGGACAGAGGACTGAGAAACTCCAACTTGAAACTGTCGTTAATGCCGAAGGTGGGATTTCCAAGTCCGAACGCGTGGCCACCGGGCTCCGAACTATCCGTATATGCATTGAAGTTGGCCGTAGCCGATGATCCTGTATCGTCCGCCAAGGCAGTCAGCTTCACGGCACCGAAGTCATAGTTTCCGATCGGCGAGTTTGCGATGCTAGAAGCCAGGTCGATCGTCGACGTTGTTCCAGGTCGTACAGCCGATTGGATAATATCGTAGGTGCCATCGAGATGGAGTTGAACGGTAAAGATCTGCGTTCCGTCCGGCGCGAGGATGTTGACCGAGGAGCCCCCAGCAGCACTAGTTGTCCAGCCTGTCGGCAAGCCCGCGATGCTCGAAATCGTCAGCGATCCGAGGCCATCTGCTCCCGTAGCGTACTGCAAAACTCCCTGCAAATGCCCGACTTCGTTTGACATGTGGGCGTTGGTCACAATTCCAAACTGGGGCCCGTCGTCGTAGAAGTTCAAGGTCAGACCGCTCGCCGACGTCGCCGAGGCCTTGTCCAGGTCGCCATCCGTCGCCGTCGCCGTCACATACACCTTGTCCGACAGCGCCAGCAGGTCGTTCGGGTTCGCCGCGTTCGGATGATCCAGCGCCAGCACCTGCGTCAGCGTCGCGTTCGTGCCGCTGAGCGCCACCGTGAACGCCAGCGCTCCCGCCGGGTCGTTGCCGACATGGCCCTCGATCGTCGTCCCGTTCAGGAACAGATAAATCTCCGTCCCCGGCGCCGACGTCGCATGAAGCCCCGTTGCTGTTCCCGTTCCCGCGGTCGTTCCGAACGCCGTCCCGTCCGCATGCGTCAGCGCATACGTCGTCCCGCCGTTCCCGTCCGCGCCATACACCGCCGGGTTGAACAGACCCGCGATGCTCACCGAACCGCTCTGCGACACAGCACCGGCAAAGTCGTGGTCGCCCACCTGCGAGCCTGCCGTCTCGTCGACGGAAAGGATCGCAGTCGCGTTCGCAACCGCCGTCACCGACGGCCCGTCGTCGTAGAAGTTCAAGGTCAGACCGCTCGCCGACGTCGCCGAGGCCTTGTCCAGGTCGCCATCCGTCGC